>JAISKM010000135.1 GCA_031261285.1 Candidatus Symbiothrix sp. | reverse complement strand
TGTTGCTCGCTACCAGCAATCACAATAAAATAGTCACTCTTTTGTGCGACAATGCATGGCTTCATGCACGTCTCGTTTACCTCCGGTCCCGGTGGACTATCGACCTATTGAAAACGCACACTTCTTTGAGCCATAACCCAAAGAAATCCGGCGTGGAGGAAATCACTCTCAAATACAATTAAAACACAATTAATTTTAAACAAGTTATATTTGATCAATTTATCAAAAAATCCCCTTTGAACCTAAATTCACAGAGGACACTCTTCCAAAATCAAACTCTGGATAAGTTTTTAAAAAATTTCCCCGCTTACGCGGGGAAATTCTACCAAAATAGCCAAATGAACTACTAAGATGAGTGAAAAATAGCGGCCCAAAATAGCTAAATTGATTAAAGGTCCTTAACACAGCGCACGTAGTACGAATTGTACGTGTAGTTGACGCGCGCACTGCCATTGGTGGCGTTCACGATCCAAGCGTTCCCGTTGGACGCACTGGCGTTACGGAAGGTACTACTCCAGTAGTAGTTGCTCGCTACCAGCGGACGCCAAGTGGCGTATGCGGTACTACCATTAGGTGCATTATACCCACCATAATTTGTATTGAAATAAGCCATAATAGCCTTTAACTCAATTACAGACGGCAGACGATAGCCCGATTCACAACCTGCGTTGGAACCAACAAATATACTTGCAGTCGGATTGGTAAATGAATTAGTTTGGTACCAAGACCCACTTTGACCAGTCATCGAATCCCAGGTTTTTGTAGTTCCATTAGTAGTCTGATTTCCACCATTACCGTCCCACTTATATACACAAAGGCCACCGCTTGGTGTAGGTGTAGTAGGTTCAGGATTGAGAGCACCTGTAAGAAATCCTGTTCTCGAATTGGGGACAGTAAGTCCTTCGCACGCCGAATTAATTGTCACAGCCGAATTAGCCGTCGTCTTGCTTGGGCTATCACCATTGGCATTAGTCGCTATCACACCAAACGAAGCGGCAGCAGCAGTACCGGCCAAAGCAGCTGTAAGGTCAATATAAGGAGTTGTGGTAGGCGTAGTACCTGTGAAATTGGAAGGGAACGTCCATTTATAGCTTGTGACTGTTCCGGCAGGTGCTGTCGTACTTAATCTAAGCACTTCACTAACATTTAAAGACGTTTTATCAACATTCAATGTGCTTGGTGTAGCCGGCTTAATGTTGAGGGTAACCGTATTAGAGTTGATACCTCCGGCAGAGGCATAAACAGAACCCACGCCACCATTACCGGCACTAATCGTGACCGCAGCACCGGAATTACTTGGATTCGGTGAAACAGTCGCATTACTCGTCACCCATACAACCTGAGTCGGTTCGGCATCGTCCGGGTAAATCGTAGCAGTTACCGGCTGGGAGCCACCTGCTGCAAGCGTGAAAGGACCGGCAGCGGCAACCGTGATATGATCAACGGCGATACCTTCGATAGAAACTTCTAAGTTATTAGACACAACACCGGATCCATCTGCGGCATAAGCGTTGATGATAGCATTACCTTGAGCAATAGCGATAATTTCACCGGCACTTGTAACCTTAGCAATGCTTGCATCACTACTTTTCCATACCAAATCCTGGACGGTAGCATTGGCAGGCACAAACGAGACAGGCGAAATTGCCGTCTTAAGTCCCAAGCCTTGATAAGCTCTCGAACCCGGAATAGTAATGCTTTGAACAGGCTTTTCGACACCACCTGAAGCCACTTTCCATTGATTAGAACCGGAAGAAGCGTTCAATACATAAACACCTTCAGGAAGTAAACCACCCGCTTGGTTGTAAACCATCAAACCGGGCGTCAAAGTAGAAATGTTAATACCACCAAACTCCGTTGGGCTTACACCTGCATCCGTAAGCGTGACACGAGGCAGGAGAAGACCGCCGGAAGAGGCAGAACTCAAATCGAGGACAGCTCCGGAAGCCGGAGTGCCGTCACCCCCGATTTTGACCTGGGCAGTGACAGTTGTCAGTGACCAGTTACCGGCTACCAACAACGTGGCAACCAGCATAAATAATTTAATTCGTTTCATTTTTTTCGTTCTTTTTATTTGTAATTATTTACTTCGTAATTTTGTTTTAGAATCCATTCAACATCACCGGGGTTGCGGTGTAATAGGGCATAAAAATACCAAGCAGGCTGAAAGCCTTACATATCCTAGCCCAGTAGCACAACCCATCCACAACCCCTGCGGGGTCGAACGGATTATTCAGCGATGATTTTCCAAATCAATGCCGTGGAATCCCAATAGTAGATACCAACGGGGATAGCTTTCTCTGCCACAGCATCGGTAGTAGCTGTTTTATTATACACGAGAAGACCGCCGAGCTGTGCAGGATCGACAGGAGAGTCGGGAGCCGGCGTAGGATTTACAATAGATGGAGGAAGAGCTGTAAAACTCGTGATTTCCACTTGAGGCAAGAGGAGGCCCCCTTTAGTAGCGTCAAGCAAAAGGCTAATGCCGGTGTCGGCTGCCGGAGCATCCTCATCGCCAATAGCGACTTGGCCATTTACAAATGACCAATTACCAGCTACCAACAATGCGGTAACCAGCAATAATAAATAATTTCGTTTCATTTTTTTCGTTCTTTTTAATTGTATTGTGTACTTTTAGTGTCTATTCATACATTTTAATTTTTATTTTATACACTATTTATTAAATTTGACACGACAAAAGTATGAATTATATTTGAATTATCCAAATTTTAGGAAAGAAATTTCATAATATGTTAATTATTTAACATATTCCTATTATTTTTTAATTTATTTCCCAAACCAATTCATCGGCTTCTTCGAGCGACAGCTTGAGCGACTGCGCCGCCCGCAGCTCACCTTTGATTAACAGGTGCGAGATGGGGCGACGGAGTTCATTACGTTCGGTTTTGCCCGTGCCCGTCGGACCCAAGAAAAAGAACGAACCGGTGGGCTGCCCTATCCGGTTCATGCCGCTTCTCGATTCCAAAATTGCGTCTGAAAGCGCTTTCAAGGCAGCGTCTTGTCCGACCACCCGTCCAAATATGCCAACTCTTTTCCTAAAGTCAAAAGGAAAGGATGTAAACCTATCTCCTTGTGTAACAATGCTTTCAGGAGATGAGCCGGCGCATAAGTTTCGTTGTTGCACTCCCCGGCAAGGACTTGTGCGATGTGAGTAGCCGTTTTGACGGACTCGTTTAGATTCAAAAATTCCATGAAAATGTAATTTATTGGTTATACAAACAATTAATTCTTTGATATACAGTCAGTTTTGGGCTAAAATAGCCATTAGTTTACGGTGTATATTCAAATTTTTTGCAAAGATAATACATTTTTTTTACAAAAATATGAAATTTTTTGCATTTTTTCTTGTTTATATGAAAAATTAGTTGTTACTTTGCAGCCGTAAACCAACAAAGAGAGTGATATTTTATTTCTTTTATTAATTAAATCCTTAGTGTTATGGCCTTTAGAGCAACCCTAAGTTTAAACGGCAAAGAGTTTGATGTCCTTGATTGTGACTATAAACTCAAACGAGATGTAGATTCGAAAGGACGGCCGGCGTCCAATATCTACGGCGGAGAAATCAGAGTACATGTGGAGTCCACCGAGGACACATCCATTTTGGAACAGATGGTTAGTCAATTCAAACCTGTTTCCGGAAGCATCGCTTTCAAGAAAGGAGATGAAGAGGCTAAAATGAAAGAATTGACTTGGGAGAACGGATACATCGTATCCTTTGAAGAGTCGATTGACGTAGTGGGTTCAAAACCTATGACTTTAACCTTTGTAGTTTCTGCACAAGTGTTAAAAATCGGTGGGGCACAGTTTGAACAAAACTGGCCTGCGAACTAACAAACAAATTAAGTTGAGGCTATTATTGTATTCCTGTTCGCGACGGGAATAAACTTCTTTGGTCACGTCATGACTGGCACAGAGAGGTTTGCGGGTCTGTGTATCAGACACGACCGGTATGAGGAAGATGTTTGTATGGGTAGGTTTGGTTTACGATATGAAGACGGTCAAACGGTGAATGAGCATTTTCATTTTGCCGCAGTGGGCGATTTTTCGGTCAAAAATTTGACGGCTCAAAGTCCGTTTTTGAAAAAGACCAATACGGAAAAAGAGTTTTATGAAACCCTTATTAAATTGGGCGAGACGGAAGATTTGCATCTTTCGCCGGCTGCCGCTTTAGCGGGCAAGGTTTACGGTACGCTGATGTCGCAAATCACTGCCGGAAAGAAACATGGTGGCATCAATGAGGTCGAAAATGTCGTGTTCAAACTCAAGAAAAGCGAGATTTCGCAGTTGGACACGCTGGGACTGATTCCGATGGTGAATGAATACGGCAAAGTGATGGCCTTTTCCGGAAAAACACTTTTTAACGGCGAAAACTTGGGATTGCAGACCTATTCCGTGGTGCGCGTGTTTGATTACATCATGAAAGTGTTGTTCGATTTCTTGAACCGCCGGGCGTTTGAAAACTGGAGCGGCAAAACCGAACGCGATTTGCGAGGCGAAATCATTAAGTTTTTGGACAGCATCCAAGGAGCCGATCGCCTGATTGAAAAGTTCAAAATAGTTCGATTTGAACGGGATCCTGTGAGCAAAGATCGTATTTTCTTAGACCTGTTTATTACGCCCTATTTCCCTGCCAAGAGTTTTGTGATCAAACTGGACGGCACCAAAGGCGAAGATGAAACGACGTGGAATGGAAGTGTGGAACAACAATAATAGTTAGTAGTTATTAGAGTGTAGAGTGTAGTTAAAAAATACTACACCCTAATATAACTACACTCTACACTCTAAACTCTACACTCTAAACTCTAATAACTACACTCTAAACTCTAACAAATATGGATGGTCGAGTAAGATTAAAAATTGGAGGCATGGAACGTGAATACGAAGCCATGCACTGTGAATATGCTTTTCAGAAAGGCATTACACGAAGTGGCGAAGTTTGCACGGATGTCAACGGCGGCAACCTGCTTGTCGCGTTACCAACTACGCCAACCGACGAATTGATGCGCTGGGTGTTTGACCCTTTGAGTCTGCGCCCCGGAGAAATCATTCTGGATGATATGCACAAGGAGTCGATGGAAACTATTCGCTTCGAGGGGGGTCGCTGCATTGGGTTCAGGCTGCATTACGAGCCTGCCGACCGAACGCCCAATGTGATTATCTTACTCACCATTCAAGTGGCGCGCATCATCACGGATACTATCAATCAAAAGACAAACAGTTATGGGATTTTTTGACAACATACGCGAAGGTCGCCTCTCTTTCTTTGGTAAAAGAGAGCCGGACATGGTGGTGGAGTTGATGTTTCGAGGTCAAACACATCTCGTTGAGGAGTTGAATGTAGAATTTCAGGAAGGGTACGGAGCTTTGATTACGCTCACGCTGAATGAACTTCCCGACAGTCTTTTGGAGGACTGGATGTTTCATTCCAATCAAAAGCAAACCGGCGAATTGCGGTTTTACCCGAATGATAATCTTCTGAACGAAGGTTGCCTCACACAAATCACGTTCAGAGAGGCGTATTGTGTCCGCTACCAACAAGTAATGCAGCCGCAAGGATCAGGGTTGTTGACGACGTTGGTCATTTCGCCTCGCCGCTTACGAATTGGGAATGAGGAGTTTGAAAATAGGTGGTCTTGAACTGTGATTTCTATGATTTTGTGATAGACTATGATTCTTATAATCAAGAAAAATGACGAGTAAAACATTGACGGAATTTTATCGGTTGGTCAAACTTAATCTTTGGCACAGCGGACAGGTTACAGGCTATGGGCAGGTGGACAAAATCGAAGTGTTTGATGACTGCACGACCAACAAGGGTGTGATTGTTCGGAAAGAGTTAGCTGATTATGTACTTCAGCCAACGATGCTCAAACAATTATGCAACGGGTTGTATCTGTTGGATTTCTATGATTTGGAAGACAATCTTGTGCGACGAGAAAGCACCTACATTGCCGTAGTAGCCGTTTGTCGCCAAACACTTGAGCATATCGAATGTGTTACATTCTTGAAAATCAGGGATCATTGGAAGTCGCCCTTTTACAAAAAGAGGAAATACAAAGGATTATCTGATCGCATTGATACCAGCCCGATTAACTCATACAGACGTAACTATTAACTTATGTATCATTACGGTTTCCTTAGAAGATGGCAGACAAATTTTACAAATTGCCGTTGCGATTCGATACTATGCCGGAAGACAGCGATACGTTAATGGTTGATTTCCCTGTTTGTAACGAATTGGAGTCTATTGATCAAAACATCGGACTCATTTTGACTACCTGTCCGGGTGAGCACAAATTCAACGGCGAATTTGGTTGTGGCATCTGGGAGATGGATTTTGAACGGGTAGTATCGCGTAAAAAGTGGCAAATTAGTGTCTAACGATACCAATTGTGGATTTAGTTATGTTTTGTTTTTAGGACCGCTGACAACTGAATGATGATGACAGAAACAAACGAACGTAGGGGATTGCGGGTCAAGCAACGTCATTTCGCTTGCAGCCGGGAAACCACAATGACAGATAGTCCGGATCCTGTTGTGAGACTTTTGTTGGAAGCATTTGCATTGGGATTTTGGAGTTATTCGTTCTTTAGCACCGGCTATGTTTGGTTGGTTTTGGTGTATTTATGCTTTGGTTTTGTGATCATGAACGTGATAACTAAAATTTCTCCCCTTGAGGCGGGTAAAGCCTACTGGATAGAGCTGCTTACGCTGTTTGTTTTTCTCTTTGTAGGCGCAGCACTCTTTTCAGTGGTGTTTAATGTGTGTAGTGAACTAAAATATGGCGTTTGGGCATCCACTTGCCTCATGGGAGGTCTTTTGCCATCACTATTTCTAAAATCCTACCACAGCTATTTGGAAATTCCGCCGGAGATTCATTCTATTTGGTCGTATGATGCAGAGAAAGACGATATGGAAGCTGAGAAATTGGAATCCGACAAAATCATTGTCGTAGAGTTGGAACTATTCAAACAGGCTTCGGACACAGAGTTGCTAACTATCAAAGCGAAAGCGGCTGAAAACACCCCTTTTGGCATTTGGTTCAAGCTCTTTATGAAGCATTACAACATTCGATCGCCGTTGCAACCCATTGCTTATGAGGCAAACGGACAATCGTTCGGTTGGATTTTTTACACGCAACCGGTTTGGGGCGGCAAAAAATACATTGATCCGGCTCAGTCGTTTGCACAGAACAAAATCAAAGAAAAAAACCTGATTTTCGCCAAAAGGGTACACCAACAAAAAACAGAAAACAATATCAAGTAGGCTGAAAACCTTATATATCTTAACCCAACGGCAACGCCTTGGGTAACATATAATTATAATAATATGAGCAGATTAAATTTATTAAGCGAACAACCTCCAATCGTGGCAACCGTGACGGTTGACAACAAAAAAGTTGCGTTTGTTTCTCTAATGCTTGAGCAGGAAATAGGCAAGCACCATCACTTCGACGTCACATTGGACTACGACGTGATGAACGGCCATTTTTTGAGCAATCCGGAGGAGCAAATCCGCCTGATTGGCAAACCGTTGCACATTGAGCTGCAGCAAGGTATGGAAGAAAATTACCTGTTCAAAGGGGTCATTACGCACACAATCAACGAAGGTTGTGAGGGTAAACACGGTTATCTCATCCTCAAAGGAAGTAGCCCGACTGTGCTATTGGAGCGGGGCAAACGTTGGGACGTTTTCGACAACATGACCCTCAAAGAGGTGTGCGAGGAAGTGTGCGATGGGCATCAAAATCAGCACAAACTGTTGAAATTGAGTAGTCAACCTGCCTACAAATCCAAGATTCCGTTTCTCATGCAATACGGCGAGAGTGATTGGCAATTTTTGCAACGATTGTCCGCTTTGAGCAAAGAAAATCTGTTCTACACCGGCACAGAATTGGTGTTTGGCGAAAGTAAAGAGTTGCCGGCAACCAAAGACATTGATATTTCGGCTCCCAATGGGACGCTCAAACTGTCTTCCAATGATGAACTCACGTTAAAAAGTGGCACCGAGGTCATTGTGGCTCAATAATTTAAAACAAATAAAATTAAAACAAAAACTATGTATCAATTTAGAAACTTAAAAGCAGAGTACAGTATTGCAACAAAAATCACTTGTCCCGACGGACAGACCAGTGCTTACAACAGTCGCATTGCTCTGAAAGCATCTTACCAATACAAAGAGGGTCATTTTCTGTTTGTGTTGGAGAAAAAAACAGGAACCAAACTGGATGATGCCGAGCCTCAAAAACCGGTATGAAACTATTGCACGACAATTATTCTGCTGTTTTGGAACGTTACATTGACTTGGCACGCAAAAATTTGCAAACCGGGCAAGCTTTTCTATTAGCCTTGCAAAAGGATATTTTTATTCAGTTGTATTTTCAAGACCGGACAAAAGAAAATTTTATGCTTCCGATTCGCAATTTCACGAATACGGGTTCCATCCTCTATGCTGCCTGTGAAAAAATGGGTGAAACCGACACCACCGGCAAATTTTTCTGGAGCGAAGAGGAGATAGGATCATGTGATTTGAATTATCGTTATTTTCCGCAAAATGATATTCAGTTGATTACCGGAACCATTCGGCAAGGAAACAATCGTACACGAGAATACGTCAAAGAGATTGTTATTCAAGCAGATAGTACCAAACGAGAGATCAAAAAAGCGAATCGAACGCTCAGTATTCTAACCTCTTTTTTAGCATGACATGGCAAACGAATTTTTAGTCAACGGTGCCTTATGTACCTGCAAATTGGGCACTACCCCAGGCAAATTGACAGTGATTGACAATCAATTTTTCAAAGCCAATGGCGACAAATTGGTGGCCACAACTCAGACGCTGGGAACTGTGTTTGATCCGCCCGGCTTTGGCGTATGTAAAATGAATCCGTCCACACCTTGACTTCCACCGGCGACGGCCGGCACTTCCAAGACACAGACAGCCTCACTGCAATTTGGCAATTCCACCTCACTGCGAACAACCAAATCCGCACCAAAAACGATATTCTAAACTTCTGTCAAATCGAACTCGGTCAATATGCCTCGCATTTCGACATCCAATCATCTTTCCAAATCAGTCCAAAACCCAAAGAAGGCATCATCCAAGTCATCAAAATTCAAATTTGCCTGCCACAAAAAAAGAATAAGGATATTGCATACAACAACATCCTTACCCATTTCTACAGCCGGCTCACCCAACATTCACCAACTCAATTTCGCTATCTTATTCTTGATTCAAATTCACACGCTTGAAAGCGGTAACCGTCAAATCTTTATTCTGCTTTTTCAAATAGTCATCAATCGTCAACTTGTTGTCTTTTACAAACTCTTGAGACAACAACGTGTTTTCTTTGAAATATTTTTGCAAAGCACCTTCGGCAATCTTATCTAAAATCGCTTCGGGTTTTCCTTGTTCAATCGCTTTTTCGCGAGCAATTTTCTTTTCTTTTTCTACTACTTCAGCAGGAACAGAAGCTTTGTCAACGCTCACCGGATTCATTGCAGCCACTTGCATCGCGATGTCACGAGCCACTTGGTTGTCCACGCCGATTTGATTCAAGCCAACAATCGTTGCTAATTTATTGCCCGGATGAATGTAAGCAACTGTTGTCGGAGCCGTTACAAATTCGTAAGCACCCAACTCCATTTTTTCGCCCGTCACACCAATGCGGTCGGTAATCAATTCTTGAACCGAACGTCCGTCAACCGTCAATGCGCTCAATTCAGCCGCTGTTTTAGGTTGTTTGTCCAACGCTACATTCAAGATTTTCTTTACCATGTCTACAAATGCTTCACCCTTTGCCACAAAGTCGGTTTCACATTTTACAGCCACGACAGCTGCAAATTCACCTTTGGTAGCCGACAAGACGCAGCCTTCGGCTGCATCACGGTCTTCGCGTTTCGCTGCCACCGCTTGTCCTTTTTTGCGGATAATTTCCACCGCTTTATCAAAATCGCCGTTTCCTTCGTTCAATGCACTTTTACAGTCCATCATTCCGGCACCGGTCATCTTACGCAAATGCGTAATATCTGCCATTGTAACTGCCATATTCTTAGTCCTCTTCTTTTACAAATTTACTTGCGACATTCGCGTTCAACGCTTCTTCATCGTCTTTCGCAATAATCTCTTTTTTCACTCGTTTGCGCTCCCGTTTTACAGGTGCTTCGCCCTCAGCATCTTCAGCGGATGCAGCTGCTGCATCGGAATCCGCTTTTTCTACTTTGCGTTCTTGCAACCCTTCGATAATTGCTGTACACAACGCATCCAAAATCACTTCAATGGATTTGCTTGCATCATCGTTCGCCGGAATCACAAAATCAATATCGTTGGGATTTGAGTTCGTATCTACAATAGCAAACACAGGGATACCCAAACGTTTAGCTTCTGCTACGGCGATGTGCTCTTTCATCACGTCCACGACAAACAAAGCCGACGGCAAACGATTCAAATCGGCAATTGAACCTAAGTTCTTTTCCAATTTGGCACGTTGACGGGTGATTTGCAATTTTTCGCGTTTAGAAAGTGCATCAAATGTACCGTCTGTAGCCATTTTATCAATGGTAGTCATTTTCTTAACTGCCTTACGAATTGTAGGGAAGTTCGTCAACATACCGCCCGGCCAACGTTCGGTCACATACGGCATATTTACAGAAGTAGCCTTTTCTGACACCACTTGTTTGGCTTGTTTTTTCGTAGCCACAAACAAAATTTTGCGACCTGATTTAGCGATTTGTTTCAATCCGGCAGCGGCTTCATCCACTTGTTCAACCGTTTTGTGCAGATCGATGATGTGAATACCGTTGCGTTCCATAAAAATATACGGAGCCATCGCCGGGTTCCATTTCTTACGCATGTGACCGAAATGTGATCCGGCTTCTAATAACTGATCAAAATTTACTCTTGACATTTTTTGTTTTTTTTAGTTGTTTACATTCTTAATTCAGCAATCAGCAGGTAGTTATTCCTCGTCATTGAAGGTCCTGAATCAAGTTCAGGATACCCGCAACCCCTTCAAAATAAATCCCACCAATTTAGATACTAAACTCTATTTTATGCTCTCGTAGAGAGCAATATAATCTTAACGTTTAGAGAACTGGAAGCGTTTGCGGGCTTTTGGACGACCCGGTTTCTTGCGTTCTACTTCACGTGGATCACGCGTCATGAAACCTTCTGCACGGAGTGCCGGTTTGTTTTCAGCGTTTATTTTTACTAATGCGCGGGAAATTCCCAAACGAGCGGCTTCCGATTGACCTTTGTAACCTCCTCCTTGCAAATTGATGGTGATATCGTATTGTTCGGCAACACCTAATTTATTTAAAGGTTGTTTCACAACATATTGCAAAATTGAAGAAGGGAAATAGGCTTCAAGCTCACGCTTATTGATCACGATTTTACCGGATCCTTCCTTCACGTAAACGCGCGCAACGGCTGCTTTACGTCTTCCTAAGGCATTTACTACTTCCATTTGTCTTATTTAAGTGTGTTAATATCAATTACTTTTGGCTGTTGAGCTTCTTGTTTGTGCTCATTGCCGTCATACACGTAAAGATTCGTCAGCAACTTCGCGCCCAGACGGTTTTTGGGAAGCATCCCTTTCACCACTTTGCGCAACAGACGATCACTGCCTTTTGCCAACAAGGTTGCAGGCGTATTTTCACGTTGTCCGCCCGGATAGCCCGTGTAAGACAGATAAATACGGTCGTTCCACTTGTTGCCGGTCAATACAACTTTTTCGGCATTGATAATAATCACATTGTCTCCACAATCCACATGCGGAGTGAAATTGGGTTTGTACTTCCCACGGAGAAGCTTTGCCACTTTCGAAGCCAAACGACCCAAATGTTGACCGTTGGCATCCACAACGACCCACTCTTTGGTAGCCGTCGCACTATTTGCAGAAATAGTTTTGTAACTTAATGTATCCACTCTTTATATTTAACTTATTAATATACAAACATTTAGTCTACTTTTGTAGATAATCGGCTGCAAAGGTACAACTTTTTTTTGAATTATGAATGATGAATTATGAATTATTTTTCATATAATTGTTTTTTTCTTGCGCGGTTGTTTGCAAGCGGTTACAATCTTTTGTTTTTCGGCATCCAAATCCACTGCCAATTTAGCACCTGATTTTACTTCTGTTTGCAGGATTAATTCCGCCAACTCGTCCTCCAAATATTTTTGAATGGCACGTTTCAACGGACGTGCGCCATATTGTGCATCATAACTTTTAGACGCGATGAATGCTTTGGCGGCATCGGAAATTTGGAGTGAATAGCCCAAATCTGCAATCCGTTTGTAAAAATGCTTCAACTCGATGTCAATGATTTTTTCAATCGACTCTTTGTTCAATGAATCAAACGTGATAATATCATCGATGCGGTTCAAAAATTCGGGCGTAAACGTCTTATTCAGAGCCTTTTTGATGATGCCGTTTGTATATTCTTTGTCGTGCGTGCCGGCCACTGTTGTGCCGGAAGTAAACCCGATTCCATTGCCAAATTCTTTCACTTGACGCGAACCCACATTGGACGTCATGATGATAATCGTGTTTTTGAAGTCGATTTGACGTCCCAAACTATCGGTCAATCGTCCGTCGTCCATCACTTGCAGCAATAAATTGAACACATCGGAATGCGCTTTTTCAATTTCGTCCAACAAAATAACCGAATACGGTTTGCGTCGCACTTTTTCGGTCAACTGACCGCCTTCATCGTAGCCGATATAGCCCGGAGCCGCTCCAATCAAGCGCGAAACAGACATTTTTTCCATGTATTCCGACATATCAATACGAATCAGCGAATCCTCCGACCCAAAGAGGTATTCAGCCAATTTTTTCGCCAAATACGTCTTTCCAACACCTGTAGGTCCTAAAAACAGGAAAGTGCCGATCGGTTTGCCCGCTGCATTCAGTCCCACACGGTTGCGCTGAATGGCTTTCACAATTTGTTGAACGGCATCATCCTGACCGATGACCTTGCCTTTCAGCTCGCTGTCCATGTCAAGCAAACGTTTATTTTCAGACTTCGCAATACGCGTGACCGGAACACCTGACATCAAAGCGACCACTTCTGCCACTTTGTCAGCATCCACAATCTGTTTATTTTCGACCAATTCTTCTGCCCATTTGGCTTTCAACGCTTCCAACTCCACCGTCAAATCGCGTTCCGTATCCCTGTAAGCGGCAGCCAGCTCAAAGTTTTGCTCGTGAGCCGCTTCCAATTTCAACTGTATAATTTCGGCAATGTGTTCTTCCAATGCCTCAATGCTTTGTGGCACCACGATATTCGCAATATTGGTGCGTGCGCCCGCCTCGTCCATTGCGTCGATGGCTTTGTCCGGAAAATAGCGATCCGAGATGTAACGGTCTGCCAATCTGACACACATATCCAACGCTTCGTCCGTGTAAGCCACATTGTGGTAACGTTCGTATTGCGTTTTGATGTTACCCAAAATCTGACGTGTTTCCTCTGCGGTGGTCGGTTCCACAATAATTTTTTGAAAACGCCGTTCCAAAGCCGCATCTTTCTCAATGCTTTTGCGATACTCGTCCATTGTGGTGGCTCCGATGACCTGAATTTCGCCGCGAGCCAATGCCGGTTTGAGAATATTGGCGGCATCCATCGTGCCACTCGCGCTTCCTGCGCCCACCATCGTGTGAATTTCGTCCATAAACAGGATGACATTCGGGTTGCGCGACAGTTCGCTCATAATTTGTTTCATGCGCTCCTCAAACTGTCCGCGATATTTTGTACCTGCCACAATGGCAGTCATGTCCAAACTGATGATTCGTTTGTCAAACAACACGCGCGACACTTTACGCTCCACGATACGCATCGCCAACCCTTCCACAATCGCGGATTTACCTACGCCGGCCTCTCCAATCAGCACCGGATTGTTTTTCTTGCGGCGACTGAGGATTTGCGACAGCCGTTCAATTTCGTTTTCACGACCGACAACCGGGTCGAGACGTTCTTCTGCCGCCTCTCGTGTCAAGTCCGTACCAAACATATCAATGATTGGCGTATCCGAAACTTTAGTTGACGGCGCATTTTTGACGGGTTCTTTTTTAGTGGTAGTAGTGGTAGAATTGTTGATTTCCTCGTCTTCTGCGCCGGCTTCTTCATCGCCGGAAGTGGTGACTCGCGCTTTGTGAGCCTCCCCATGAGCACTGGCGATAGCATCGTAAACACGCTGATAATCAACATTTTGAGACTCCAAAACACGGTATGCCAACGAGTCGCGATTGCGCAACATCGCCAGCAACAGATGTTCTGTATCCATTTCGGGGCAGTTCATGCTCACTGATTCTAACACGCTCAAACGCAATAAGTTATCAACTCCTTTGTCCAAACTCAATTGATTTTCAGACACGTAGCCGCCTTCTTGATACATCGCTTGATCCAATGTTTGTTTCAGCGCATTAAAATCCGCGCCTAACTGCTTGATTAGCAGCGAAGCGGAATTTTGTTCATCTCTCAAAATACCCAGCAAAATATGCTCTATGCACACCTGTGAGTTATGTAAACGCCCGGCTTCTTCTTTGCCGAACATTAAAATATCCTTTACTTTATTTGAAATTTTCTTTCTCATTTTTTACCTCTTGGTTGATTCACGCTACAAAGGTAGCAAATAGTGTGCCAACTTCCAAATTTTTCACCGTCCCAAACTGATTTTCACATTGATGCCAAAGGAGGATTTGGAGAGCGGATAGGCGGTGGAGGAGACGAGCGGTTTGCTGATTTGCTTATCGAAATAGGCTTGCATGGTTACCAGACGGCTCATGTTGTAGTCGGCAGTACATTTGATTGTGGTCTGTTGGTCGCCACTCACGGGCTGTGTAAAACCGTCTTGAATTTTGCGAATCAGACTTTGCGCTTTGTGGAACGACACATCGGCAGCAATACGCAGCTCGTTATTAAACTGTTCGCCACCTGTCTTTTTAGGCAAGTGGAGGATTTTATTGAAATTTTCAATCCGATAACCCAAGCCTGCCGTGATGTCCGTGCCGCTCGTTTCGACGATTTGATAGGACGACACGTTCAGATTGACGGTGCGCGAGGTGGTGTAAGACAATTTCAGTGTCATATTGTTCATAAGTGTCGAATTGACGCCAATCAGCGGATCAAACGCATCCAGGATGCTCACAGCGGTTATGTCGTAGGCCGACGACGGCATCGGACGGTCGGTGGTCACATTTTTGGAAAAGCCCAAGCCATTGCCTGCATCCACCCAATTGGTAAACGAATTGTATGCGCCCACCGCATAACTGCCCTTGTAAGTATGATTGAGCGTAAACGACTTGAAATAGGTCTGCATAAAGGGGCTTTGCATCAAGCCATCGTAAGTGATTGTCCAGTTGGGCAACAATCGTTTCAAAGCCGGAAAGAAACCCAACCCTATTTTGTTGGCATTTCCGCCTGTATAAGCCGCTAAAAATGAAGGTATTAGTACGTCGGACGAGTTTTTATCCACCGCACCGATTTCCGGATTGTACGGACCCGTATAGCCACTGCCGTGCAAAAATCCGGCGTCGGGATAGCTCGTGCCTTCATATTGCTGTTCCAGACGGGCAGCAATGATGTCACGGTTGGACAGGAATTGTTCAAACGCTTTTTCCGCCGATCCGCCCAACAAGCCCACTGTCGTCATACTGAAATTGCCTGAAAAACGTTTGGGCATACCGTCGTACATATAATATATGTCGGAACGGTCGGTCTTTTGACGGTCGGCATTGAGGTTGATTTTCAGTCCGACAGCCGGTTCCACCAATGCGGTCATGCGGAACGTTTCCGTCTGATTAAACATTGCCGGCGTGATGTTGAAATCCTCGTTTTTAATGAGCCAATCATTATTGTTGGCTTTCTCCAAATAGCTTTCTCCCATGAATCCGAAGGCAAAATCCAAGCCCGGCGCACTCCCCATCGGGGTGGAACCTTGCCCAAAGAAGTCGCCCACTTCCGGACGGAAATTCGGAATCATCATGCCCTGTGTCCGATTGTAGGAAAAGCTGACTTGTCGCACCATCATCAAGCCGCGAGCCGCCACTTGCGCCAGTTTATACCACGGTTCGTCTTCCCGCGGCGGCAACTGCGACACCGTCACTTTGACTTTCGCGCTATCCGTGTTGGTGATTTGAATCGTGTTGTTGTCAATCGCCTTGAAATTCACGGTAAACGTTCGCCCATCGTCACGACGCGCCGTCACGCGCACCCGCTTGTTGTCCAAACTATGCTTGACGGTAGTTGGCACACTGTCGTTCAGCTGCACTTCACCTTCGTATTTTTTTCGTTGCTTCTCTTTCAGCAGTTGGGCGGCCGTTTTGGTTTGGGTTTGTTGGGCAGCACGACGCGTGGAAGAAGTTGACCGCGTAGTACGAGCCACAGCACCGTAACGCTTGTTGGCAGCGGCGAGGAATTTATTTTTATTGTATAAACTCAATAAATTGAGGCTGAAATTTTCCAAACCGAACGTTGTTTCGTTGGAAATTTGATTGCCCAACTCCATCTTTTCCTGACCTTCTTCCTGCTGAATTTCTGCCCCGCGATGCCAATCGTACTGCGCGTTATACGTCAAATTTCCATTGATAAAATCAAGTGCGGGAATCGCTTTGAAAGGCAGAACATAATTCGCGGTGAACTCCTGCTTATAGTCCATCGGACTACCAAAATCGCGGATACTTTGCCACACCGAATCTTTCCACAACGCATAATCGTCCATCGCCAATTTTTTATTGACTTGCACGTGAGGCGCGTCGATACGAGCGTTCGTCCCTGTGTTGAGCTTAAAATTCAGGTTTTTCGTCAAGTCCCAATCGATGTTAGCCGTGCGTCGCCAATAAAAATCTTCACGGAACGAAGCCGGAATCATATTCTCGCCCAAACTACCCAAATCGCGCAACTGCAATTCATAATATTGACGGCTGATGTCGGAATTGAACGCAAGGCTCTTGGGCAAAAATCCAATCTGTATTTCATCCAAAAATTTCTTGTTGTTGGTTGAACTACGGCTTGAACTACTTTTTGAATTGCTTTTGCCGGAACTACTAAACGGTTGCCAAGGTTTAAACATCGGAACATAAGTGTAGCCCACAAGCAACTGCTGATTGGTTTGCCGGTCATATTCCGTCGAGGCATTGCGAATAAAATTCTCGGAAAAGCCATAGCTGAACGTGAAATTGGCTGGGTCGTAAGGCATCGGCCGTTTGCCGGTCACGCCCGAACGCAAACCATTAATCGCAAACGAACGATTGGTGGTGATGTCAACCGCAAAATGGTTGATAGAATCTTTTTCCGCCTGACTGCCGGCCGCCTCCAGAGCATCCGCCAACAACACATCTTGGTCCAGCGGATTGTATTTCGGACTAATCGTTTCTTTGCGATACGAATAGGACACGGGCGCAGTGAGTTTGACCTTTTCGGGGAAAAATTTGCCGATTTCAATCTGCGTCGAAACGCTAAAGTCCTGCATATCGTCCAAATTACGTTCCATCACGCCTTGGTCGAGGCTACCAAAACCTGCCGTTTGCTTGCGCCCCACAAAATTGACCGAGCCTAAATCGGACAACGCGACGTAGGCATTGACATTAGCTGCCCAACCGCCGTCCTCGTTAAATTCGGTCAGTCGCATTTCGTCCATCCAAAGTTCCGCCGACTGGTTGCTCGCCGAATTATTGCGCACGCCAATCATCACCACCTTGATTTCAGACAGGGTCGGATTGCCCAATACGGTGATTTTATTCATCGGTTTTTGCGGGTCGTATTCCGAATACGGTGTGGTGTAAGTGACCGAAGAACCCGCTTGACGTTTCTCTTTGTTGCGACTGAGTTTCAAATCAGTCAACAGTTCAAACGGAAAATCGAACATATTGGTGGTTGGCCAAACGATTTCGCGGTCGGCATTGCTGTTATCGTTATAGCCTTGTGGCGGTGCCGGCGGCGTAATTTTCAGTGGAATTTCGTATTCGTAATAATTATTTTTATAATCCGACCCAAACCGCAAAAAGATAGATAATTCATTGTCGCGCAAATCACGAACCAAATCTTCGGGACGATTGGCGTGCACAAACATCTGAAAGCGCCGGTACTGACGCGTGTCGAGGTGGGTCGTTTTGTAAATGGCACGGGCATCTCCGGGCGATAACTCATGAATGGTAGCCGCCAACGACTGCTCGTTGAGCAACACCATTTGTGTTTGTCCCGGGTCGGTAACGCGATTCACGCCCGGCGGCATAATGTAATTGACAGGCGTTTTATCGCCGTTTTCTTCGATGTTGACGGTCGACACACTGATGGTTGCATTGCCCTGCGGCGGCATATTGGGGTTGGACAAATCTTTGGTATACGCCCGCCAATCGCCACGCACCAATTCGAGCGTGCCGAACCGCAAAATCGTCGGACGGTCAAATCCGGTCATAAACATCCGCACAAACCGAATCGACTGAAAATCGCCAATACCGCCCACCTTGGATTCAAATTCATGCACCGGAATCTTGAACTGATACCACGTCACTTCCTCCGACTTCCCGTTTTTGAGCGTTGGCTTTACAATGCGCTTGTCGGTCACAAACCCTTTCATTTCCCGCAAATCGGACGGAGAGAGGTGTACCTTGTATTGAAAATATTTCTCGTTCTCGCTCAACGTGTTATCCTGGTTGATGTCCTCCACGTCGGGACTGATTTTTGCCGCCGTAGCATAGCTTTCGGGCGAATCTTCGGACGTCACGGAATTGCCTTCCGTGCCGTTGTAACGCTTGTAACGCTCCAAAATGGTCGCCTCTTCGCGGTCATAATCCGAGCCTCTATAATAATGGTAATTATCGCCGGCAGGGTCGCGAAACGGCGAAAACTGGTCTTGCTGCATCTGCGCAATGGTTGCAGGATTCAGCACACGTTCCAATTCGCTCAAATAACCGGCATACGTGGGATGCAAAAATTCGTTGTCCGTGATCAAACCATCCAATCCGACGTCCTGTTGCTTGCGGTCGCCGGTCGTGTCAAACGCATACACCAGCGATTGCTGCTTTGGAACGCGCCCCCAAGTCGTTTCCTCAAATTTTGAAGGGTCGCCGTCGGTGGGCAAACCGTTTTCAAAAAATTTCTTGTCGTCTTTCAAAATATCTTCCGAAATATCACCCAAATTGAAATACAAATCACCACCGGAGGCATTCTCATCATAGATAAAGGGGTCGAGCAACCAAAATTCAATCGTTTCGACATTGTCTTTTTCAAAATCGGTCTGGCTGCTTTCTATCTTGCGAAAAATCCCGCCCCAACGGCCTTTCGGGTTAGCCAATGTGCCGTCCTGATTCATACCAATCGCATCCAAATTATACGGTCCGCGCTCCTGTGGATAGTATGCCAAATTCAGCACGGGAATCGTCGATGCCTCATCGTAGCGGATACTTTTGTTGGGGTACAACTCTTCCTCCCGAATTTCGCGCACGTAGTGATTAGACAACTGGTCGGCATCGTTTTTGATGTGGGTCGGGGTCAGCGACGATTTGCGTGTAAACAAGCCGTCGATGGTGTACCAAGCCAACAAGGCACGATTTTTGCCGTATTCAATGTCATTCACTTTTCTGGATTCCGGAAACAAGGACGGCGTAGACGCGAGAAACCAAGGGTGTGGCGATCGCAAGTCAATCGTGCGCCGCGCTGCCTCAAAATCATCCACATACGAATAGTCGCCACCGTATTTATTTTTGTAATGCCCAGCAATCAACTGCGCATATTCCGCGCTCAAAGTGATTTGTGAGGGGGCAGTCAGGTCGAGCAACGGCAATTTATCCACTAAATTGGTCAGCCATTGCGACTGCGTGGAATAGTTGCCGTTGAAACCAAACAGCGTGTTGTTGATGGACTCCATTCCGGGAGCCGTCTTCATTTCGGTCGGCATCTCACTCAGATTCATCAGCGTCGCACCGATATTGAACTTGGGCGTAAAAGCATAATTCAGATTGACGCCCAGCATCGTTTTGCGCTGCATACCCAAACCGGCGCGGTCTTCAAACGACGTTTGAATGTTCGCATTTTCATACAGTGGATTGATAATCGTGATGTCGCCCGTCGCATAATTAATGGTATAATCGACGTTTTCTTGCAGGCGCGTACCGTTTGCCGTCACCGTCACAGAGCCTCTGGGAATGTTTCCTCCATTCAGTTCGATGTTGGCACTGCCACTGCCTTTATATTCGCCGGTGAGGATAAATTTATTTTTCTCCGCTGTCTGGCGCGCCACCGTCAGCGTGGAATCATACAATTCCTGATACACGTATTTATCGGCAATCGCATCGTTAGCAATCTTTTTGCGCAAATAATTTCCGAACGGTTGCACCGATGGAAAAATGATTTTGCCGACACGCGACTGCACCGTATAATCCTCCACAAAGTCGAAATAGCCGTCCGGATGTGGTTCTTGACGTGCGTCCAAGCGGTCTAAATTTTCCACACGCAGCAACAACTGATTGGCAATCGCGCCTTCGGTGATGTAGTTGAGATACATACCCGTTGTGTCGCTCTGATACTTAATATCCAAGCGGAATTTCTCGCGGTCGATGTTGCGATTATTCGCGATGGTGTAAATATTTCGCATCATTAACGCCCACGTGGGCAATTCGGGCGAAAGTGCCGTGCCCTTCACCAATTTCAGATAGAGACTTTCGTTAGGTGAATTGGAATTGTCGGTCGAAAACTCGCCCACCTGATACACCTGATTTTTGTAGGTATATTCGTATGCCACCGCCAGCACCTCGTCGGGCTGCAACGGCATTTGCAAACTGATGTAGCCCAATTGCCGGTTGTAACTATATTCCGACAACGACAGTTTGCGGGCATTTTCGATTTTTTCGTAATCGACACCGCCTGTCATGCCAAATCCCTCGAGCACTTGCGTCACCTGACTGATGTTGCGCGCGCCGGCATAAGTCGTTGTAACACTGTTATACAGGTCATTCGCCCGATTGGCCGGCAACGGGTCGCTGCCAATCGGATGCACGATCAACGAATTGCTGATGTACTTGTTTTCGCCCAAGTCGGCAAACGCCACAATGTTGCGTGCCTCGTCGTAATTGTTGCGTCGATTAGTCACCCAAACTTCCAAACGCGTGATGCTCACGCCCGACTGAATCAATGGGAGCGTCGCCATCGCGCCGTCGTACACATCCGGGAAGTAACGATTGAAGAAAAAGTGCTGATTTTCGTCGAAATTATCGACCGTGATTTCAAACGGCGTGGTCTGCACACTGCCTTTGGAGGCCGTCGTGCGCGACTGCGATTCCTGTTGCGACACAATTGCGCCAACCGTCAGTTTGCCGAATTGCAGTTCGGTTTTGATACCAAACAACGCTTGTCCGCCCCGAATCAGCGAATTGGAGGTCGTCATACTGACATTCCCTGCCTCCAACACTTTCACGATTTCGTCCTCCTTGCCGGCGTAAGCCAATTTCAGTCGCTTGGAATCGAAGCCGAATGTCGACATTGTGTTGTAATTCAGGTCGAAATTCATTTTTTCGCCGATGCTCGCGTTGGCTGACAACTGAATTTGTGGATCAAAATCAAACGTCGTGTGGTTGCGTTGCCGTTCCGTGAGGGTTGGATTGCCCATCGAGGTGCTCGTGACACCTATTTTCGTGTTCACGCTACCGTGCGGTTTCAGTTGCACGCCGCCTGCACCAAAAATCTTTTCCGCAGGTCCCAAATTAAAGTTATAACCTCCAAAAGCCGACAACATATCTTTCTGTGCCGCGCTGTCTTTCGTCAAAAATGCTTCGTCATTTTTCGCCTTAAAAAAGGCGTTCATACTCTTTTGAAGCGTATAATCCAGATATTCTTGTTGCGTCAACGAAAGTGGCGTCGTAAGGTCGGGAGCCACCGTCGAGCGCAATTCGTAGCGATTCGTTTGCGGGTTATAGATAAAAGAATCTGCCAATGCCTCCGAAATTTTCACATCACCCGGCTGCACAGGCAACTGGGCATAAGTCATCCCGGCACAGCCAAAGCCTGCCGCAACTACCATCAGCGCGATAAATATGTATTTTCGGATGCGTTTCATACTCCTATATTATATGTACTAACGCAAAAATTGCGGAAATCGTATAATTTCCGGAAATATTTATTGTAAGCGCATTGTATGAGTCATATTACAAAAAGGGATAGTTGACGTGCACTCTCTTGTGGGTTAAATCTTTTCAGAAAATTGGATTAGTCATAAAAAATGACTACTTTTGCATAAAATATTTTAAAAGAAAAATAACATGCCGGAAAATTTACCCTATAAAGTTGCCGATATTAGTTTGGCGGATTTCGGACGAAAAGAGATTGAGATTGCAGAACACGAAATGCCGGGATTGATGGCATTGCGTGCAAAATATGGCAAAGAAAAGCCACTAAAGGGTGCTCGCATCATGGGTTCACTCCACGCAACGATTCAAACAGCAGTGCTGATTGAAACGCTTGTAGACCTCGGTGCAGACGTTCGTTGGTGCTCTTGTAATATTTTTTCGACGCAGGATCATGCCGCCGCAGCCATCGCAGCTGCCGGAATCCCAATTTTTGCGTGGAAAGGCGAATCGCTGGAAGACTATTGGTGGTGCACCGGCCAAGCCTTGCGCTTCCCGAACGGTGCCGGTCCCAACTTGATTGTCGACGATGGTGGTGACGCTACCCTGCTGATTCATTGGGGGTTTCAAGCGGAAAACGACGCAAAAACCATTGCGCGTAAAGGCGCCAATCACGAGGAGCAAGTCATCTTGGACACACTCAATCGCATTCTGAAAGAAGATCCGACACGCTGGCACCGCACGGTTGAAACTTTGAAAGGCGTGTCCGAAGAAACAACGACCGGTGTGCACCGCCTCTATCAAATGCTCGAAAAAGGCGAACTGCTGATTCCTGCGGTGAATGTCAACGATTCGGTCACAAAATCCAAATTCGACAACCTCTACGGCTGTCGTGAATCGCTTGCCGACGGCATCAAACGCGCTACCGACGTGATGATTGCCGGCAAAGTCGTCGTCGTGCTCGGCTATGGCGACGTGGGCAAAGGTTGTGCGCGTTCAATGCGTGCCTACGGTGCACGCGTGCTCGTCACCGAAATCGACCCCATTTGTGCCTTGCAAGCTGCGATGGAAGGTTTTGAAGTGACCACAATGGAACTCGCCGTGAAAGAAGGTAACATCTTCGTGACCACCACGGGCAACCGCGACGTCATCACCATCGACCATCTGAAAGCCATGCGCGACCAGTCCATCGTCTGCAACATCGGGCATTTCGACAATGAAATTCAGGTAGACAAACTCGTTCATTTCGCAGGCATCCGGCACACCAATATCAAGCCACAAGTGGACAAATACACGTTTCCGGCAGGCCATTCGATTTTTTTGTTGGCAGAAGGACGGCTCGTGAATCTGGGTTGTGCCACCGGACACCCCTCGTTTGTGATGAGCAACTCGTTTACCAATCAGGTGCTGGCGCAAATCGACCTGTGGCAACACAATTACGACATTGGTGTCTACCGCCTCCCCAAGCATCTGGACGAAGAAGTCGCCCGCCTGCACTTGGGAAACACCGGTGTCAAACTGACACAATTGACGCCTGAACAAGCCGCCTACATCGGCGTGAATCCCGGCGGGCCTTACAAATCCGAGCATTATAGATATTAGAGTTTAGAGTGTAGTTATTAGAGTGTAGTTATTAGAGTGTAGAGATTATGAAAATTGCAATTTTATCACCATTTTATCCTTACCGCGGGGGGATTGCACAATTTAGTGCGAGGCTCTACGATGCGTTGAACGTTGAGCATGAGGTGAAAGCATTTTCGTTTTCGCGCCTTTATCCTTCGGTGCTGTTTCCCGGGAAAACGCAGTTTGTGGAAAATGAAGACGATGCGGTTTCAGTGCCTGCTGAACGCGTTTTAGACTCTGTGCAGCCGTTTTCATACCACGAAACAGTTCAGGCGATTGAAAAATTTCAACCCGGTGTGCTGATTATTGCTTACTGGATGTCGTTTTTTGCACCTGCTTATGCCTATGTGGCTAAACGCTTGAAAAAGAAAACCAAAGTGATTGGGCTGTTGCACAATGCGCTGCCTCACGAGTCGCACTTTTTTGACAAGCCGTTGGCACGCCTGTTTTTCAATCAGTGTGATTCGTTTGTGGTGATGAGCGAGAGTGTGAAACGCGATTTGTTGGCGTTGAAACCCGGTGCGAACGTTTGCCTGACCCCGCACCCACTTTACGACCATTTTGGCGAACGACTATTGATTGACAGTGCCCGTCAATTGCTTTCTGTGGATCATTATAAAAAAACACTCCTCTTTTTTGGGCTGATTCGCGACTACAAAGGCTTGGATTTGTTGATTGACGCCATGAACTTGTTGGACGATTCCTACCAATTGATTATCGCGGGTGAATCATACAGTTCGTTCGATAAATACCAAAAACAAATCGACCAATCGACTGCAAACAGGCGCATTAAGGTTATCAATTGCTACATTAACGACCTGGATATTCCGATTATCTTTTCGGCAGCAGACCTCCTCGTGCTGCCCTACAAATCCGCTACTCAAAGTGGCGTACTGCCCGTAGCCTACCATTTTGAAGTGCCCGTTGTGGCAACAGATGTTGGCGGACTAAAAGCAGCCATTGCAACCACCGGCACAGGCATTGTGTGCCAACCAACCGCGCAATCGCTCGCCAACGGCATTCAAGAATTTTTTCATTCCGACAAGACCCTCTTCATGGAAGCGATACGCCAAGAGAAAAAAAATCTGTCGTGGGAGAATTTTGCGAAAAAAATTACAGCACTTGTATAGTAAACCGCTCTCTACGAGAGCGGTTTCTCGACTACGCCTAAGTTCTTTTTGCCGTCAATCTTGATGATTGCCGGTTTTTCGAAGCGCACGTGACGTAAAAAGGCTGTTTCACTCACTGCGGGTTGCGCATTGAGGTAAGGCTCGTCAAAAAAACCATCGCCGATGTAGGGATTAATCGTGAAATAACCCGCTCCAAACGACGTCAAATTTTGAAAGAAATGCGTGCCCTGACTGGGTTCGATGCGGTAATTTTCCAATCCGGATTCCACAATCAGACGCGCATTGGAGATTTGCGACCACTTGACAGGAATGCCTAAACTGGGGTCTGAACTGCCCCAGCGACCCGGAGCCACCAGCACGTAGTTGCGTCCCTCGTCTATCAGTTGCTTGTTCAAGGCTTCGATTTCCGGAACAATTTTTTCGTTGTTGGAGGAGTTGAAAACAGCTGTTTTAACATACACGACATCGCAAATATCAGTGTAAATGCCGTGTCCCAAGGCTTTTTGCGACGACAAAATTAGATTTTCTTGAGGGATTTTTGTCAAATCTTCCTCCATCAGCATTTTGTTGTCCACAATCGGACGAATTTGCAGCAGATAAAACACGTTTTGATTGACGGCAAACTCAATTTCCACCGGGCGTCCCATCTCTTTTTGCCCTAATTTCAGCACATAACTCAAAATTTTTGCCAACGGGAACGACTCGTTTTGCAACGAATGGACGAAAGTGATGACATAACGCTTGTAGTCGGGATAATACCCATCCATAAGTATCTGATCATTGGCATCATACGTGGACACCAACGGTTGGAGCGTCCCGTCTTTCTCCGCCTCTTTGATGGGCAACGTCAAAAAATTGTAGGCATCATCGGTCGATAGAGCACCGGACAAGGCTTTCAAATTCAGAGCATAAAACTGTTTTTGCGTATCTTTGAGTGCCAATTCCAACGTGCTGGTTTGCAAAATTTTGTGCGGATGTTTAGGCGAAAAACGGAGCGTGACACCGCCGTCGACAATGTATTTGCCCAATCCCAACGCCACGTTAGCAATGCCCTCGGCGGGTGTTTCATCGTTCACAGGATAAAAATTCAACGAGCGTGCCACGCCGGAATATTCGGGATAAAAACGGTCGTCGTGGTAAGCGCCCACCACTTCCTGCAATACAATCGCCATTTTTTCCTGATCAATCAGGTTCTGCGTGGCGGTCATATACGCCTTGCTATCCTTGAAAAAGACAGACGCGTACACGCCCTTGATGGCATCGCCAATCCATTCGAGCATCTCGTGAGAATCGTCCATTTGAGGCACCATATACGTGTTGTATATCCCTGCAAATGGCTGATAATGAGCATCTTCCAACAAACTTGACGAACGCACGGCAATCGGCGTTTTGATCACATCGAAAAACACGAGCAAATCGTCAATCAAACGTTTAGGCAAGTTCGCACTTAAAAAATGCTTCAAAATAGCCTGATCGGGCAAATCCTGTAACGCAATCTCGTAGAGGTTGTTGTGCTCCATAAATTCGTCGAAAATATCGGTCGTCAGCACCACCGTTTTCGGCAATCGAATCGACGCTTCCGGGAATTTTTTCTCCAAATCGGATGCGTAACGTTTGATCATCTGCCCCATAAACGCCAGTCCGCGCCCCTTACCGCCCAACGAATCCTCGCCGATACGTGCAAAATTGGAATATTCATCGAACCGGTCTTTTTCAAACACGGCCACGATCCCCGCATTTTTCATTTTTCGGTAGCTGACAATCGCCTCAAAAATCACCTGACGCGCCTCCTGCATGTCTTTGTAGTCCGACACGTCGATGTCTTTCAAAAATTCGGCAATCGGGAAAATCGCCCGCGAATAGAAAAAACGCGAAAAATGGTTGTGCGACAAGTGATAAATCAGCGAATCTTCGGGAATATCAAAAATTTTAATCTGCAAATCCTTCAAATCGGTCACCCGCATCACTTCCTGCTTGGTCGTCGGATTGAGAATAATAAAGTCGCCAAATCCGAAATTATTGGAAATTTCTTTACGCAAATCCTGCGGAAACGTCTTGGAATTTTTCCACACAAAACTGCTCGACAGCTCGACAGCGTAGGTTTTATTGCTTGCATCGGACGAATTAAACACGATGGGCACGAACCGGTCTTCGTTGCGCACTTTGCAGCCGAATTTGTAACCCGCATACTCGTCTTTTTGTCCTTGACGATTGAAACTCATGTCGCAAATAATCCCAAGCATGTTATTTTTATACTTGCCATACAACATTTCAGCCTCCTCGTAGGTGCGCGCCAACAAAATTTTGGGACGTCCACGCATCCGCAACGTCTGTTGATGGGCATTCAGGGCTTCTTTCGCAAATTCACGCGACTGCCGCAACACGAACTTATATAATAAAGGTAAAGCCGACGAAATAAATCGCACCGAATCTTCAACCAGCAAAATAGTCTGTACGCCCACAGAATCGACATCGTCGTCCACATTCATGCGATCTTCCAGCAATTTAATCATCGCCAAAAGCAGCTCGGCATTGCCCAACCAACTGAACACATAGTCGATAGCGGACACGTCCTCCGTTGCCAAACGGCGCGAAACCTCCTTAGAGAACGGTGTGAGCACAATAATCGGAATTTCGGCATACAGCGATTTGATATGATTAGCAGTCGCAAACGTATCGACATTATCCATATTCGGCATACAAACCACCAACTCGAAATGGATGTTTTCCAGTGCTTTGAGGGCTTCCTCCTCCGTTGCCACCTGCGTAAAACGCGGCGGATAGCGCAACCCAAGCGACGTATATTCGTTAAAAAGTTGTTCGTCGATGCGCCCGTCGTCCTCCAGCATAAACGCATCATAGCGCGTCGCAATCAGTAACACGTTGAAAATCCGCTTGTTCATCAATTTCGCGAAAGACGTATCCTTCAGCACCAAGCGTTTCATATCAATAATTCTTTCCATTTTCTTTGTTCGTTCAAAAAATAATGCCTAACTTTGCCGGACAAATGTAGTACAAATATTTGTAAGTTGAAAACTTTGATACCTAAAATAATACATTTTTATGAAGACAGAAACTATTTTACAATCTTTGGAAGCAAAGCACCCGGGCGAACAGGAGTACCTGCAAGCCGTTGGGGAAGTGCTTCATTCTATCGAGGATGTTTACAATCAACATCCTGAGTTTGAGAAGGTTAGCCTCATCGAACGACTTGTTGAGCCTGACCGGATTTTCTCTTTTAAGGTGCCTTGGGTGGACGATGCAGGCAACGTGCAGGTCAACTTGGGCTACCGTGTGCAATTCAACAACGCAATCGGACCGTACAAAGGCGGTTTGCGCTTTCACGCGTCGGTCACTTTGTCGACCTTGAAATTCTTGGGTTTTGAACAAACGTTCAAAAATGCGTTGACAACTCTGCCAATGGGTGGCGGTAAAGGCGGCTCGGATTTCTCACCGAAAGGCAAATCCAATGCGGAAATCATGCGTTTCTGCCAGGCGTTTACCCTGGAATTGTGGAAACACATCGGTCCTGACACCGACGTGCCTGCCGGTGACATCGGTGTGGGCGGTCGCGAAATTGGCTATATATATGGTATGTACAAAAAATTGGCAGGCGAAAACACCGGTACATTCACCGGAAAAGGTCTGGATTTCGGCGGCTCACTGATTCGTCCCGAAGCAACCGGTTTTGGTGGTATCTACTTCGTAGTCAATATGTTGAAAGAAAAAGGATTGGACATCAAAGGCAAAACAATCGCGGTTTCCGGCTTTGGAAACGTGGCTTGGGGTGCCGCTTTGAAAGCCGGCGAATTGGGCGGCAAAGTGGTCACTATTTCCGGTCCTGACGGCTATGTTTACGACCCGAACGGTATTTCTGGCGAAAAAATCGACTACATGCTCGAATTGCGCGATTCAGGCGACGACATCGTGGCGCCTTACGCTAAAAAATACGGCGTGGAATTTTTTGCCGGCAAAAAGCCCTGGCAGCAAAAAGTCGATATCGCCCTGCCCTGCGCGATTCAAAATGAATTGAATTTGGAAGATGCTAAAACATTGATTGCCAACGGCGTGACGTGTGTAGGCGAAATTTCCAACATGGGTTGTACCAACGAAGCAGTGGATTTGTTTGTCGAAAAAGGCATCCTGTTTGGTCCGGGAAAAGCCGTCAACGCAGGCGGTGTGGCTACTTCAGGCTTGGAAATGACGCAAAACGCGATGCACATTTCCTGGACTGCCGAAGAAGTAGACGCCAAATTGCACCAAATCATGAATGATATTCATGCGCAGTGTGTGAAATACGGCAAACAGCCCAACGGTTATGTCAACTACGTGAAAGGCGCCAACATCGCCGGTTTCATGAAAGTGGCACGCGCCATGGTGGCACAAGGCATTGTATAATCTCATAGGGGGCGACCCTTGTGGTCACCCTGACAAAACAAAGGCGCAAAGAACAAACTTTGCGCCTTTTTACCTAAATTAAATGCGTAAATTGCGCCATCTAAAAGGGGAAAATATATGAATTTAGACCATTGATATGAAATCAATAAAAGTATTTATCAGCAGTGTTCAATCGGAATTTGCAAGCGAAAGAGTTGCCCTTTGTAATTATATTCGAGGTGATGCTTTGCTTGGCAAGTTTTTTCAGCCGTTCATTTTTGAAGAGCTTCCTGCTGAAAATTGTTCTGTGCCACAAGTGTTTCTTTCCGAGGCGGCGAATTGTGATATCTATGTAGGTCTACTGGGCGATTTGTATGGTTATGAAAATGAAGCTGGGATTTCCCCTACCGAACAAGAATATGATATAGCCACGCAAAATAAAAAACACCGGCTGATATTCATAAAGGGTAGCAACGGGGCGCCCCCCGTTTCTAAAAAACAGCACAAAGAAGCGGCTTTTATTGCAAAAGTTGAGAAATCGGTGGTACGGAAGACCTTTTCGAGTTTTGAAGACTTAAAAAATGCAGTCTATGCTTCATTAATTCGTTATTTAGAAGAAAAAGAATATCTCCGATTGCTGCCTTTCGATGCTACATTTCATCATACAGCCACCTTAAAGGATATTGATGATGACAAAGTATCTTTGTTTGTGCAAATGGCTCAGAAGAAAAGAGGCTTTCCATTGGCAGCCGGTGCAAACACCCAAGCGGTTTTGACCCACCTGGATTTATTGTCGGAGGATGGGAAAATAACCAATTCGGCTCTTTTGCTTTTCGGCAAACAGCCTCAACATTTTTTTATTACATCGGAAGTCAAATGCGCTCAGTTCTACGGCAACGACATCACAAAACCCATTCCGGCGTATCAAGTTTACAGGGGAACAGTTTTTGAACTAATCGACCAAGCGGTTGCGTTTGTAATGTCAAGAATTGACGCCAGAGTGGGCACGCGCGACAAAAGTACAGATGTAGATGTGGATTATGAATTACCATTGCAAGCAGTGACTGAGGCGATTGTCAACGCTGTTACCCATCGAGATTATACCAGCAATGGAAGTGTTCAAGTCATGCTTTTCAAGAATCGTTTGGAAATATGGAATCCGGGATACTTGCCTTATGGTTTGACCGTTGAAAGATTATTAATTCCGCATCCATCGCTTCCTCCCAATCCTTTGTTAGCAAATCCTATCTATTTGGCAGGCTATATTGAACGTATGGGCACCGGTACGGGAGATATTGTTTCCAAATGTCTGGATTTGGGATTAAAGCATCCTGATTTTAAACAAGACGAAGATTTTAAAGTCACGCTGTGGCGTCCGGAACAAGAAAGTGAGGGTTTAACTATAGGCTTTGAGGGTATAAATGCAGAAAATGAGGGTGTAAATATAACTTTTGAGGGTGTAAACAAAAAAAATGAGGGTGTAAATATAACTTTTGAGGGTGTAAAAGAAGGTCTGCAAAAAGAGTTGGCAAAAATATATAATTACATCAAAAATAATCCATCAATAAAAGTGTCGGATGTAGAACAGTTGATAGGAAAAAGCAATGCCACGGCTGAGCGTTATTTGAAAATTTTAAAGGACAATAAGTTAATTGAATACAACGGGTCCGATAAAACAGGAGGATATAGAATTATAAAATGAATTTTAAAATATATATTTCATCATGAAAATTCGTTTTTTAGGCACAGGAACATCTACCGGCGTACCGGAAATCGGTTGCCGGTGTGATGTTTGTTTATCTACAGACCCGCGCGACAAGCGTTTACGCACGTCATTGCTGGTCGAAATCGACGGCAAACACTTGTTGCTCGATTGTGGTCCGGACTTTCGCCAACAGATATTGACCGCCTTAGAATCAGACTATTTCGACAAATTGGACGGCGTGTTGTTGACCCATGAACATTACGATCATGTGGGTGGATTGGACGATTTACGTGCCTTTTCCAAAACGGAAGCACTCAATATCTATGCTGAGGACTATGTTGCAGAAGCCATCAAATTACGTATTCCGTATGCTTTTCGAGAAAATAAATACCCGGGCGTTCCCAATCTCAATTTAGTGCCCATAGAGAATAAACCGTTCACAGTGAGTGGAATAGAGATTATTCCGGTGCGGCTGCTGCACGGCAATTTACCGATTTTGGGGTATCGCATCGGCCATCTGGCCTATTTGACTGATTTGAAAACCATTCCCGAGGAAGAATATGCTAAACTGCACGATTTGGACGTATTAGTCATCAATGCCCTTCATGCCAAGGAGCATCTTTCGCACGAAAATATTGACGCCGCCTTAGCAAATATCGCCCGCATCCAACCCAAAAGAGCGTTTTTAATCCATACGACGCACAAATTCGGCTCTTACGCCGAGATGCAACCACAACTACCCAAAAACGTATTTATTGCCTACGATGGGTTAGAACTGTCGTCCCGTTAGTGCAGAACAAATCACAAAAAAGAAAGAGACCCGCCAAGGCAAAAAAATGAAACGAATTAAAATAAAACCCGGCGGACTCTCTTTCTAAAACTATTAGTATCATTACAGGACATTGCCCTGTACTGAAATTAATGACCCAAGGCGTTGCCATTGACCGTCACATTATCAAGGCGTTGCCGGTGATCATTACGTTACCCAAGGCGTTGCCGTTGGGCTAGGATCTGTAAGGCTTTCAGCCTACTTGGTATTTTTTTTTACCCTGAAAGGGTAATCTATCCTAGCCCCAGACATCGCCTGGGGTGATAGGGATGACGAACATCCATCCCGTTTGCGGGCTGAAAGCCCAGCAGATAAACGGATGTTCGTTTAGTTGTGTGCTTAAATGTTTCGCACACAGCGCACTGAAAGCCAAAAGCCTGCTGTGGTTGTTGGCGTAGCCCACGTGCCGGCGTTATCAATGGAATTGCTCTTGTCTGTAGCCGTGCTGCTCCACCACTTGCCGTTGTAATTCCAGTTGAGCCACGTGCCGCCACCGTGGCGGTAACCTGCCATCGAAGAAATACCTTTCCAAGCGGCTTTTTCTTCATCTGTCATTGTTGCATAGCCGGCTATCAGTAACGCCCATTCGGCATCAGTCGGCACACGGTAATAGCGATTTAAGTGTTTCTTACAGATGTCATCATCACCTGTTGGCTTGGCTTGAAGCCAAGTGTAGTAATAGCCTCGTTGACCGGCCGAAGGAGCAGGATTCACATCCAAGCCTTCATAAGTGGTCGCACTCT
>JAISKM010000098.1 GCA_031261285.1 Candidatus Symbiothrix sp. | reverse complement strand
GCCTGGGTCGGCCCCTACGGGGGCGTTCGCTATTCGGGCCCCCCCCCCCCCCCCCCCCCCCCGCCCCCGCTCCGCACGGGGGGCGACCGCAAGGGTCGCCCCTACGTGTAAAAATGTTTCTGCCTTTTTGATGTCTTCTGCGTGGTCTACGTCCACGATTTTTGCGAATGGACAGGCTTTTAATGTCAATCCGCCGGCAATTAATTGTCGTTGATAATTGCGCATGCGTGCTACGCCGTTGTTCATACAATTTTCAAGTACAGTGAGGGCTTTCGGCGTAAGCCCATAAATACCGCCCGAAACATAGTTAGCACCTCCATCGTTGGCATCCAAAAATCCGGTAATCTCCAAATCGGTGTTCGTTGCCACCCAAAGCGGTTTTTCATCATCGACAAAATCGGTAACCGCCATCATGCCGTCGTGCGTAGTGTCGTTTTCAAATGCCTGAATAAAGGCTTCAAATTCGTCTTCTTTAAATATGGTATCGACCGTTGTCAAGCAGAATTTACCTTTTTTCAAGAACGGTGCCAACTCAAAAAAACTATGCATCGAACTGGGAGTGGATTTGACGACCAAATTCAGTGGTACAGGCAGTTGGAGAGCCTCCACGTGTTGGCGCACTTCCGTCATTTCGGCGTTGACGATGATGCTGAGCGATTCTGCGTTGTTTTTGCAGAAAATCGCAATCAAACGGTCAATGAGAGCGACGCCGTTCAGTTTGACCAATGGTTTGGGCAACGCGACGCCCTCTTGTGCCAAGCGCGACCCTTCGCCGGCGGCTATTATTGCGTAATTCATGTTAATAGAGTTTAGATATTAGAGTTTAGAGTGTAGTTATTAGAGTGTAGAGTTTAGAGTTTAGAGTTTAGTTTGCTAAACTCTATTAACTACACTCTACACTCTAAACTCTACACTCTAATAACTACTTGTTAGATCTAATTTTTCATTGTCTGAGCCCCGTTCAAAATATTGCTTTTTTAGGGGATTTTTGCGAATTTCTTTATCGGATTGCCTGTTTTGATGCAAGGTGGTCGCCAAATAGATGGCTTGACGGAATGCATCGGGTTCGCATTCATTTTTTCCTGCTTTTTCAAGATACAACCCTTGAGCGGGAGCCGTGATGACGAACGGCAAATTAGCCGTGTACACGATGCCTTGACCGGCTGTCATCGACTGAAAAGCCACCATGCCTTGGTCGTAATACATCGCCAAAATAGCGTCAAAGTTCTTGGGCGCGTCCGTGCCGAAAAATTGATCAGCGGCGTAGGGTCCAAAGCAAAATACCTTATCTTTGGTTGCCTCTTGAATAGCCGGACGAATGATTTCGGCTTCCTCCTGTCCTGATTGGGGATTAAGAGCCAGCACGGCGATGCGTGGTGAGGTAATCATAAAATCGTGAATCAGAGCCGATTGCAATGATTTGATACGCTCGGTGATTTTTTCTACCGTAATCAACGGTTTCACGTCCGAAAGTGGCACCGCATCCGTTGCCAAAGCAATGCGCAGGGTATCGTGCACCATAATTTTCAGAGCTTCGTCTTTTTGCTCGGGGAACAGTGCCTCCGCAGCATCTATTGAAGTTGCCGGCAACGTGACAAGCACATCCACGAGACCGTTTTTTAAGTCTTCGCACACTTTTTTCAGCGATTCGTCGGCAGCCTGAACGCTTTCGTCAGTCAATCGACCGGTTTCCACCAGAAATTCTTCGGGAATCACATTCACGGCATTGAGGCGATTGCTACCCGGCACATCCACGTCACGCATATTACTCACGTTGATGGGAGCCAAATCCATCAATTTGCGATAATAAGCCAAAATCTTGGAAGAACCATACAAAACAGGGGTACACATATCGTATATACCCGAATTTTCGAATGTTTTCAGGATGAGTTCGGATGCAATACCATTCGGATTGCCTTGGCTGATGCCTATTTTTAGTGTTTTTTCACTCATTTTTTCGTGTTAATTTAGAAACACGGCAAAGGTACAAAATAATTGTTAATGGTCAATGGTTAATGGTTAATTATTTAATAATCCTTTCGTCACATTTTGGCGAAAGAGGAGGAGTTTTGTGCCTTTTTGGGGTTGGAAAGTGACTGTGTAATAAGTAAATAGTATGAAGGATGCTGCCCATTTGATTGCTTCTGCAACTAACCGTTTGTAGTAGGCTGTTTTAGAAATAGATAGGGTGCGGACGCGTTCACTTTTGCCGATTGCGAGCGTCAGGCGATTGAAAAAGTCTTCTGTGAGCTTGTTGGCAGAAATATGGTGATAAATTGGCGCTGTTGGCACGTAATAACAAGCCACACCGTTTTGAATCAGACGCAGAAAAAAATCTTTATCTTCGGCGCCCATCAGAGAACTGCCTTTACGTCCCAATGCCGTATTGAAAGCCCCGTATTTTAAAAATAAATCACGCTTAAAAACGGCGTGTCCCGTGCCCGGATAGTCTTTAGATGACACGTGTTTGACAACTGAACCTTTATCGTAAGCACCTGTAATCAAGCGCATGGTAAAAGGCGACAGCCATTTGGGCGGCTGTGCCTCAAAAACCGGTACCACCGGCAAACTACATAATTCTGCCTGCGGGTGAGTTTTAAAAAATTCGTTTAGCTCGTCTACGTAGTTGCTGTTTATTGTTTCATCATCATCAACAAAAGCGATAAATTTGCCTCGAGCCTCATTCACGCCACGATTGCGTCCGTAAGAAACCCCTTGCTGTATTTCTTTGAAATAGCGAATGTTCGAGTATTGGTGCATCAAATCGCCGCACACCAGTTCTGTAGCGTCCGGACTATTGTTGTCCACCACCACAATTTCAAAATCTTCGATTGGAAAATCCTGTTTAGCCGCGCTTTCCAGACTCTGACGGAGGGCTTCAGCGCGGTTGTAAGTACAAATGACGATTGAGAATTTCATTACTTTTATTTATTTATCTCCATAATGACCCCAAGAAGAAATCATCAAAACGGTTATTTTTTCATCATTGACGGAATAAACTAACCGGTGTTTTCGTGTAATCCGTCTCGACCATTCGCCTTTCCTATCAAAAGTTAACGGTTCCGGGTCACCGATTCCCACATAAGGGTTTTTTACTATTTCTTGAAGCAGACGTGTTATTTTGGCAAGATTTTTTACTTGTCCAGAAAACCGATGCTTCTCCATATCGGCTTTGAATTGATCGGTTAATTTTAATTTATAAATCTTATTTTCAGTCATGTTTTTTTATTGTATTCCATAAACAAATTTTTCTATATCTTCAGTGTTTAATGTGTACGTTGGACCGTTGTAGGCTGCTTCTATTGCTTTTTTTGTACCTTCAACATTTCGTTTGTCTGCCCAATAAATATCTCCGGATGGGCTGACATCAAATGGATTGCAGCGGTATTCTTCGGGAATTTCAAAAAAATCTTTCACCCAATCGTCGTCTACGAAAATCGTGTCCGGATCATCGGCGACAATCAGGTTCACAAACTTTTTTCCTCGTTTAACGACTACTCTTTCTTTTTCTGCTAAATCGAAGTAAGTTTTCATTTCATTTCTCACTTCCCTTGTGGATATAACTTTCATAACTTTATTTTTTTTGTGTACATAAATGTGTACGCAAAGGTAAGTGTTATTTTTTAGAAAACCAAATTTTTATGCAAAAATTAGTTTCGATTTATTTTTAGGGGAGTACGGGTTCCCGAATCAAGTTCAGGACAGGCACGACTTCGTCGTCCCGCAATGACAAACACTACCACTAACAACATCAACAAACCGGAGAAAATGGTTGTAATTGTGCCTGCAAGCCGCATATCATCAGGGTCAAACACCATTTCAATGGTGTGTTCGCCGGCAGGGATGACTAAGGCACGTAAAATCCAGTCGGCGCGACTGATGGGCACGCGTTCGCCATCAATGAAGGCTTTCCAGCCGTTTTTGTAATACACTTCCGAGAAAATCGCCAGTCCGGGTTGTGTCGACGACGATTTGTATTCCAACCGGTTGGGGTAATACGCTGTCATCGAAATGGACGCAGCGGAGTCGACCGGCAGCTGATAGTTGGGCTTGCTGGCAGGAGGTGTCTCCACTCCACCTGCACCAACTGCTAACTGGTCACTGGTCACTGCTAACTGGTCACTGCTAACTGGCAACTGCTCCGAAAGCACCGCTTCCGTCTTTGGATTTAGTGTTTGTAATGCCGCCATTTCTTCGTCGGGCGTGTTGACCACGCGATACGAATTGACAAACCACGCATTGCCGTTGGCTGACGAATTGACCAAGGGGGGCGCATCTGTATGGTAGATGATATATTTGGCGTTCAGCATGTTAAGCGTCGGACAATTGGCAAAAATCGTATCCATATCGCCGGGTTGCGTCGCCGTTTGCAAACCGGTAGCAATGGCATTTTCTTCTAACATCAATCTGCGGTCAATTAAATCCTGATAACGTCCCGATTTCGCTGCATGGTAACCGCCGATAGACTTGTGAAAATACGACGTGCGCGATTCTTGCCACGTACCATTCAGATTTAGCACGCGATAGGAGAGAGTGGGGTCTTGCAAAATCCATTCGTCGGCAACGGTTTTCGGGAAGGATTGTTGGCTGTGTTTTTGTTTACTCAGGAAATTGCTGTCATTCAAATAACGTTTGTCTACTTGCCACAAATCGCACAGCACCAAAAGCACTAATCCGGTAGCCAAATAAGGCAACATTTTTTGAGGATTTTTAGTGCGATTGAAAATGAAAATGAGTGCAGCAGCCAACACAACATAAATCAGCGAACGCCAAGCATCCGCCTGTAACAACGCCTGCCGGTCTTGCAAAAGTGCCGTATACAACCAATCCGGCAACCCATATTGCGCATCATAAGCCGATTCAAAATTAAAAAATACGCCCGGCATCATTGCCAAAATCAAACAAATACCATCTCCTTCCTTTTTCATTCCATTACCTTCTACTTACCCTCCACTCCAGACACACGCTCTCCTCTCCTCCCCATTCCACTCCCCCTCACTCGCAACTGTGC
>JAISKM010000166.1 GCA_031261285.1 Candidatus Symbiothrix sp. | reverse complement strand
TTACAACACAAGTTATTGTGTCCCTTTCGATGGTATAACAACGCTAAAAACAGTCACTATGGGGAATTTGGTTACTTCTATCGGGGCTAATCTTTTTCAAAATTGCAGCGGGTTAAATTTGGTTACATTCGGCACTGGGGTTACTTCCATTGGCACAAGCACTTTTGCAGGCTGCACAGGGTTAAAGTCTATAAGCATTGGCAACAATGTAACCACAATAGGCGACAATGCGTTCAACGGAGCAGGTTTAACTTCTGTAAATATTTCCAACTCAGTTACTTCTATCGGTGAAAGCACTTTTTATGCCTGTGAAAGTTTGCCCTCAATCACCATACCAAAATATGTTACAAGCATTGGCGCAGGGGCTTTTTCCGGTTGTTCGCTTCTGAAAACAGTTACGTTTGAAGACGGCAGTGCCACTTTGGCTTTTCCCAGTTATAATACAGGTGCAGATAACTATTTCGCAAACCCGGAAATTCTGTATCTTGGCAGGAATATAACTTATTCCTCAAATGATGTTCCATTCGATGGAATAACAACATTGAAAACGCTAACAATCGGTAGTCAAGTCACCTCTATTGGACAAAATTTGTTCAACGGTTGCACTGGCTTAACTTCCATAACCAACAACGCCACCACACCGCAATCAATCAATGCCAATGTGTTCACCGGCGTAGATAAAACGGCTTGTGTGCTGAAAGTGCCTGCGGCTTCGCTGCCGAAATACCAAGCGGCAACGGTGTGGAAAGATTTTTACATTCAGGGCGTGGCGGGCAACTGTGCAAGTGTAGGTAATGTGTTGTCTAACAACGCCTCACTCGGTTCGGCTATGGTGATTGAATATGTTTCAAACGATGTGGCAAAAATTGCGGCTTTGCCACAAGCAAACGCTGTATTTGTTTCATGGAGCGACGGCAACACCCAAAATCCGCGCACCGTATCGCTGTGCGGCACCAGTTTTACAGCCAATTTTGCCGTTTGCGGCAGCACAGCGGTCAGTGCCATTGAGGCAAGCTCGGTACAAATTTACCCCAATCCCGCAAAAAATGAACTCTTTATTCAATCGGAACAGCCGATAGATAAGGCAGAAATTTTGGACATGTCAGGACGCGTTGTGAATTCGACAAATTCAACCACCGTAAATGTTTCGCATTTGCCGAAAGGAACCTATTTTGTGAGAGTATTTGTTGATGGGCAAAGCATTACGAAGAAGATAATCAAGGAATAAACGACTTCTCGAATGAATAGCAAAAACTCCTGTCCAGCAAATTCAATTTGCAGGGCAGGAGCTTTTTTTGTACCTTTGCGCTCGTAATTTTTAATTTTTAATTGATTTGTATTCTATAGAAAATTTGACAGTCGCGTTTGGCGGGTTTACGCTTTTGGATCACATTGGTTTTGTGATTGATAAGAAAGATCGGATCGCCTTGGTAGGAAAGAATGGAGCGGGTAAAAGCACGCTCCTTAAAATAATTGCCGGTCAGCAAGAGCCGACCGAAGGGCGCGTTTCTATTCCTAAAGGCGCTACGATTGGCTATTTGCCACAAACGATGCTGCTGTCTAACGACCGCACCGTGCGCGACGAAGCAGGATTGGCGTTTGATACTCTCCTGCAAATGGAGGCGCAATTAGACAAACTCAATATCGAACTGGCTGAACGAACGGACTACGAAACCGATTCCTACCAACAACTGATTGAAACAATCACCCACCTCAGCGAACGTTTGGCGATGGAAGGCGCGGACAATCGGCAGGCGGAAATTGAAAAAACGCTGTTGGGACTTGGCTTTACACGTGCTGATTTTGAACGTCCGACCGGCGAATTTAGCGGTGGTTGGCGGATGCGTATCGAGTTGGCAAAAATCCTGTTGCAGAAACCCGACATCCTGCTTTTGGATGAGCCGACCAACCATTTGGACATCGAGTCCATTCAGTGGTTGGAGAATTTTTTGTCCACCCAAGCCAATGCCGTGTTGCTCGTGTCGCACGACAAGGCGTTTATCGACAACGTGACCCGGCGCACGGTCGAAATTTCGCTGGGCAAAATCTATGACTATCGCGTCAATTATTCCAAATACGTGGAACTGCGCCAAGAGCGTCGCGAACAGCAACAGCGCGCCTACGAAAATCAGCGCAAGCAGATCGAAGACACGGAAGATTTTATCGAACGATTTCGTTACAAAGCGACCAAATCGGTGCAAGTGCAAAGTCGTATCAAGCAGTTGGCGAAACTCGATCGCTTGGAAGTTGACGAAGAAGACACCGCACTTCTGCGACTGAAATTTCCGCCTGCACCGCGTTCTGGGAGTTATCCGGTGATTGTGGAAAACCTTGCCAAACGTTACGGCGACCACCTGATTTTTGAAAATGCGACGTTCACCATCAATCGTGGCGACAAGGTGGCGTTTGTGGGCAAAAACGGCGAAGGGAAATCCACGCTCGTCAAATGTATTCTGTCGCAAATCCCGTTTGACGGCAAATTGCAGTTGGGGCACAACGTGAAAATTGGCTATTTCGCTCAAAATCAAGCCGATTTGATGGACGAAAAATTGACGGTTTTCCAAACCATCGACAATGTAGCGGTTGGCGACATCCGCACGAAAATTCGCGACATATTGGGCGCATTCATGTTTGGCGGAGAAGCTTCCGACAAGAAAGTCGCCGTACTGTCAGGTGGCGAACGCACCCGCCTGGCGATGATTAAACTGCTGCTTGAACCGGTCAATCTGCTGATTCTCGATGAACCGACTAACCATTTGGATATGCGCACCAAAGACGTCCTCAAAGAAGCCATCAAATCGTTTGACGGCACCGTCATCGTCGTTTCCCACGACCGCGATTTTTTAGACGGCTTAGTCGATAAAGTCTATGAATTTGGCAATCAAAAGGTGCGCGAACACCTAGGCGGCATCTATGAATTTTTGCAAAAAAATAACGGCGAATTTGTTGCCACACCGGCGGCAACGTCCAGCGTCGCGTCCGCCATGACATCCGCCGCCATGTCCACCACCGCGTCCGCCATGACAAGGGCGACCGCAAGGGTCGCCCCTACCGGCACCACACACGTAGGGGCGACCCTTGCGGTCGCCCAATCACATAAACCGGTCGCCCAATCACATAAACCGGTCGCCCCATCCAATCAATCGGTCGCCCAATCAAATCAACCGGTCGCCCAATCCTACGAACAACGCAAAGAACAACAAAAACAAAAAAAACGCATCGAAAAATCCATTGCCGAAGTCGAAAAGAAAATCGAGGAATTAGAAACCGAAATCAAAGCATTGGAAGACATCCTAAGCACCCCGGAAGGCGCATCTAACACAGATTTGCTCTGGCAACATGCCGACAAACAAAAACTGTTGGAAACAACAATGGATGAGTGGACGCGGCTTGGGGAACAGCTACAATAGGGGAGCAATTGCAGTGGAGGAAGAAAATAATCACTTGAATGTTTGCGCTCTGTTTTCATCCCGATGTTAGCTCGGTAGAAACTTTCCTCACCTCCTGTCTTTCTCCAATTTGGAGAGGGTTGGCTGTGAAGCAGACGGGGTGAGGGTAAATTTCATTCAGCGGTTCGAGCACAAACGGACGCTTCTTGTAGAGCGGATGCGGCAACGTGAGTTCGTCGGATTGATACACCACATCGCCGTAGAGGATGATGTCGATGTCGATGATGCGGTCTTGATATTTTGCATTGGACTTGTCGTTAGATTTTTCCTCTATTCGGGGAGGTCTCCCCATCTGTTTTTCAATAGTTTTGACGGTATGCAGCAGTTCGAGCGGAGCCAAGGTAGTTTCTATGCGAATCACCATGTTCAGGAAACCATTTGCCGATTCGAAGCCCCAAGGCTCGGTTTTGTGGATGGACGAACGTGCGGTAATCGTGCCTGCCTGTTGATTCAGCAGTTCCATTGCCGTTGACAGATTTTGCTCTTTGTCACCCAAATTCGTGCCCAATGCCAAATAAGCCGTTGTCATACACGTTTGATTTACAGCGACTTACACTATCAACATGGCATCGCCATACACACCAAAGCGGTATTTTTCTTTGATAGCGAGTGCGTAAGTTTCCATCAACAGTTCGTAGCCCGCAAAAGCGGCTGCCTGCATCATCATGACCGAGTAGGGCATGTGAAAATTGGTCACCGTACTGGTCACGAGTGCAAAATCGTAAGTTGGGAAAATGAACTTATTCGTCCACCCGTCATACGGTTTGAGGTAGCCCAATGTGGTAGTGGCCGTTTCCAACGCACGCATTACAGAGCCTCCTACGGCACAAATCTGTTTGTTGGAATCTTTGGCTTTGTTGACCATTTTTTCAGCGTTTTCGCCGATAATGACTTGTTCGGAATCCATTTTATGCTTGGTTAAATCTTCCACGTCGATGTCGCGAAAATTGCCCAAACCCGAATGGACGGTAATGAAAGCCAGTTCGCAACCCTTGATTTCCAGACGTTTCATCAATTCGCGACTGAAGTGCATGCCTGCTGCCGGCGCGATGACGGCTCCCTCATTTTTCGCGAAAATGGTTTGATAGCGTTCGATGTCGGCCGGTTCGGCCGGGCGTTCGATATATTCCGGCAGAGGCATTCCGCCCAAAGCGTAGAGCGAATCCTTAAATTCGTCGTGCGTGCCGTCGTAGAGAAAACGCAACGTGCGACCGCGCGACGTGGTGTTGTCGATGACTTCCGCCACCATCGTTTCGCCTTCACCGAAATAGAGTTTGTTGCCGATGCGAATTTTGCGTGCCGGGTCAACGAGCACGTCCCACAAACGCAAATCGGGATTCAGTTCGCGCAACAAAAACACTTCGATTTGTGCGCCTGTGCGTTCCTTGTTGCCATACAAACGCGCCGGAAACACTTGCGTATCATTGAATATGAGCGTGTCTTTTTCTTCAAAATATCCTAAAATATCTTTGAACAGTTTGTGTTCTATTTTGCCCGTTTTGCGGTGCACAACCATCATGCGCGATTCGTCACGATTCTCAACCGGATAGTAGGCGATAAGCTCTTTGGGCAAATCAAACTTAAATTTCGATAATTTCATATTTGTATTTCTAATTTATCTATATCCTCTATTTTCAAACACTTATCTAATGTGACGTCGCCGATGCGTGTGCGCACCAACCCCGTCAAAAACGCTCCCGAACCGAGTGTCGCACCAATGTCACGTGCCAATGCCCGAATGTAAGTCCCCTTGCTGCATACCACGCGAATTGTCATTCCCGCCGGATTGTCATTGCGGGCAACCGCAAGGGTTGCCCCTACGGGATTTTCATTGCGGGTTTGACCCGCAATCCCCTGATGAAATTCCAATAATTCAATTTCGTCTATCACCAACATTTTCGGCTTCAAATCCACTTCCAAGCCTTTGCGAGCAAGGTCGTAAGCACGATTGCCGTTCACTTTACATGCCGAGTAGGCGGGCGGCAGTTGCTGAATTTCGCCTAAAAACGTGGGCAACGTCTTTTCGATCAATTCCCGCGTAATGTGCGCCGTTTCATACGTTTTATCCACTTCCGTTTCCAAATCAAACGAAGGTGTTGTTTCTCCTAATCGCAATGTGGCGACGTATTCTTTTGTTTGGTATTGAAATTCATCAATCCGTTTCGTTGCTTTGCCCACGCACACAATCATCACACCAGTCGCCAAAGGGTCTAATGTGCCGGCATGACCGACTTTTAACTTTTTGATGCCCAATTGCCGCGACAATTTATAACGTAATTTATTTACCAAATCAAACGATGTCCAATTCAATGGCTTGTCGAAGTATAACACTTCGTCCACCGTCCTGTCATTGCGGGCGTGACCCGCAACCCCTTCAACCATCATACGATCTGTAAATTATAGCCCAACGCCATCAGGATTAAAATCGTGCCTCCCACGATAATGCGGTAATAACCGAACGGCTTGAAACCATATTTTGTCAAAACTTCAATGAACAATTTCATGGAGAAAAATGCGACCACAAACGCTACGAGGTTGCCCAGCAGCAGTGTGCCGAGGTTGTCAGACAGAATTGTGGGACCGTCCGGCTCTTTCACCAATTTGTAAAACTTGTAGGCAGTAGCGGCAAACATCGTTGGCACAGCCAGAAAAAATGAAAATTCGGCTGCGTGTTTACGGGTTAATTGTTGCGCCATCCCGCCGACAGTCGTTGCCATAGACCGCGAAACGCCCGGAATCAGTGCGATACATTGACAGCAGCCAATAAGAAAGGCTTTTTTGTCTGTCACGGCTTGACTTTGTGACGCTTTTGTAAATAATTTGTCGGCAAACAGCATGAAAATACCGCCTAAAATCAGCATCGAAGCAATGACCGGCACATTTTCAAGCAAGGCATCAATTTTATTGCCCAACAAAATACCCACAAATCCGGCAGGTAAAAACGCGATAATCAACGTCTTATAAAAACGCCAACTCTTGAAAAATCGTTGATGATAGAGCACCACCACCGACAAGATCGCGCCAAACTGGATGATGACGGTGAACGCTTTCACGAAATCGGTCGATTCTACGCCGCAAATGGCCTCCGCGATAATCATGTGACCGGTCGACGACACCGGCAGAAATTCCGTCAACCCTTCCACAATGGCTATAATGATGGTATGTAATACACTCATTTGTCTTCTTTCGGTTTAAAAAGAATCGCGTAAACCACTAAGCAAAAGCCGATTAACGTCACAATCGGAGCCACCGTGATGCGTCGTGCACTAAAAATAGAGGGGTCAAAACCGCCTGCCTCCGTCGTTTTACCGCCTGACATCAAAGCAAATCCCAACACAACGACCACAATCGCCACTGCCAGCAATATAAAATTCATCTTCCCAAAAACCAATCCTTTCTTATCCATTTAACTTAGTTATTAGAGTTTAGAGTTTAGAGTGTAGAGTGTAGTTATTAGAGTTTAGAGTTTAGAGTTTAGAGTTAACAGGGTAGTTCTTGACTACACTCTATACTCTAATAACTACACTCTACACTCTACACTTTACATATTATATAGTTCATCACTGTCTGCGTCTAAGTATTTGTTGACTGCAAAGATAGTTGTGATACTCGAAATTAACACGCCCAGCAGCAACACACTGATAAATAAAATTACAAGAGAACCTGTGTCCAGCAGTGTTGCCATATCGGGCAATTGCTGGATGGTATACGAAACTACCCCGTAGAGTAGTCCACAAGCCACGATTGCCGCTACAATGCCTGCCCAGGCGTTGGACAGGATGAACGGTTGCATGATGAATATTTTTTTTGCGCCCACCAATTGCATCGTGTGAATCAGGAAGCGTTTGGCGTAAACCGACAATCGTATCGTGTTGTTAATCAGCACATAAGAGATGAACATTAGCAGTGCAGCCAGGATTAGCAATCCCATGCTCAGGCGTTTCAAATTTTTATTGACCGTTTGCAACAGTTCCTCGCGGTATTCCGTATTTTTGATGTCTGACGAATAGCTTTCGAGTTCATCCTTCACGATGCTGAGGCTATCGAGGGACGCATAAGCTGCATTCAGATGTAATTCAATCACATCGGGTAGGGGATTGAAACCGAGAAATTCTTCGGGATTTTGCCCCAGTTCGTCTTCCAAAGCAAGGGCAGCCTCCTCTTTGGAGTGAAAGGTTGTCTTTTTGGTGAACGGTTGAGCTTCCAATTTAGCTTGTAACGCCTTAATTTGGGCGGGTTTGGTGCCGTCTTGCATCACAATATCTACCGATAGCGTTTCTTTTACCTGATTGGAAAAATTGTTGGCAAAAAAGATGATAAGCAAAATCAAACCTAACAGGAAAAGCACCAGAGCGATGCTCACAGTGGCAGTAATCTTCGAATTGATAAAATTAACCGGCGCTATTGTATTTCTTTTCATCCCGAAATGACTGTAATTGAGCCACAAAGGTACAACATTTTTTTGCGAAAATCAAGTGTTTTATGATTTTTTTCGCTCACCACCAACTTGTGCCGGCGGTGAGGGTCTGAACTGCGTAAAAACACGCAAGAGTGGGTGAACCCTACCCCTGCGTGTATTGAATAGTTTAGTACAGTCAGATTCAAAAATCAACCTAACTTACGTCATAAAACATGATTACCTGGGTGGCAAAGCCTACACTCACAAACTATGCACACAGCGCACACTGGCATAGCGTTGAGTGTACGAATTTTGCGACATCGTATCCTTACCGAGAAGTACGCGCGCAAGGAGAATACTCCCCGAATACCAAGTATGCGCAAACTCACCATAACCAAGCCAGTTCGCAAAATTTGGATACGCCTCGCCGGCCATATCCCCCACCGAATTCCATGCGCGCTGAAGAGCAGGTGTGTCACCATGCGTGCCTACACCTTCGGTTAAAGAAGGGAACGCAGTCATTAAAGCAGCCCATTCAGCAGTCGTCGGTGCATGCCAAGCGACCCCACCGGAGTTTAGTTCGGCACAAGCATTATCAGGAGCACTTCCACCATCGTAATAATAGCCACGAGTAGGATAAGTATTACAGTCGCGGTTAAAGCATGTTGCCATATACCCGGCTTCTTGTAGATTAGACGTAGTCCAACATAGATTCGTCAAATTAGCATTGCCATAGGCTGCTGTGTTGTAAATCTTACCGGACGGAGCTGTAAACGTGCCACCACAATTCGCAACTGTTACGGCGACAGGATCGGACGTCACACTACCAAGTGATAATGTAATGTTAGTGTTTCCGGGTGCAACACCTGTCACTACGCCCAAATTACTTACCGTAGCTACCTCCGGATTACTACTGTTCCAACTCATGGATTTGTACGTCGCATTGGTCGGATAAGTCGTAAATTCTAACTGCTGAATGGCTCCACCGGTAGTTCGAGGAAGTAACGTTAACGGAGTATTCGGAGTAACTGCTACATTGAGAACGGGATCTCCGCCACCACCGGAACCGGCAGACTTCCATAGACCTTCTTGGGTCACGTAAAGCCCGGCATCTAAATAGCCGTCACCACCAAGATTGTAAACCATCAAACCATCGGACAACTCCGTTGATTCTCCTTCACCAAACGGATTGGCATTTTCTGCTGTGAGCACCACTTGCGGCAAGAGCAAGCCACCGCTTGCAGCCCCTTGCTGACTTAAATCCAACACAGCACCTGTGGCAACAGAGCCATCGCCACCGATAGCCACCTGAGCAGTTGCCGGTGACCAGTTAGCAGTTACCAACAAAGTGGCAACTACCAATAAATAAATACGTTTCATTTTTTTTATTTTTTATTAATTAAACATTCACTTTACTTCATATTTTATCATTTTTAACTGTTTATAAAAACCCGACACAAAGTTTCGAAGATCGAACGAAACGAAACGAAATTGTAAACAAACGCCCTTCGTCACTTTGTGCGGGATCTTTTTTCCTATTCTATTTTTTCGCCTATAGACATAAAAAAAGCGCGGACAAAATTCAAATTTATCCGTGCATGAGGCCTTCAGATGCCATAACTATCAAATAAACATGAATCAAGTCCACGCCCAATCGGCGTGAACGTCTTCACTTTTTACTCTTGATAGTCCTTGAAATTTCTGAAGTTTCATGCACAAGAATAAAAGCTCAACGCTTTTCCAAAATGTCTTTAAACACTGTGTATTACCACATTATTTTATATCACAAGCCTATTTTTACTTTAAATTTATATGATGAGATTGCGGGTTCCTGAATCAAGTTCAGGACAGGCACGACTTCGTCGTCCCGCAATGACAGTGCAAAGGTAAATGTTATTTTTGGAATAAACAAATTTTTGAGTGTTTTTTTCTTAAAGAAAATAGCGTACCTTTGTACCATGAAATCTGAGATACAAAAACGACGGACATTTGCGATTATTTCGCATCCGGATGCGGGGAAAACGACACTCACCGAGAAACTGTTGCTTTTCGGAGGTGCCATTCACGTGGCCGGGGCGGTGAAATCGAATAAGATTAAGAAGACCGCGACTTCCGACTGGATGGAAATTGAGAAACAACGCGGGATTTCTGTGGCGACTTCCGTCATGGGATTCGATTACGAGGGTTACAAAATCAATATTTTGGATACGCCCGGTCACCAGGATTTTGCCGAAGATACTTACCGCACACTGACGGCGGTTGATAGCGTGATTATCGTGGTGGATATTGCCAAAGGGGTGGAAGCGCAGACGCGCAAACTGATGGAGGTGTGCCGCATGCGCAAAACGCCGGTCATGATTTTTGTCAATAAAATGGATCGCGACGGCAAAGAGCCGTTCGACCTCTTGGATGAGTTGGAACAGGAACTGCAAATTCATGTGCGTCCGTTGAGTTGGCCCATCGAAATGGGCGCGAAGTTTAAAGGTGTTTACAATCTGTATGAAGAGAAATTAGACCTTTACACGCCCAGCAAACAGACAATTACCGAATCGGTAAAAATAAATGACGTCAACAGTCCCGAACTTGATGCACAAATCGGCGCCGAATTGGCAACCAAATTGCGTGAAGACATCGAGCTGATCAATGGTGTTTATTCTGAAGCCCCCTCTAACTCCCTCTCAGGGGGAGAACCCGGCTCCCCCTTGAGGGGGCGGGGGGGGCTGTCCTTTGGTTTGGAGAAGTATTTGAAGGGCGATTTAGCACCCGTATTTTTTGGCTCGGCATTAAACAATTTTGGGGTGAAAGAACTATTGGATTGCTTTGTGCGCATTGCGCCCTCGCCCCGTCCGGTTGTGGCAGAAGAGCATGTTGTTGACCCTGAAAACGACCCATTTTCCGGTTTTATTTTCAAAATTCACGCCAATATGGACCCAAATCACCGGAGTTGTATCGCGTTTTTGAAAATTTGTTCGGGCAAGTTTGAGCGCAACACCAACTATAAACACGTGCGTTTCAACAAGTTAATGAAATTTTCGCAGGCGACTGCTTTCATGGCGCAAAAGAAGGAAACGGTGGATGAGGCCTATGCCGGTGACATCATCGGCCTGCCGGATACGGGTAATTTCAAGATTGGCGACACGCTCACGGCGGGTGAAACGTTGCATTTCAAAGGTTTGCCGAGCTTCTCGCCGGAAATGTTTAAATACATCGAAAACGCCGACCCGATGAAGACCAAACAACTCACTAAAGGTATCGACCAACTGATGGATGAAGGTGTGGCACAACTGTTTACCAATCAATTCAACGGTCGAAAAATCATCGGCACGGTGGGGCAACTCCAATTTGAGGTGATCCAATACCGTTTGCTGCACGAATATGGCGCACAATGCCGCTGGGAGCCGTTGCACCTCTACAAAGCGTGCTGGATTGAGAGCGATTCGCCCGAAGCAATCGCCGATTTCAAGAAGCGCAAATACCAGTATATGGCGACGGACAAGCAGGGTAGGGACGTGTTCCTTGCGGATTCGGCATACGTTTTGCAGATGGCACAGCAGGATTTTCCGGCCATCAAATTCCATTTTAGTTCGGAATTTTAATTTGACAAATAATACAGAGCAGGCTGAAAGTCTTATATATCCCAACTCAACGGCAACGCCTTGGGTTGCATAAAATTTGAAATTATGACTATCAATGAAAGAGAAACGCGGCACGAACGGGTGCTGACTGCCGCCCAACAGATTATCACGGCTGCACGCACGGCGCCAAAGGCGAAAGGTGTGGACATTATTGAAATCGCTGTGTTGACAGACCATGACATTGTGGATTTGGCGCATAAAATGCGCGCGTTTTACGAAGAGCACAAACGGGCATTTTTCTTGCGCGATGCCGACAATCTGCTGCACTCGGAAGCCGTCGTGCTCATCGGGACACGTTCTCAAGCGGGCGGACTGAATTGTGGTTATTGCGGTTTCAAAACCTGCGCCGAAAAATCGCCCGAAATTCCGTGTGTCTTCAACAGCGTAGACGTAGGCATCGCGCTCGGTTCGGCAGCAGCAACGGCCGCCGACTTGCGCGTAGACAGTCGCATCATGTACTCCGCCGGAAGCACCGCCCTGAAATACAACCTCATGCCGGGCTGCAACACCATTTTTGCCATTCCGCTCAGCATTTCCAGCAAGAGTCCGTTTTTTGATCGGGAAGGATAATTGTCTGATGTCTCCAAAGGAAAGGCGAGGATTTCCCCGCCTTTAATGTTTTCACAACGGAATAATCCTTATTGTGAATTGCTTCAAAAATATAGAAATTTATTCAATTGTGTATAAAAAAAGCCCCTGTTAAAGTACAAGGGCAAAAACTAATAAGATGAAGCCATCTTAACTACGGAATAATCCTTATTGTGAATTGCTTCAAATTTGTTCTGCAAAGGTAATGTTTTTTTTGAAATAAATAACTATATTTGCAAAAATATATTTTCAAATAACAAATATGAAAAAAATCTTAGGACTTGACTTGGGTACAAATTCAATAGGTGCCGCAATAATAAATATCCCTGAAACCATTGCAGAGTATGGTACGGCAGGAAATATTGAATGGGTTGGAAGTAGAATTATTCCAATGGAAGGTTATGTGTCGTCTAAAACTGGAAAAGCGTTTAAGGAAAATCCCGAAGTTACTTTTTCAAAAGGCGTAGGCATTTCTAAAGCAGCAACAAGGCGAATGAAACGCGGCTCAAGAAGATTGAAACAACGATATATTTTAAGAAGAACTCGTCTGATTAAAGTTTTCAAGATTTTAGGATGGCTGTCAGAAGATTTTCCTGAAGATTTCAAAACTGCGTATCGAAATGATGAAAATTTCAGTTTTAGAATAAGCGATTTTTTGCCTTTTGAAGAAGAAACAGTAGAGGATGCAAAAAAAATGCTTGGTGCTGAAAACAAAAAAGGAGAAATTAAACTGCCCGAAGATTGGATTGTATATTATTTGCGCAAAAAAGGACTTTCCGAAAAATTATCATTTGCAGAATTGGCTCGCATTATTTATATGTTGAATCAACGGCGTGGGTTCAAAAGCAGCCGAAAAGATTTGAAAGATGAAAGTGTGATAGAAAAGAAATGGGTTGAAATCTTGAAAATTAAGTCAGTAGAACAAATAGAGTTTGAACCAAATAAAAATAAAAACTTCAAATTTAAAATTACGCCATATAGTGAAAATGTACAACCTTGGATTGTTGAACGCAAGAAAAAACCAGAATGGGAAGAAAAAGAATTTACCTTTTTAATTACAGAAAAAAACGGAAAACAACTTACGCCGCAACTTCCTAAAGAAGATGATTGGGCTTTGTGTGTTACAGCGCAAGACAATAAAATTGGCGAAGAATTTCCGGGAACGTACTTTTTCCATGGCTTGGTAGATAGCGTGAAAAACAAAACCGATTTCAAAATCAGACAATATGCGGTTTATCGCAGCAAGTACAAAAAGGAATTAGAGGCAATTTGGCAAAAGCAATTGGAACTTAATGAAGAACTGCGAATATTGAATGCTGACAAAACGGTTTTGCGTAAAATTGCAGAAGTTTTGTATCCAAAGCAAACGGAACTGAACAAGCCAAAATTGAAAGAAATCTTAAACAACGACTTATTACATTTGATTTCGGAAGATATAATTTACTATCAACGTGAACTAAAATCACAGAAAAACACCAAATCTGAATGTCAATATGAAAAGACAAAAGGTATTGATGGAAATTTGTACGGATTAAAATGCGCACCAAAATCAAGTCCTGAATTTCAAGAATTTCGGATTTGGCAAGACATTCATAATCTTAAAGTTTTGCAAAAAGAAGGCACAAAAACAAAACTGATTAACGGCGAAGAAAAAGTATTCAACACCGTAGATATTGATGTGACAGATAGTTTTATTGACGATGACTTGAAAGCGAAACTGTTTGATTTGTTCGATAGTTCCGAAAAAGTAACCGAAAAACAAATTTTTGCAGTAATCAATGAAGACCGTCTGACAAAAATTGCCGAAAAAGATTATCGTATCAATATGTTTTTCGATGGAAAGGATTCGTTACAAGGCAATGAAACTAAGCATTATTTCCGCAAAATTTTCAAAAAAGCCAACTACGAAACACAAGGCGAAGAACTTTTGAATGACAAACAAAAATTCTATCGTCTTTGGAATGTCTTGTATTCGATTAGTTTGAATGATGAGGAAAAATCTAAAAATGCTATTCTAAAAGCATTAACTCAAAAACACAACAAAAAAGGAAAAGAGAAAAAAATAATTTTTGACTTTCCTGAAAATGTTGCCAATGCCCTTTCCGAAGCACCTGAAATAGAAAGCACTAAAAAATATGCTTCCTATTCTTCAAAAGCGATGAATAAATTGTTACCGTTGATGCGTTGCGGTAAATATTGGGACGAAAGTTTGATTGACGAAAATGTAAAAGATAAAACAGAAAAAATAAAAGAGCGTTTAAACGATATTGGTTACAACGAAAATAAAATCAAAAACATTGCAGATGATGATATTCCACAACAAATTTTGAAAAGTTTTATCAATCAAACAAACTTTTTGGCAGGGCTTAGAACCTATCAAGCGTGTTATTTGGTGTATGACCGACACAGCGAAAAGATAGATTATACCAAATATTCCGACCCCAAAGAGTTTGATATAATGAAACTGTTGCCGAATAACAGTTTAAGGAATCCTATTGTTGAACAAGTGATTAGAGAATCATTATTTGTCATAAAAGATTTGTGGCAGCAATATGGACAACCCGACGAAATTCACATTGAAATCGGGCGAGATTTAAAGAAAAATGCAAAAGAACGCCAAAAAGCAACCGAAAAAACAACGAATAATGCTATTGAAAGAAAACGTATTAAAGAGTTGTTGAAAGAATTAATGAACGATGACTTTGAACAATACAACGAAAATGGCACAACAGAAACGGCAAGATTTGAAACAAAACCCAACCCCAACAGTCCTGCCGATATTAAGAAATTTACGCTATGGAAAAACTCTTCGGGCTTATTCGATGCCGACTTTGCCAAAAAAGTAAAAGAAGAAAAAATTCCCAAAAATCAGGAAATAAAAAAATATGCGTTGTGGTTAAGTCAAAAATGTGTGTCGCCATATACAGGTAAAGTTATTCCATTGAGTAAGTTATTTACAGACGAATACGAAGTAGAACACGTCTTGCCTCGCGCATTGGTAAAAAATGACAGTTTAGACAATCTTGTTATTTCCGAAAGTGGCGTGAATAAAGCAAAAGGGAAAGATTTAGGTGCAGTTTTTATTGCCAATAAAAATGGTGGTTGCGATGAAGGAAATAAGCATTATAAATTATTGAAATACGACGAGTATGTAGAACATTGTAAGCGAATATTCAGAGGTGCAAAACTGAGGAATCTGTTGGCAACCGAAATACCTGAAGGTTTTATTGACCGCCAACTTAATGATACCCGATATATTACCCGAAAAATCAGCGAATTGTTGTATCCTGTGGCAAAAGGCAATCCCAATGCGACAATTGATGCCGAAAAAGGCGGAATTGTTTTTACAATCGGCTCTATTACAGATGAAATGAAAAGGAACTGGGGACTGAATAAAGAATGGAAAAAAATAATAAAACCGCGTTTTGAACGTTTAGAGAAATTAAATAACAAAACATATATAACTACCAACGAAACAGATAGAAACGATATTGATTTCAATGTGCCCGAAAATGAAGATTTGAACACTAAACGTATTGACCACCGGCACCACGCAATGGATGCTTTAGTTATTGCAGCCACCACTATTGAGCATATCCGTTATCTCAATTCGTTGAGTGCAGTTGATAATGACGAGGAATTAAAAAATGTAAAAAGGAGTTTGGTTAAGGGGAAAATTCGTGATTTTCAATTACCTTGGGAAAATTTCACAAAAGAAGCGAAAGAGCAATTACAGCAAACCATTGTAACATTTAAAAGCAATAATAATGCTGTTTCAAAACCGGTTAATAAGTATTTAAAATGGACATTAGAAAACGGAAAATGGGAATTGAAACCTGCGAAACAAGAACAACCTGTTAATCCGGATAAAAAATGGCTTGCTGTTCGTGAATCTTTATTTAAAGAGCCGCAAGGGATGGTATATATCAAAGAAATTGAAACTAAACCTCTCAATAATCTCAAAGATATTTTGTCTGTTGCCAAAATACAAATGGAACGCGACAAAGCACAAAATACGCCCGCACAAAAAACAACGAGTTATATTTACGACCAGGAATACCGAGAAGATTTTAAAGAATTGATTAAACTGTGTGGCAATGATTTAGAAAAAATAGAACAATATCTGAAACAATACCTGAAAAGACATAAAACCTTTCGAGATATTAATAACGAGCCAATCCGTAAAGTTCGTATTGCGGTTTTCAAACCTTATGCAGCAAAACGTGTAAAATTGGATAACTCGTTTGACCATAAAAAGATTGACAAAATTCCTTATGGTGACAAAGTAAGAATGTTTGACAATAGCAAGTTAACCATTCCGCAAATTCTTCACGCTCATTTGTCTGAATATGCAAATTATCTTGAACAAAAAAAGGAAATTGAAAAGAAAAATGAACATTTGAGAACGCAAGATGATATTGATTTTTTGAATAAAAATATGCCTGAGCCATTTTCAGACGAAGGATTAGAGGCGTTGGATAAAAAAGTTGGCATGAAAATCCGAATGATAACAATCAAAGAAGAAGTTGGCTTAAAAAAGAATGTTCAAGGAAAATTAATTGAATCTGATAGTAATGCTTATTTTGTTTTTTATGAAAATGAGCAGACCAAAGAGCGTTCGGGCTTTACCTCAATTTCTACTTACGATTTTATTCAAAAGAAATTAAAAAATGAGCCAATTTTGGAACAGAAAGATGGAAATAAAGTAATTATGCTTCAATCCAATGATTTGGTTTATGTTCCAACAGCAGAAGAATGGAAAGATATAAAATCAGGAAAATTAGAAAATGAAGTTATTGATTGGAAAAATCAGGCGCATATTGCAGAAAGATTATATCGGGTAAATGATTTTTCAGAATATACAATTTACTTTAAACCACACACTTTTGCAAATGCTATAATCAACTTAAAAAAATCTGATGCAGAAAAATACGATACGAAACGATACAAAGAATTACATTCAAGTTATGCTGATAAATGTTCGTGCCTTATTGATTTCAAACAACCTGATAATGAGAATAATTTTATCAAAGACACTTGCATAAAAGTAAAAATAGATAGAATAGGAAATATTTTGATTAACGAGGATACTTTTATTGCTAATGAAATAAATAAAGTCATTACAGAAAATGGCGAAATTTCATTAGAAGAGTTCAAAAAAAATCTATTGGATGAAAGTCATAATTAAATTGAGTTTTAATAAAGATGTCAGAAATGTTAAACATAAAGAGTTGAAAGATGTACTTTGGAGTAAAATTCAGCAAATAGAAAAAGCAAAAAATATTGAAAATATTACAGGAATGAAGTTATTAAGAGGATATACCACGCATTATAGAATCAAAATGATAACAAAAAATCATAGTTATCGGATTGGTGCAATCGTAAAAAATGATACTATTTGGCTATGTCGCTTTTTACAAAGAAAAAAAGTTTATAAATTATTCCCATAATGTCATGATTAAAAAGACCCTCTATTTTGAAAACCCCGCTTATCTCAGCCTCAAAAATCAACAGTTGGTGATGAAGTTGCCGGAGGTTGAGAAAAATGATTCTTTGCCCGAATCATTCAAAGCGGACAGTCTGAAGACGATTCCGATTGAAGACATTGGTGTGGTCATTTTGGACAATAAACAAATAACTATTACACATGGGTTGATAGAGGCGTTGTTGGCAAATAATTGTGCCGTAATCACTTGTGGGAGCAATCGGATGCCGGTTGGTTTGCAACTTCCGTTGGATGGAAATACTTTGCAACGCGAACGTTTTCAGGCGCAAATTGAGGCGTCTGTTCCATTGAAAAAGCAGTTGTGGCAACAGACTATTCAGGCGAAAATTACGAATCAAGCGGCGGTTTTGGAATTTAGAAATGTAGAAAATAAGAAATGTAGAAATGATACGGGATATATTGAAACAGGTAATATGCGGGCGTGGGTCGGTCAAGTGAAGAGCGGCGACAGCGACAATTTGGAAGCTCGGGCTGCGGCTTATTATTGGAAAAATCTTTTTCCTGATGTTGCTGATTTTACGAGAGGGCGCGAAGGCGTTCCGCCAAATAATTTGTTGAATTATGGTTATGCGATTTTGAGGGCGCTTGTTGCGCGCGCTTTGGTGGCAAGCGGATTATTGCCGACGTTTGGTATTCATCATCACAATCGCTATAACGCGTATTGTTTGGCGGATGATATCATGGAGCCTTACCGTCCGTTTGTCGATAAATTGGTGGTGGAGGTTTTTAATGTAGAAATTAAGAAATGTAGGAATGTAGAAATTGAATTGACGAAAGATATAAAAGTAAAATTGTTGCAAATTCCGGTATTGGATGTGGTTATCAATGAACAGCGAAGTCCGTTGATGATTGCAGTTGGTCAGACAACCGCCTCATTGGCTAAGTGTTATCTTGGAGAAAGTCGTAAAATTGCGTACCCGCAATTTTAATTTAGGAATTTAGGAATGTAGAAATTTAGGAATTATGAAAGAGAATGTTATAAAAGAAAAGAGTTTTGAATTTTCCATTAGAGTTATCAATTTGTATAAATATTTGATAAATGACAAAAAGGAGTTTATTTTATCGAAACAAATTATTAGAAGCGGGACTTCTATCGGCGCAAATGTAGAAGAGGCTTGCGCAGGGCAAAGCAAGAAAGATTTTGTTGCGAAACTTTCAATTTCACTCAAAGAGGCAAAGGAAACTCATTATTGGTTGCGTTTGCTATCTCGTTGCGACTATATTGATGAGCAAATGTTTAACTCTATCGTAAAGGATTGTGATGAAATAATAGTCATTTTAACTCGAATACTTCAAACATCAAGAAAAAAATGACAACTAATTTCTAAATTTCTACATTCCTAAATTTCTAAATTATAAAATGGAACGTTTTAGCGAATATCGAATTATGTGGGTACTGGTATTTTTTGATTTGCCTACGGAAACCAAGAAGGAGAAAAAGGCATACTCCGATTTCCGTAAAAAATTGGTAAATGATGGTTTTACCATGTTTCAATTTTCCATCTATTTGCGCCATTGTGCCAGTCATGAAAATGCTGATGTGCATGTCAAACGAGTCAAAAATTTATTGCCAGAAAAGGGACATATCGGAATTTTGTGCGTTACAGACAAACAGTTTGGTTCGATGGAGTTGTTTTATGGCAAAAAAGAAAAAGAAATTACTACCCCGTATCAGCAGTTAGAACTATTTTAAACTATAAAAATTATCATTATGGAACGACTGAAAATTGAACAGTCATCGCGTACCTCCAAAGAGGATGTCTATCAAAGTTTATTACCACAAATCAAGGCATTAGTACAATCTGAACCGGATTTAATTGCCAGTTTAGCGAATATTGCCGCTGTTTTGAAAATGGCATTTGGTTTTCTTTGGGTTGGTTTTTATTTAGTGAAAGGCGAAGAATTGGTGTTAGGTCCGTTTCAAGGTCCGATTGCCTGCACTCGCATTGCTTATGGAAAAGGTGTTTGTGGAACAGCATGGAAAGAACGCCGCACAATTATAGTTCCGGATGTAGAACAGTTTCCGGGTCATATTGCGTGCAGTAGCGAGTCAAAATCGGAAATCGTAGTGCCGTTGTCCATTAATAACACTCTCACAGGCGTTTTGGACATTGACAGTAATCAATTAGATACGTTTGATGCAATTGATGCAAAATATTTGGAAGCAATCTGCAACAGCCTTCAATAAAACTAAGTGCTGTAAATTGTCGTTGTTAAAGGGACTATCCAAAAATTTGTGTAAACAAAAAATCCCACTTAATAAGCAGGATTTTTATTGTGCAAACAGACATTTTTTCAATCCTAACAGTAGTCGTAATTGACTGATTTTCTTCGCATTATAAACATTATACTGTTTACGACTGCAAAGATACAAATTTTTGAAAGCAATTCACAACAGAGGGGCGATGCTCCTGATGTTTAATTTTACTGTTTACGACTGCAAAGATACAAATTTTTGAAAGCAATTCACAACCAAATGGCTATTGAGCAAACTGACAAGGGAACTGTTTACGACTGCAAAGATACAAATTTTTGAAAGCAATTCACAACTCGAAACAGCTGGTTACAAGTGAAAACAAAACTGTTTACGACTGCAAAGATACAAATTTTTGAAAGCAATTCACAACATATATTTCTTCCTTCTCTATTAGATATAAACTGTTTACGACTGCAAAGATACAAATTTTTGAAAGCAATTCACAACCCTTCGCTCCGTGCATAAGCACCACGTTGTACTGTTTACGACTGCAAAGATACAAATTTTTGAAAGCAATTCACAACCCTACATTGCGTGCCGATCGTTCAAAATTTACTGTTTACGACTGCAAAGATACAAATTTTTGAAAGCAATTCACAACCGTAATACCCAGTAATAATACCACCAATTAACTGTTTACGACTGCAAAGATACAAATTTTTGAAAGCAATTCACAACCAATTGCCCCAAGTACCCTCACTACAATACACTGTTTACGACTGCAAAGATACAAATTTTTGAAAGCAATTCACAACATTTATTTGCTAAACTATCCATACTAACGACTGTTTACGACTGCAAAGATACAAATTTTTGAAAGCAATTCACAACTCTTTTAATTGATTTTTTAATTCTTCAATTACTGTTTACGACTGCAAAGATACAAATTTTTGAAAGCAATTCACAACACTATGTAGTGGATGAACACATCAAAGATTACTGTTTACGACTGCAAAGATACAAATTTTTGAAAGCAATTCACAACCAGAATCCGCAATTCATCTTTTTTTCTTTACTGTTTACGACTGCAAAGATACAAATTTTTGAAAGCAATTCACAACACCAATTTGTGTTTAAATATGGATATGCAGACTGTTTACGACTGCAAAGATACAAATTTTTGAAAGCAATTCACAACGTTTAAAATCATCATAATTTCTCCAAAAAAACTGTTTACGACTGCAAAGATACAAATTTTTGAAAGCAATTCACAACTGTGAAGCACCAAGGTGCTTCACATTTTGAACTGTTTACGACTGCAAAGATACAAATTTTTGAAAGCAATTCACAACCTACCGTCAACAGTAGTTGCACCGGCCGCCACTGTTTACGACTGCAAAGATACAAATTTTTGAAAGCAATTCACAACGTGTGTGTGATTGCATTTTCCGTTTATCAAACTGTTTACGACTGCAAAGATACAAATTTTTGAAAGCA
>JAISKM010000116.1 GCA_031261285.1 Candidatus Symbiothrix sp. | reverse complement strand
TGTGGTACTCCATTTACAGCACCTTCAGGTAAAGTGTATAATACTGCCGCTTACAGCAATGCTAATTTGACGAATCTATGCTGGACTACAACCAACTTACAAGAAGCCGGTTATAGCGCAACTTGTTACAGTAACAACTGTGGAACTTATCCTACTCGCGGTTATTATTACTCAGTAGGGGCAAATCCTGATAAGGCTTGTGCCGCACTGAACTCCGGCGATGGCTCTGTTTGGCGTGTACCAACAGGCACTGAGTGGGCGGCCTTGCAGACTGCATTCCCATCTTTAGCAGCGGGCACTGGCACTACCGGTAATACCGCTGCACTACAGGCTGATTGGAATGGGACGGCCGCTATGACAGGCGACTCCACGAGTGGTAGCGGTTGGTACGCTTGGGGCGGCCACGGCAATTGGTGGGCCCAGGGTACTTCAGGGCTGTTCACCGGCATCAATAGTGGCGCTACGACCATGTATAGTGGCACGGGCACGTACTGGTTGGCTGTTCGCTGTGTGCGTAGTTTGTGAGTGTAGGCTTGGTCGCCCGGCTCTTTGATATGGGAAAGCAATGTCAACCTTGACGCTGACTGTCCTATCTGCAACCCTTCAAAGGTATGCAATACGTCTTTAATAGTTTAAGAAAGAGAGCCCGCAGGGTTTTTGTACATAGTTTCGTTTCGTTTTTCCTGAGCGGGTCTCTTTCTTTTTGTTTCCACTTATTTGAGTCTACCTTATCAGGGCAAGCGCATTAAAATGTGAGCATTGGCAAAAAACGAAGTGTGTTACCGCTCTCGTAGAGAGCGCAGCTAACTAACCAGCAGCCTCAGGCTGCTGGAAAGCAAAGCATTTCGCTATTTCTTGCCTGCAGCGCAGGCACACAGATGGAAAACGTTTGCCAGCTACGCAGGCAAGAGGGGAGGACGGATACCTTTCCCCAGCAGCCTCAGGCTGCTGGTTAGTTAGCTATGCTCTCTACGAGAGCGGATGTGAAGTATATGAATTTTAATGCGTTTGCCCTGGTAACAATATTGTTAGTAACGATGTTGTTACTAACAATATTGTTATACAATCCTTTTGTAAAAATACAAGCATATCATCCGTAATTTTTATCAAACTATTTTTTGAAATACAAATCCAACATCTGCTGGGCTGCTGCGAACGAACTCAGCTCCGAATGGAGCACTTGCTTCTCTTTGATGCGCAGGGCTTGTTCGATTTCCGGCGATTGATAGAAATGGTTTTTCAGTTGCTCGTTGATGCTCTCATACATCCAATACTTTGCTTGAGCGTGCCGGCGCGCTTCAAAATAGCCGTTTGCGCGCACGAAAGCGATGTATTCGTCCACCATGTCCCAGATTTCGTTGATGCCTGTATTATAGTAACCCGAATACGTCAGCACTTTGGGGCTCCAGCCGGAGGGTGGGAGCGGGAAGAGGTGTAGCGCGTTGCGGTACTGCGCCGCCGCCAGATTGGCTTTGTCAATGTTATTGCCGTCGGCTTTGTTCACGATGATGCCGTCCGCCATTTCCATGATGCCTCGTTTGATACCTTGCAACTCGTCGCCCGTGCCTGCCAACTGGATGAGCAGAAAAAAATCGACCATCGAATGCACGGCGGTCTCCGACTGCCCAACGCCCACGGTTTCCACAAACACGGTATCAAAACCGGCTGCTTCACACAAAATAATCGTTTCGCGGGTCTTGCGCGCTACGCCACCGAGCGAACCCGCCGAGGGCGAAGGACGAATGAACGCATTCGGTTCGCGCGACAGGTCTTCCATCCGCGTTTTGTCACCCAAAATACTGCCTTTGGAGCGCTCACTGCTGGGGTCGATAGCCAAAACGGCCAATTTGCGTCCGCAATCTTTAATCAGGTGCATCCCAAATACGTCGATCGACGTACTTTTGCCGGCACCCGGGACGCCTGTGATGCCAATGCGCACCGAATTGCCTGAATCCGGCAAACATTTTTCTATCACTTCCTGCGCCAGTGCGTGATGTTCGGCTTTTTGACTTTCGATGAGCGTCACCGCCTGACTGAGCACGGTGATATTGCCCTTGAGAATCTGTTCGGCATATTCTGCCGCCGTAAAATCGCGCCGTTTCGCCCGATTCTGCAGATACGGATTGACCGCCGGCTGTGTTTCTACGCCTGCATTGACCGCCAAGCCCTTATAGTGTGGATCATTTTCCGGATGTGTGTGCATAATTTTAATTTACTCGTTGATACCATACTTGCGCCCAATCTTGATCGTTGGCAAAGGGGTCGTAAAATTGGGCATTCACGCCATTCACTTTGTAGGGATAAATGTAGGCACAAGAGGCTTTGCCGTCTTCAAAAAACAGGCAGAGATTGTTGCGAACAATGTTTTTTGCCCGCTCATGATACGATGCGTCGCCCGTGCATTGCGCATACAAATCGTAGGCATACGCGCTGAGCGTGCTCCAATAGTGCGGGAAAACATCACCCCACATCTCCCGTTTACCAAACCAGTAGCCATCCCAGTGCCGAATGGCAATATCATAGAGGTGATAGCTCGGTTGCTGCCCTGCAAACGCTTCCAACAGAGGCAGTTGCACTTTTGCGCCGTCTAAATATTTCTGTTCGCCGGTCACTAAATAGAGTTGACAAAGCGACATAATCGCCGGAGCCACAATGCTTTGCTCATAATTGACTTCATGCGGCGGATAAAACACACCATTTTTAAGATACACCTCGCCGGCGGCTTTAAAATCAGCTAAGAGCGAGTCCGCTTCAACAGTCAAATTATTGGCTCGCAACAGTTCCTGACTTTCCTTAATCGGAATATCAATCGCATAAAACCCATGTCCGAAACGACTGAACAACGCGCGTAAAGTGCCGTATCCATCGAGCAAAAACTGTTTTTCGCCCGTCACGCGAAACATCTGAAAATAGAAATCAGCTATCCACGGATAGTTGTATGCCCGAATGCGATTTTTGTGACTTACATCCGACCAGACCGTGTAGGTCGAATCTTGCAACTGCGTCCGTACAAAGGCGGCATAGCGCAGCAAAGAGGTTTTCACCGCTTCTTCCGGATGTTTTTGGTAATACAAAGCCAGCGAAATGCCCATGCCTAAGCGTTCACCGCCTTCATCACGGTCGGCAGGACTTACCGTTTTGCGTGCATTATTGTAAAAAATGGCGTCCGTTTCATTGTCGTAGACCATGTACGCGCCTTGCCGTTTGTCATTGGGGTCATTGCACTGTTGGTGGTCGATAATGAAATGCACCCGTTGGCGAATCAGCCGGTCTTCGCCGGAAATTCCCAATAGATTGACATGCGTGCGTTTGCCTTTTCCGTAGGGCAATTCCACGCGGTTATCGCCCGTTTGGGTGACCGGTACGCGAATAGTGTCTATTTTTCCGCGCGTTTCCAGCACAATTTTGGCTGTTTCGCCTACTGCATACACGTATTTGTCGCTGCGAGCCACTGCACTCCCGGCGTTCAATACTTTTGAAAAAAAGTCGGCATGACCTTGGTGGCTGAACAGTTGCCACGCCAACGAATAGGATTTTCCCGGTTTCAGCGTGCAGGCTTCCGGATTCAGCTGAATCACACCGCGCGTGTTGGAATAATCTTTCCGAATGTCGCGTTCTCTGATTTCGTAACTTTTGATGACCCCTTCCGTAAGCACCAACCCCAGATGTGGCGCGCGTCCACTCGTATGCGTTGCGTTCACATACGCCGCATGGTCGCCTTCCCAAATGTGGGCGTTCGTGCGCGATTCGTAGCAGACAGCCGCTGTTTTATAATTATCATTAAACGGCGTGTTAATCGCAATATCGTGCAAGGTCACGGACTTTTTCCCGGTGTTTGTAAACGTATACTCCTCAATTAAACCGGCGTTTTTGTAGAATCGGGTCACTGAAATTCGGATGCCACCCACTTCATAAAGACTGAGCGAAGAATTATCTGTTTGCTTCACGCGCACTGGAATTTCCCAGTGGTATTCGGTCGTTGTTCCGTCGGCGTCAATCGAAAAATGCCCCAATCCCCAGCCGTATGCTTGATTCACCCATTTATATTGCGAACCGTCGGTTGCCAGCATCCAATTCATATCGCGTGTATCGCCTTCAATGGACAGACTATTAATCGCGCCCGTCTGCGGATGCAACGAATAGTTCACTTTTTGCGCGTGCAAACTCAACATTCCACCGGCGAAAGCGGCAAAAATCAGTCCTTTTGTGAGAATTTTCATAAATTATACTATTGAGATTAGATTGTTATTTTTTGAGATAGTTCACTGTATACGAAACGGTAAAAAAGCCGATGACGAGCACCGTAAGCAGCACAAACAGCAAGTCAAGCGGCTCTACGCGAACGGGATACGCATCCACTGCAAACGCTCCCGGTGCGCCAAACTTTAGCCAACCGAAGTGTTGCTGTCCTAAACAGATTAGGACGCCTAAGATAATGCCCGTCAGCGCGCCAAACGCCGAAATCATCCAGCCTTCGAGCAAAAAGATACGCGAAATAAGTTGATCGTTTGCTCCCAATTTGCGCAATGTGGCACTGTCGGCGCGCTTATCGACCATGAGCAGCGATAGCGAGCCAATGATATTGAACAACGCAATCAACAGAATAAAACTTAGAATCAGGAAAATCGCCCATTTCTCGATGTTCATCATCTTAAAAGCGGCTTCCTGCTGTTGGTAGCGGTCTTTTACCTGAAAGTCAGGTCCGATAGTCTGCTGTATTTTTTTCTGAACACTTGAAATAGTAGCGTTCGCTTTGAGGGTGATTTCTAACGCGCTGACTTCGGTTTCGTAGTCCAATAGTTCGCGTGCCAACTCCACCGGCACCAGCATATAATGATCTTCGTGTGTCGATTGACCCCTGAAAATACCGTTGATGTAGGTGTAGCTGATGTTACACGAGGCGAGCGGGTTCGCCAAATTGATTTGTCCCGTGCGCTTGGGCACATAAATGTCGATGGGATAAATGGGGATGTAACTCAGTCCGAGGTTGTTTGCGACCCCGATGCCGAGCGTCGTCGTCAAACTGTCGGAGTTGCCTTTCATCATCACCGGCACTTGATGGTCTTGAAACGAAATCATCACATTGTCTTCCAGTGTTTCTGAAATGCCGGCAATTTCGGGAAACGAACGTATTTCGAGGAATTTATCGGTCGTGGGGTCAAATACCTTGCCGTGTGCGGGCGTGATTTTCAGTTCCGGGTCGAACGTACTGAACATGCTGCCGACTAATTCCTGAAACCCATTGAGCACCGAAAGCGCGCAAACCGTTGCCAGTGTGGCGATTGCCACACCGCAAACGGCTACTGTAGAAATAATATTGATGGCATTATGCGATTTCTTGGAAAAAAGGTAGCGCCTTGCTATGTAAAATGATACGTTCACTTTTGAAGCAACTGGTCGATGTTTTCCAAATAATCAATCGAGTCATCCAAATAAAAAATCAGTTCGGGAATGCGGCGCACCTGTTTGCCGATGCGTTGCCCCAGCTCAAATCGGATGCTTTTTTTTCCGGCAGTGATGTTTTTCAGCAACTCTGCACCTTTTTCAGGCGGAAAAATGCTGAGATATGCCTTTGCCACACTTAAATCAGGACTGATGCGCACACGTGTCACGCTCACCATAACACCGTGCATCAATTTCGTTTGCAACAGAAAAATTTCACTTAAATCCTTCTGTATCAACCGTTCTATTTTTTGAGTTCTTGTTGCGTCCATAATTTAATTTGTGATTTTTATAAGGGGATTCCCGCCTGCGCGGGAATTCGAGCTTGCGAGAATCGACCTGGTTCAATGACACGCCTTTCTTATTCCATGTAAAGAGCTTCAAATTTCGCCAATGGAGCCATTCGAGCGCGATTCAAAATCAGGGTGCTTGCCGTAACGTTGTAGTTGTCAGCGATTTCCAAGGCTTTCAACAACTTTGTTTCCGTGTCCATGTTGAGGCACATTTTCATTGTGGTGGCCATTTGTTCAAAATGGATGCGGTTGCCTTCTTTCAACGCATAACTGCCGTTGAATTGGTTGCAGCCGGCATTGCCGCTCACGGTGCCGTCCGTATTGAACTTAATAAACGCTTTATCGGTTGCATTGGCGGCATAAGTCACCGGTTGACCGTTCAGTTCAACCAACTGCCAATGTTTGCTTGTGATGCCTTGTGCCAAATTGTTTTTCCTCAACGTGTAATTTTTAACAGAAGTCGATGGAATCTGACCATTGATATCCAACAAAATCAGATACCCGTCTTCTACCAAAAAATGGGAATAAGCGCCCCCTTCGTCGATACCTTCCAAGTTGATTTGCACGCCGGTTGCATTCCATTCAAACGCTCCGGCATCTTCTTTCGTAATGCGTGGGTCTTTTTCCCAAGTTCTTCTCATAGAATAAGTTAAATTCTCATTCAACGTGATTTCAAGCGTGATGTCGCAATCTGCACCGGGCGTGACGCCGGCATACGAACCCGGCCAGGCAAACGTTGCCCGGGAATTTGTAACCACCGGAGAAATCGGCTGCGTGGATGCGCCCACACTACTTGCACTCACCATAGTTTCTTTTTTTGAACCACAAGAAGTCATTCCTAAAATCGTCGCTACCAGAGCAGCAAAAAATAAATTTCGTTTCATAATCTAAATAATTATAGTATTTACAGTTAAAACAATTTTTACACTAAAAAGTTTAAAACTATCTGTCATTGCGGGCAGCGACCCGCAATCCCCTTGATTAAAACGCCGCATTTTTGGGTGTGCGCGGGAACGGAATGACGTCGCGAATGTTAGTCATACCGGTCACAAACAGCACCAAACGTTCAAATCCCAAGCCAAAGCCGGCATGTGGTGCCGTACCGAATTTGCGCGTATCCAAATACCACCAAATGCTTTCTGTGGACATTCCCAGCTCGTTTACGCGAGCCATCAGTTTGTCATAATCGGCTTCGCGTTCGGAGCCACCGATGATTTCGCCGATTTTCGGAAACAGCACATCCATGCCGCGCACCGTCTTGCCGTCGTCGTTTTGTTTCATGTAAAACGACTTGATTTCTTTCGGATAATCCGTCAGAATGACCGGACGTTTGAAATGTTCTTCCACCAGATAACGCTCGTGTTCCGACTGCAAATCGGCTCCCCAATACACCGGGAACTCGAATTTCTTGCCGCTTTTCTCCAATATGTCGACGCCTTCCGTGTAGGTCAGACGTTTGAAATCGTTGTTGATAACAAAATTCAGGCGTTCCAACAGTTCGTTGTCGTACATCTTATCCAAAAAGGCGATGTCGTCGGCACACTTATCCAAAACATAGCGAATGACGTATTTCAGAAAGTCTTCCGCCAAATCCATATTGTCGGTGATGTCGTTGAACGCCACTTCCGGCTCAATCATCCAAAACTCAGCCAAGTGGCGCGGAGTATTGGAATTTTCAGCGCGAAAGGTCGGACCAAACGTGTAGATACCGCCGAGAGCCATCGCACCGAGTTCGCCTTCCAACTGTCCGGAAACAGTCAAATTGGTAGCATTGCCAAAGAAATCTTGTGAATAATCCACTTTTCCTTCGGGCGTTTTGGGTGGATTTGCCACGTCCAAAGTGGTCACCTGAAACATCGAGCCTGCGCCTTCCGCATCGGAAGCCGTAATCAGCGGTGTGTGGAAATAGTAAAATCCCTGTGCATCAAAATAGTCGTGAATGGCTTTCGCCAAGTGGTGACGGAGACGGAAAATCGCCCCGAATGTGTTAGTACGCGGACGTAAATAGGCTATTTCGCGTAAAAATTCGAGCGTGTGCCCTTTCTTTTGCAGCGGATACGTAGCAGGATCAGCCGTGCCGTAAATTTCAATCGCACCGGCTTGAATTTCAGCCGATTGACCTTGTCCTTGCGATTCCACCAACAAGCCTGTTGCGCAGATGCACGACCCGGTAGTGATGGGTTTGAGAAACTCTTCGCCGAATGTTTCAATATCGACCACAATCTGAATGTTGTTGATGGTCGAACCATCGTTGAGCGCGATGAAAGCCACATTCTTATTGCCGCGACGGGTTCGCACCCAGCCTTTCACGCACACTTCACGATTCAACTCAGTCGTTGACAGTAACTCAACTATTTTTGTCCTTTTCATTGTTTATTTATGGTTTTATATGTACAATTTTGCCATTTTTTTCTGTTGTCATAATACTGATATAATTTAGAAAATTTATGCAGCCTGCTATGATATACAGATTTTTCTCCACGCGGCAAAGGTAGTGATTTTTTTTCAATTGTCAATTAAGAATGACTTAAAAATTGTCTGAACTGTGATTAAACTGATTCGATGATTTGCTATGATTAAAAAAATCATAGCCCTCAAAAAATCAGTTTAATCACAGTTCAAGACGATTAAAAAAGAAAGAGACCCGCACAGGAAAAACGAAACGAAACTATGTACAAAAACCCTGCGGGTGCTCTTTCTTGATAGCGGTTATATATTTGTATCCTCAACGCTCACACCTCACGGACACATCTCACGATTTGTCCAAAATTTTTACTCCCATCATTAGCAGTATTGTACACATGACTACCGGCAAGTGGGTTCCACTGAATATACCATGTTGTGTAAGGATTTTCAGCGTAGAAATGTGTATTTTTATCCCAATTATACCAATAAGTACTATACCCTCCAGCCGCAGTAGCGGAGCTTTGCCACGCTGCCCGAGCCTGATCGCTTGATAGCCCTGACGGCTCCAATGTTGTTAGTTCAGGAAGGGCGGTCACCAAGTATTGAGCTTCTGCTCTTGTAGGCAGGCGCCACGCAAATGATCCAAGGCCAGCGCACGCGCCAACAGCCCCGGAATAGGTATAGTAGTAACCACGCGTCGGATAGCTCGTGCAATTATCAGCATAGCATGTGTTTTTGTATCCGGCTTCCTGCAGATGAGTCACAATCCAACACAAGTTCGTGAGACCTGCATTTGCGTACCTCGCCGTATTATAGACCTTACCCGAAAGAGCTGTAAAAGGTACACCACAAATAGGAGTAGTTACTGTTACAGCCACCGGATCAGAGGTGGTCGAACCAAACGAAACCGTGATCTCTGCTTCCCCATCCGCCACAGGTGACACTACACCCTTATCACTAACTACTGCTACATCCGTATTGCTACTTTTCCAGATTATTGTAGTGGAATCGGCGATAGAAATAGCAGGATTCAATTGTTGCGAGCCGCCGAGTGTATACAATGTTACTGGTGTGTTGGGTGTTATTGCCACATTCATCAGAGGAGTGTCAGATCCTCCCGAGCCTGCTTGCTCCCAAGCTTCATCTTTCCACACATACACTCCTTCAGGCAACTTATCCTCACCACCTAAATTGTAGACCATTAGACCGTCAGGTAAAGATGATGTGTTCCAAGAGTCAGGAATAGCTCCTTCACCGCTTTTAACGGTAAGTGTAACCTGTGGAAGTTGCAAACCGCCGGTAGACGCATCCGAGAGGTCAAGCACCGCTCCGGCTACAGGACCCGTTTCAGGGTCGCCACCGATTTTGACTTGTGCAGTTACCAGTGAACAGTTACCGGTTACCAAAAAACAGGTAACGAATAATAATACTAATATTTTTTTCATTATTTTCAAATTTATTTAATTAAATACTCTACGGTTTTGTCCTGTTCTAACATCTTTTTTCAATACACACATAAAAAAAGCGCGGACAAAATTCAATTTATCCGGCTTACAGAGGTTATCGACTACCTACACAACTAAATAAATGAGTGATGTCCACGCTATATAGCATGAACGTTCTCACTTTATTCTTAGTTGCATTCGAAATTGTCGATATTTCTGTAAGCCTAGAATAAAAGCTCAAAACGCTTTTTCCAAAATGTTTTTAAAATGTGTGTATCACATTTATGTTTATATCATAATCTGCTGTTTTTTTACTTTTTTGTAACTTCTACCTGCAAAGGTAGGCATAATTTTTGAATACCAAACTCTCAAGCCAATAATTTCCAACCGGTTGATGACCAATAATAAATCCCAACAGTAATGTCGGCATCAGTTGCGTCATCAACTGCTGCTGTTTTGTTGTAGACCAAGAGACCAACGACGGCATCGGGATCGGTCTCAACAGGAAAGTCATCGGGCAAAGCCGTGAGGTCGGTGATTTCTACCTGTGGCAATAGTAGACCGCCTTTTGTGCCATCTAACCGGAGGCTGACGCCACTCGAAGCGTCTCCGTCGCCAATCGACACCCGAGCGGTTGCCGGTGACCAACTGCCAATTACCAAAAGAGCAGTAATCAGAAATACTAAAAATGTTTTTTTCATTGCACATAATTTTTTCGCCTCTCCGTCCCCAAGTTCGGCAATTTATAAAATGAGAAAAGCGCGGGGACCATTTACTCTCCAAATTAAAGGCTCTGGTAAGCCCATACACCAGAGAACAACAGCCACCCGCGCTTTTATATATATTACAAGAATTCATAGAATTCCTGAATCACATACATAAAATAACGCGAGCGCGTTTGCCCACATCCCGGTGTAAATTGAATTTACCAGATTCTTAATTTGGGATATGTCGCGCTCCTCCTAAACTGTTGACAACGCTTTCTCAACATTTTATCGTTTAGAAGTCGGTGCAAAGTAACGCATTTTTTTTGAGACTACCAAATTTTTTGCAAAAAATATTTTAAAAGTGTGAACATTACAGCACCATACTGCCCGGCATCACACGACGGATTAGCACTCTTTCGTCAACCACATTGAAAACGATAGTCATTCGTTTATAGGTGATTGTGCGAGCTTGGGGGCCATAACGTCTTTGGATATATTCGCGCTGGCTCACGGCTATCGCTCTGCCATAAATGGAAAGTTGATGCGTTCTTTCGAGTAAGCCATTAATAAAAGACAGTGCAATTGCCGGCTCTAAAAGTTCGTATGCAATATAGTTATATACATCAATTAAGTCCAATTCTGCTTCTAAAGAAAATGGAATATTTTTTTCGCTAACAATTGTTCTAATGAATTTTTTTACTTAACTTTGTCCCCAATTATTTACATTAAAATTTAAAATTATGACATCAAATGCAGAATTGACGGCGAAAGCTCGCCAGACATTAGAGGGAAAATGGGGAACCGCAGCGTTGGGCACGCTTATTTATCTGTTGATAATCGCGGTGTTTGAAGGATTTTCGCAATTTGGGGCTGATCCTTTAAATCCATTTGCGTTTCAGAATTTTTGGCCGGCGATTGTTGTGCTTGTTATTGCAGGTCCGCTTGGTTTAGGCTATGTGTTGTTTATTATTTCGTTGAAATACAATGAAAAAACAGAAATCAGCACCATTTTTGATGGATTTAAACAATTTGTGCGTGCGCTTGCAACGTATTTATTGCAACAAGTGTTGATTTTCTTATATTGCTTGTTGCTCATCATCCCCGGAATCATTAAGGCGTTGGCTTATTCCATGACCTTTTTCATCTTGGCGGAAGACAGCACAATCGGGTCTTACGATGCCATTTTGAAAAGTAAAGAACTGATGTACGGCTACAAATGGAAGTATTTTTGTTTGCAACTCCGCTTTATCGGTTGGGCTATATTGAGTTTCTTGACGTTAGGAATCGGCTTTATTTTCCTTGTTCCTTACATTCAATCCAGCAATCTGAATTTTTACGAAGACGTAAAGCAGGCATATATCGCAAAAAAAACTGATTAGCGTTTTTGATGGCGTTTGGGTGCCGGGATGTCTTCTGATTTAAACACTGTTTTTCTAAAAATATCGGTGCGATCCAGCGGACGCAGGTAGTTGTAGTTGTAAAAACCATCCAGAAATTTCGACGCCGGTACTAAATCGACTAACGGTAACATTTCGCCTTGCGTGGCCGGAAACCAAACAATTTTCCAGGGTTTGCGATTCTCAATGAAGAGCGTCATGTAGTCGCTTGCACTCTTGTTGCGACCGATAAATTCCGTTCCGGAGTCCTCAACCGGGTAATAAATTGATTCGGTACTGCCGGTGACATCCACTTGCGTCAGTTCGCCCCCTGTAAAAAAGGCGTGGATATCTTTGCCTTTGACTTGATTGAAATAGGTGGAATCTTTTTCTTCCATTGCAAACGCGCGGTCGAAGACGTTCATCCGTTCGAGGGTGGAGTCGTTGAACAAAATTTCCATTTTGTCGCCCGTGATTTGATACCCCGTGTTCCACAAAATCGGATTTTTGTAGAGGTAGAGCGTCGAATCGACGGTATTGAATTGCAGCGAGTCGCAAACACCTTGTAAATCAACCCGGTAGATGCGCACGCCATAAAAGGCTTTCAGTTCCCGCTCAACCTTTGCCGTGCCGGTCTCCATGTGCAACGTGTCGGCAAGGTCACCGGTATCTGATAACCGGTTACCGGTAACTGTTTCTATTTGCAACGTGTCGGCATGCAGAAAGAGTGAATCTTTTTGTCCATATTCAATCGCTTGAGCAGAGTCGGTGGCAAAAGCGAAGTCGCGTTGCCGGTCAAAATAGCCGTAATTGCCCATGAGAATCACTTTTTGAACGGTATCGTTGAGCACCATGTGGCCAAACGCCTCACCAAAACCGGTTGCACGGTTGAAAAACAGCGTGTCGCCTGTCATCGTTTTCGTTTCGTCTTTCGACACCACGAGCGAGCGGTCGTACAGTGTTGCCAAATCGTTAGCTGTGTCGTATTTGCCTCGCGTTGAGTAGATGATTGCACTGTCGGAAACTATTTTGGTTTTGCCGAGAATGGTTGCGACCTTGTCAATGGTAGAATATTCGAGTACGTTAGTCGTGAGAACAAAATTGACAGGTCCATGCTCTGATGTGCTGTCATTGGCGTTGATGCTATCATTTTTGTTTTCGATCTCGTTTTCACTCTCACTCTCACTTTCATTGTAGTTAGTGAGCACCACTTGATCCCGGAAAGTCGCCAACTTGGTTGACGGGGAATATTCTCCGTAAACGGACACCAATTCGTTGTTTTCGTCCACCAGCGTGCCGTGGTCGAAATAATAGGCCAAATTGCGGTTGCGGTCGAACACCAAGTCTTCAGTGAAAAGTGTCATGGTGGCGTTTTCCATACGCACATTTTCCCACATTTTCGCCTCGTTGAGATTGCCGTCGTAGCGCAAAAAGCCGCCGTACAGAAACACGGAATCACCCTGATTGATTGTCACATTACTGAAAGCGTCCAATGAATTTTCGATTTCGTAGAGGTATGCACTGTCACACGTCATCACAGCACCTTTGTGTGAAAATTTGACATTGCCCACCATCACGTGCACGCCCGGGTTGGCGCGGCTCATAACGGTGGAGTCGGCATACTCCATTTTTACTTTGGATTTTGTTTGTTTTTGTTGTAGGGGCGTTGCGCGTAACACCCCTACAGCAATTGCCAAACTGAAACATGTACAGAAAAGAATTGTTTTATTCACTTTTTACCCAACCTTTGAATTGAAAATCACAGTTTTGCCACTTTTCATTGATGCGAATATAAGTGTCTTTTTGTTTTTGTGCCAACCACTTTTCGAGCGTTTCCTGCCGTTTTTGATCTTCGGTCAGTCCTTTCAGAGCCTGATAATCTTCCGAAAGGCTTGCTTTGTGACCTTCTGTCCGTGATTTCAGTTTTACAATTGCCACCACATCTTTTTGCTTGGTATTTTTCATCGTGAATGCGTGTGAAATATCGCCTACCTTCATCGTGTCCACCAATACACTCATTTCCATAGGCAATTCAGCCATTTCAAAATGGGAGGTGCCATAACGTTCGGATTCATTGCCGTTGACCATCAACCCATTGTTCATGCGTGTATCTTTGTCCTGCGAAATATAGGGCACAGCCTCCTCAAAAGAGATGGTTTTGCCGTCTTTTCCTTCCACAATGTCGGTGCGGATAGAATCCAGACGTACCATTGCCGTCACTAATTCTTCTTTTGTTACCTGTGGTTTCAGCAGGATGTGACGCACATTCGCGCGGTCGCCCCGCTTCTCAATCAACTGTATAATATGGTAGCCGTATTCTGATTCCACAATACGTGACACGCGTTTCGGATCGTTGAGTTCAAAAGCGGCAGCAGCAAATTCGGGTACCAGTTGTCCCTTGCCCATAAATCCCAGTTCTCCGCCTTGTACGGCAGAACCTTTGTCTTCCGAATACAAACGCGCCAACGTAGAGAAATCCCGTTTGCCGCTCGTCACCTGCTCGGTATAGTCGCGCAAACGTTCCTTGACATAATCAATTTCTGCAAGTGAAATAACCGGTTCGTTGGTGATAATTTCCACTTCTACCGAAGTTGGAATAAACGGTAGACTATCTTTTGGGATGCGGTCGTAAAACGTGCGCACGTCCGAAGGCGTCACTTTCACGTTTTTTACTAAATCCCGTTGCATCAGTTGCACCATATACCTTTCGCGCTCCTGAGTTCTTAAATCTTCGCGAATGGCACTCAACGGTTTATTCATTTCCTGTTCCAAGCGTTCTTTAGAGCCGGCACGGGTGATTGCGTTATTGATTTTTGCGTCAACCGAACGAAAAACGTCCGATTCAGGTATCGAAATACTGTCTAATTTTGCCTGATGCAGGTACAGTTTTTGTATCGCAATTTGTTCCGGGATAAAGCAATACGGATCGCCTTCTATCCGCTGATTCTCATACAGCATTTGTTGGCGCATCATCTCTACGTCCGATTTAAAAATCGCATCATCGCCAATCACCCAAATCACTTCGTCAATGACGTTCTTTTGGGCAGTGACCAGTGAGCCATTACCAATTACCAATGCACCAATAGCAAGCACCAATGTCATTGCGGGAGTGACCCGCAATCCCCTGAATATTTTTTTTACGTTTTTCATAAACAAAATTATTTGCGGCAAAGGTACGAAATTATATGTGTAAATTGATATAAGATAATTGTTTTTTTTTATAATTTACGGTTTTTTACTGATTTTTTGTACACTTGGAGGTAGGATGAAGAAAATAATAAACAAATTTCCTTTACTAATTCGAAAATAATACATAACTTTGTAACCAGTTTAACAATAAAAATAGCCTATGACATAAAACAAAGCGATCATACGCATATTTTAAACATATTTGGAAAAGCGTTTCAGCTTATATCTTGTTTTTTGAAATTTAGACAATTTCAACAACAGCCAAGAGTAAGAATGATGACACTCACGCCGTTTGGCGTGGGCATGATTCACTTATTTGACTGTTAGGTAGTCGAGAACCTCAAGAAACAGATAATTTGCAGTTTTGTCCGCGCTCTTTTTGTGTGCGTATCTTAAACACAGGACAAGTAAATAAAAAAGAAATTCAAAAAAAGAAAATTATGAAAATTTAAAAAAAAATATTTTTATTGGCAGCATTGCTGTTTTTTACTGTGGCGTGTTCAAATGACGAAAATTTGTATGATGAGTCTATAGAATTTAAGGATGTCGATTTCGAAAGGTTATCTTTTTCCGATGAGCAGTCGCTATTGACAGCTATTAAAAATGGAAATTCTACTGCTATTCAACTTAGAAGTGGCAAACCATTTATTAGCTTATTGAGCAAAATTCCAAGTAATAATTCATTGAGATCTTCTGATGAAACAACTTATTACGAAGTACTTGGTTATGAAGAGTTGATTCCTAATCCAAATTTTGCTCGCTTGGTTAATCCAAATGGAGAATTAGAAGTTGGTACACAAATTGTAAAAATTACACCGGAGGGGACTTATGCGATTCCTATCGACAAAAAAGATCAATTTGATGCTTTGATTTTTTCAGATCTCCAATTACAGGGACGTCTAATCGACGAACATACTTTTGACCTTGGTGATGGCATTACTCTTTATGAAACGTTTGATGAAGTTGGCGACTATGAGGTGATTTCAAATGGCAATTACGTATTATTGCCTGATAATCAATACGATAATTATGTGGCACCTCAAGCACCTTCAGAACCTAATTTTGATCAATTTCCAACATTTTCACCAGATAGACATACCATTGTTGGGAAATTGATTCAAAGTTTAATTGGATCAACTAAAACTCATACCATTGAGTTCAATAGCAAAAGAAGAATTAGAGGGAAATTTTATTTTTATAATTATTTTGTTTATTCGGAAATAGGTGTGAGTGGTTGGACAGATAAGAAAAACTGGATTGGATGGAGCAAGACTGATGCGGATGAATTGCGTGTTGGTTGGAGAGATATGGTGATCAAAAGATCAATCCCCAATGAATATCTTAAAGATTTGAAAAAAATACAAGGTCCAATTTATTTTCCGCCTGCTTATATGACTATTCCCGGTTATGATCGACGTGTGAATGTTGCGACGCTTGTTGTGCCAGATTATAAAGCAACATTATTTGAGAAAGTTATTTCTATAGGAGCCAAAGCTATTTCTGATTATATAAAGAGTGAATTGAAGCAGGGTGCTACAAATATTGATAAGGCAACAGGATTTATTATTGTTGATAAAACCACTGTTCGCGTAATTACTTTGGATGAGTCTCGGATTAAGTACAATGAAGATTCTTATACCCATGTATTTGACAGTCAGTGGAATTTTAATTTTCAAATTTCCTGGAACAGCCAGTCCGGATTTAGCGTAGGTTCCGTACATTCACTTACTGATGCTATTAATTGGGGGAAGGCAATACAAGCGACACTAAATGCTCAAACTCCGACTCTCGAAAGTGGAGAAGTGTATGTGTGTGGTCGATTTGGTGCTGATTGGCGAGGCATGCGAATAATCAAAAAATAACTTGCGTTAATGGATTTAAAAAAGAGCATATTCTTTCTTTTTTTCTTGATTTTGAGTAGCCTAATGTCTGCTCAAAATCAAGAAAAAGCTATTTCAGCAAATAATCCGGGGCTCACTTTTGGATTATTTGCTGACATGGACGCTATTGTAGATATGATTTCTGATAACAACAATCGTGGGTCTGTAAAAATACAGTTGGGATATGAATTTTGTCCGGTAAAAAAGGCAAAGTATTTGGCTTTAGAACTGCAAACAGGTTTTCTTGCTGACTATTATCAAGATGGAAATTGGAAGTCCGTGCCTGATTATTTTAGTTACAAGATTTACACGTATTATTTGACAGCAAGTCCTAAATTAGTTTATCCACTAACTGAAAGTTTGGCAGTATTTGTGAGCAATGATTTTTCCATTGGATTTCCAACCGGAGGATCTATTCATTTTAATACCAATCAAACCAATGGTTTAAACAACAAAACACCTATGTTTATGTATGGCATCAATGCAGGAGTGAAATGCTTGAAATATCCGGCAGGATATATTTCATTAGGATATTCTACTTATAACATCCATCAACTTCTTACAAACAATACACCATCCGGATATTGGAATAAAATACCAACATCAAATCCAAGAATTTGGGTGGGTATGACTTTAGTTTGTAACATTTAAAAAATTATTAAAATGAAGATTAAATTAGTGTCAATTTTATTTTTTATCGGTTTTTCAATACCTGCTTTTGCTCAATGGGGCATTAAAGGAGGTTTGAATTATTCAGATATTGCAAAGCATCCTAATGTTTCTTATCGACTTGGGGGGTATATTGGTGTTACGTATGACAAGCCATTGTCATCTAAGTGGTATTTTCAACCCGGACTTTTATTCACGTCCTATGGTACAAATATTGAAGGAATACCCGGTTTTTTTAAACCAGGAAGTCATGTGGCAATCTATGGGGTAGAAGCACCTTTCAACTTTTCGTTTCGTCCAAAGATTGGAGAAAATATGAAATTAGTGACAGATGCCGGATTATATGCTCGCTATGGGTTGTTTGGAGAGAAAAAATATGTTTATACAGATGGAGAAACAATACAAGGATCCCCTTTTGACGCCTACAATCGGTTTGATTTAGGCATCAATTTTGGACTTGGTATTCAGAAGGGTATTTATTCTGTTAGTGCCTCTTATCTCGCCGGAATAGCAAACGCAGAAAAAGGCATCAGTACTTCTCATCAAATGTTTAGATTGAGCATAGGTTATCAATTTTAGGTTTGCAAATATGATATTAGAGAAGTTGGAACATTACTTTCTTAATGATTGCTTATAACGCTTATCTGTAATATTACCCAACGGCAACGTCTTGGGTAATATTGCGGATAAGCGTTTTTTTAATTGTTATAAAAGACCACCGTCCCATTTTTGAGGGCTTTATTATATAAGTCGTCTTCTACTTTTTTTAAAAATTCCATTTTTTGGCGATTGATAACCATCTCTCGCACAGTGGGTTTGAGATAATCAAACGATGCTGAATCGTCGGGGAGTACATCTTTGAACAGGTCTTTATGCTCTGCATAAAACTGCTCTAATGCTTCATCGCTAATTTCTTTCGCCAATTTTTCGTTCACTAACTGTTCCTGGTAGCGGTAAATCGTTAGCGATTTTTTGTAATTGTCTACCAACTGACTGATTTCCGTCTCATCGTCTTTCGTCGTATTTTTGCGTGCTACATCATACAACAACTGATTATTGACCCATAATTGAATGTAGTTTTCTGCAAAAAGCATGCTGTCCTCCGGTGTGGATGCCGTCCGGATATTTTCTTGTAATTCCTCTTTAGTTAGTACTTTATCACCCACTTGCACCAGCACATCGCCGCTCTTCGCTGCTTTTGGCTGACAACCAACAAATACCAGCAAACAGTTGCCGGTTACCAGTAACCAAAAAATAAAAGTATGTGTGTATTTTTGCATTTTTAATTGGTAACTGGTAACTGATAACTGGTCACTGTATATTTTTTTCGGAGTTGTTGCAGCCACTCTTTTTCCAAAAAGTCCTGATAATCGGTGATGACTTGTCCGCGCACTTCAGTGTAAGTTTTTGGCTTTTTGCCGTTTACGCTGTATTTGGACTTGTTTTTGTTGAAAAATTTCGTCAATCCGTCTGTGTCCAAAGCGGCTTTTTCCCACACTTCCTGTTGAGTGATTTCAAACGACAAACTGCCGTCGCGGTACTCTTGCAGCAAATAGGGCAATTCCGGGAATTGAGGCGTCAATTGAACCACTACATTTTGATACAAATAGTCGTTCAGTGCGTCAATCATCGGCAACCCCTTCACAGCAGTGTCTATCTGTTGTTGTTGCAAATAATCTTTGAAATCGTTCACGAAAAACGCCTGTTTTTCAACGAGAAACAATGTATCTGTGCCGGGCACCTCTTTTCCAAATTCCATTTTTCGCGCTAAGGGCGCATTCACACCATAACGTATGTGCACCTTGACAATTGAATCACCTTCCTGCTCCACATTGTAGGATTTTATCAATTGTGAGCGGTAGTCGTGCCATTCTTTTCGAAAAGCGGCTGTGGTATCCAAACCTTGCGTTTCTGCTTCCGCCACTTTCAGTTTCAAATCTTGAAACAGTGTGCGATATTCAGCTTCAGAACGTTTGTCAATGGCCTCAGCGCCATTATTTTTAGTGTAACTATACTCAAATTCTGATTTTTTGACGTCTTTCCCGTTCACAGTCATGAGCACGGCATCCGTCGTCTGCGCCTGCAAAGTCGCAAAAGACAACAAACAAAAGACACAAGACAAAAATTGTTTCATTGTATTTTTAATTTTTTAGTATTCAACATTTAAACGTTTGAAATCGTTTTTTATTGTAATGTAGACCAAAAAACCGGGACAAAGTTACAACTATTTTTCTTAAAAAATTATTATGAAATCATAAATTTACAAAAAATCCAAATTTGTACACATCCAAAGCGAGTAGAGAAGGGTGTTTGCTCAATAAATGACGACGGAGCAGGGGCTTTACAAGAGGAAAAAGAGTGCGTGCCAAAACGGTAATACCTGTTTTATCTAATTTGTTTTTCGTTTGTAGCAGTTGAGAATAGTTGCCGTCTTGATCTTGCAATAAGCGATTGATTTTTGCTAAATTGCGCAAGGCATTTTCGGTATGATTCAAAAACAACTCTGCATCTTTCACATCCAAGTGTATCAACGGGTTAGTAATGTGTTGAATGATAATGCCGGCCTCTTTCAATTGGATGCCAAACAGCGTGTCCTCGTGTCCGTATCCATCCAATGCCATTGTAAATTGTATCTGATCAAAATGCGTTTTGTCAATCATAAAATTGCATGTCATGAAAATATTAGAGTTGGTTTCACGCGTTCTGCCGTATTTCCAATGCAAAATTTTTTGTGGCACCGGTCGTTGTAGTTCGTACGTGCGACCACCCACGCACACGATGCCATCGTTCATATAAGTCACATAATTGCGAATGTAATCACCGGATTCAACGCCCATATCGCCATCCATAAAAATCAAATATTGATATTTCGATTCTTCCACCAACAGATTGCGAATTTTTGCACGTCCAATATTTTTTTCTAACTGAATGTAACGCACGTGAGGCAGGTCAATCAACCGGTTTTCAGCACGATACTCCTGTTTGGATGCATCGTCTATCAGTAGAATTTCAAACGCCAAACCCGTAGCCACAGCCTGTCGATGTAGTTCATACACCAACTGGCTCAATTCTTGATTATATATAGGTATGCAAATGCTAAACATCACGTTTTATTTTTTTATGCCTCAAATTTTGCCTGCCGCATGTCGCCTGTTTTGGCAAATGCCACGTGAAACGATAGCGCCGCCTCCACTGTGGCCGGCGTGTGACCGGTTTGACTGAGTTTCAAGTAGTCGCGCAACAACTGTTGATAGCTCGGATCCACACAATTGGTGATGATGCTTTCTGCCCGTTGACGAGGCGAAAGTCCGCGCAAATCGGCTACACCGTGCTCCGTGACCAAAATTTTGACGGAATGTTCGCTGTGATCGACGTGCGACACCATCGGCACAATTGCCGAGATTTGACCGCCTTTGGCCGTCGAAGGTGTTGTGAAAATAGACAGGTAGGCATTGCGACAGAAATCGCCCGAACCGCCAATACCGTTCATCATCTTCGTGCCCAAAACGTGCGACGAGTTGACATGACCAAAAATATCCGCTTCCAGAGCCGTGTTGATGGCAATGATGCCGATGCGACGCGCCACTTCCGGGTTGTTGGAAATCTCCGACGGACGCAACAAAAATTTATCCTTAAAGAACGTCAAATCGGCGTACACCTCGTTCAAAACCTCTGTCGTAAGCGACAACGAGCTGCCGCTCGCCAATTTCACGCGTCCACTGCGAATCAATCCTACCACCGAATCCTGAATCACTTCCGTATAAATATTGAATGCCGGAATGTGTGGATTCGACCCCATGGCTCCCAAAACAGCGTTCGCCACATTGCCCACGCCCGATTGAACGGGTAAAAACTCCTTCGGAATACGTCCGGCTTGCATCTCTGCATATAAGAAATCCGCCACGTTTTGACCGATTTTTGCCGTCACATCGTCCATTGGCGTGAATGCGCCGATTTCGTTTGGCAAATTGGTTTCGACAATGCCGACAATTTTTTTCGGGTCAAGCTGCACGTAAGGCAATCCTGCGCGGTCGCTCGCCTTGTAAATCGGGATTTCGCGACGGTAAGGCGGGTCGAGCGGCTCGTAAATGTCGTGCATCCCCAGCAATTCTTTGGGGTGGTAGCTATTCAGTTCGAGGATGATTTTGTCGGCTAAGTGCGAGGCGGTTGGTCCGATACCTACCGCAGAGGTCAGCACCGCTTTGCCGTCGTCGGAAATGTCGCAGACTTCCAAAATCGCCCATTTGGGTTTTTGAATAAATCCGTAGCGCAAGTATTGCGCCAATTCCGACAAGTGCAAGTCGAAATACTCCATTTCGTGGTTGTTGAGTGCCGTCCGCGAGTCTTTGTTGGACTGATACGGCGTGCGAAATTTGATAGCATGTGCCCGTGAGAGGCAGCCGTCGGCAGATTCGCCGGTGGATGCGCCGGTGTAAATTCCGACTTTGAACGGACGTCCGGCGGCGTGCTCTGCTTCGGCACGTTTGGCAAGGGCGGTTGGCACGGCTTTCGGGCAACCGGTAGCGGTGAATCCGCTCAAACTGATGATGTCATCGTTATTGATCAGGCTTGCGGCTTCTTCCGCAGATAGTTTTTTGTAGTTCATGTTGTTTTAATATGCTTTTTTATTGATGATTTCCGAAAAAATAATCCGTTGACGGATGTCGTCCGGAGATAGTTCTTCACCGTTAATAACAATGTTGTTTTCTGATGTGTTTTCCATAAAATGACTATTTTCTGTTTTTAAAAAATTTTCACAAAGGTACGAAAATTTATCATTCATCATTCATTATTCATAATTTTTTTTTACCTTTGTTGCAAATTTTACACGATGCAACTCAAAATATTTGAATTTAACGACATACATGTCAATACTTATGTGCTTTGGGACGAAACAAAAGAGGCAGCAATCATTGACTGTGGGGCTTTTCAGCCGAATGAACATAAAGAATTGAAGGAGTTTATTGATGCCAACGGACTGCAAATCAAGCAGGTACTCAACACGCATTTGCATTTTGACCATACGCTGGGCAATCGCTTTTTGTGGGACACCTACGGTCTGAAACCGCAGTATCACGAGGTCGAAGAAACGATGCCCGGACAGCGTGAGCAAGTCATCTCTTTTGGCGAAGTTTCCGAGTTTGAAGAAGGCATTCACGCCGGCCATTTCCTCAAAGAGGGCGATGTCGTTGCCTTTGGAAACACTAAATTGCAAGTGCTGGAAACCCCCGGACATTCGCCTGCCGGACTGTCTTTTTATTGCAAAGAGGCAGGCTGCGTCTTCACGGGCGACACGCTTTTCCGTTTCGATATAGGGCGCACAGACCTCTGGGGAGGCAATGAACAAGTTTTATTAAACAGCATTCGCACCAAATTACTAACACTGCCCGGCGAAACAATCGTTTATCCGGGTCATGCCCTTCACTCAACAATAGCTAAAGAAAAAAAATACAATAAATACTTATGAACGACTTATTTGTAAATCGCCATGTAGGCGTGAATGAAACTGAGATTAAAACAATGGTAAAAACAATCGGCGTGTCGAACCTTGAACAGCTGATTGACGAAACAATCCCCGCGAATATTCGCCTGAAAACCGAGTTGGAATTACCGGAAGCGATGACCGAACGTGAATATGCGGAACATATCGCGGAAGTGGCGTCGAAAAATGAGATTTTTACCTCTTATATAGGTCAAGGTTGGTACGACACCGTCGCGCCTGCTGTGATTTTGCGCAATGTGTTTGAAAATCCGTGTTGGTACACCTCCTACACGCCGTATCAAGCCGAAATTTCGCAAGGCCGCCTCGAGGCATTGCTGAATTTCCAAACGGTGATTACCGATTTGACAGGCTTGCCGCTCGCCAACTGTTCGCTGCTCGACGAGGCAACCGCTGCTGCCGAAGCTGCCAATATGTTTTTTCAAACGCGCACACGTGAACAGGTGCAGGCAAATGCCAACGTCTTGTTTGTGGACGAAAAAGTGTTCGCATCTACGCTGGGCGTACTCAATACGCGTACGGCTCCGCAAGGGATTAAACTTGTGGTGGGCGATTATAAAACATTCTTTCAGGGGATTGCGGATCAAGTCCGCAATGACGGCTCGTCAAACGACGGGTCATCTGGTGTTTTCGGTGCGATCGTGCAATATCCGAACGCCGACGGAAGCATTGAGGATTACCGTGATTTTGTGACAAAAGCCAACGCACAAGGCATCAAGGTGGCTGTGGCTGCCGATTTGTTGAGTTTGTGTCTGCTCACACCTCCGGGCGAGTGGGGCGCAGATGTCGTGTTTGGCAGTGCCCAACGGTTTGGCATCCCAATGTACTACGGAGGACCGTCAGCCGGCTATTTTGCTACGAAAGAGGACTACAAACGGACGATTCCGGGACGCATCATCGGCGTTTCCAAAGATGCTTACGGCAAAAATGCGTTGCGATTGGCGTTGCAAACGCGCGAACAACACATCAAACGCGAAAAAGCAACCAGCAATATCTGTACCGCACAGGCTCTGTTAGCCACGATGTCGGGTTTTTATGCCGTTTATCACGGCCCCGAAGGCTTGAAAAGCATCGCCGAACGCGTGCATAGCTACGCCGGATTTTTAGTGCAGGAATTAACAAAATTAGGTTATGTGCAAGAAAACAAGAATTTCTTTGACACCTTAAAAATTCAATTAGCACCAAACGCCTCGCGTAAAACGTTGATTGAAACGGCATTAGAATGTAAAGTCAATTTCCGATATTTCGAAACCGGAGAAATCGGCATCAGCATCGACGAAACCACCGACGAAACCGATTTAGGCGTTTTATTATACATTTTTTCAGAATCCGTAGGGGCGACCCTTGCGGTCGCCCATGACGTTGTCGCCCATGACGTTGTCGCCCATAACGCGATCGCCCAACAAGGGCAGGGGCAAGCCCTGCCCCTACCGGATATATTTGTTCGTAAATCGTCGTATTTAACGCACCCTGTATTCAATTCATATCACACCGAAACGGAAATGATGCGTTACATCAAAAAATTGGAAGTGCGCGACATTTCGTTGACCCATTCGATGATTTCGTTGGGTTCATGCACGATGAAACTGAATGCCGCGTCGGAAATGTTGCCGCTCAACGACCCACATTTCGCGAATATTCATCCCTACGCACCGGAAGACCAGGTCGAAGGCTACAAGGAGGTGATTGAAAATCTGGCGGAATATCTGGGCATCATCACCGGATTGCCGGGCGTGAGTTTTCAACCCAATTCGGGTGCAGCAGGTGAATACAGCGGTTTGATGACGATTCGCGAATATCAAAAATCCATCGGGCAGGGGCATCGCAATATTGTGTTGATTCCGGCTTCAGCTCACGGCACCAATCCGGCGAGCGCGATTCAGGCTGGTTTTCAGACCGTTACAATCAAATTCGATGAAAACGGCAACACCGACATTGCCGATTTGAAAGCGAAAGCAGAAGCCAACAAAGACAACCTCGCGGCGTTTATGATCACCTATCCGTCCACGCACGGCATTTTTGAAACAGGCATTGTGGAAATGTGCGACATCATCCACAAAAACGGCGGACAAGTCTACATGGACGGCGCGAATATGAATGCACAGGTTGGGCTGACCAATCCGGGCAACATCGGCGCAGACGTGTGTCACCTGAATTTGCATAAGACATTTGCGATTCCTCACGGTGGCGGCGGTCCGGGCGTAGGTCCGATTTGTTGTGCCCCGCACTTGAAACCGTTCTTGCCAAGCTCAGCCCCCCAAGCAGCCCCCCTGAGGGGGATGGGGGGGCGCGTGGCGGCAGCGCCGTTTGGCAGTGCCGGAATCTTGCCAATCACTTACGGCTACATCCGCATGATGGGTGGTGCCGGCTTGGCTTTGGCTACTAAGATTGCGATTTTGAACGCCAATTACTTGTCGTCACAATTAGAAAAACATTACGGCATTGTTTATACAGGGAATCAACACCGTGTCGGTCACGAACTGATTTTGGATTGCCGCCACTTAAAATCCTATTCGGGAATCGACGAAAATGATGTGGCTAAACGATTGATTGACTACGGTTTTCATGCGCCGACCTTGTCATTCCCGGTTCACGGAACGTTGATGATTGAGCCGACGGAAAGCGAAAGCCTCGCCGAACTCGACCGCTTCATCACGGCGATGACGGGCATTCGCGCCGAAATCGAAGAAGTGGCAACAGGCAAAGCCGACAAAGAAAATAATCTGCTTCACAACGCCCCACATCCACAATATGAAGTGTGCGGCGAGGAATGGAATCACCCGTATTCGCGCGAAAAAGCCGCTTTCCCGGCAGAATGGATCAAAGAAAACAAATTCTGGGTCAATGTAGCGCGCGTAGACAATGCGTTCGGCGACAGAAATTTGGTCACCTGCTGCCAACCCGCCGAACCAACGCCTGCACCGGCCACGTCAGGCTATCACGACGGAAATGTATGTTAGAAGCGGTATCGGGGCATTTTGCAAAAAAAAATCAATTTTTTGTAAAAAAACTCATAATTCATAATTCATAATTCATAATTATGTTGTACCTTTGCCCCGCGAAAGAAATAAAAATTTATAAAAAAGTTATTTTATGTATTTAGACGCTGCAAAAAAGCAAGAAATCTTCGCGAAACACGGAAAGTCTAACACGGATACCGGCTCCGCTGAGGGTCAGATTGCCTTGTTTTCCTACCGTATCTCGCATTTAACTGAGCATCTCAAGTTAAATCGGAAAGATTATAGCACCGAACGCTCTTTGGGAATTTTGGTTGGTAAACGTCGTCGCCTTTTGAATTATTTGAAAGATCGCGACATCGAACGTTACCGCGCGATTATCAAAGAATTGGGACTTCGCAAGTAAATTGCAACCGGTCATTCCCGCGCAGGCGGGAATCCCGCAACGTCCGTCACGACCAATCGCGGTTTTGACGGACGTTTCTTTTGTCTGAACTGTGATTTAGGATGATTGTTTTGATGGGCATGATTAATAAAATCATCCTAAATCACAGTTCAGACAACTTTCTTAATTGAAAAAAAATGACTACTTTTGTGGTCAAATTAGCATGACGATTAAGGACAAAATAGTGTTAGGTGTTGACCCGGGAACGAATGTGATGGGCTACGGATTGATACAAATCACGGATAATAAACCCCGTTTATTGGCGATGGGCGTGTTGGCACTCAATAAATACGACAGTCATTACCTGCGTTTGCGGCGTATTTTTGAACGGATCATTAGCCTGATTGACGAATTTTTGCCTGACGAATTGGCGATTGAAGCCCCTTTTTTCGGCAAAAACGTGCAAAGTATGCTCAAACTCGGACGTGCACAAGGCGTGGCGATGGCAGCCGCGCTCAGTCGCGATATCCCGATTTTTGAATACGCTCCGCTGAAAATAAAAATGGCTATCACAGGCAACGGACGCGCCTCGAAAGAGCAAGTCTCCTACATGCTGCAAAACTATTTGAAAATCCCCAAAGAAGATGTGTTGCCTCAATTAGATGCCACCGACGCCGTAGCAGCCGCACTCTGCCACTATTTTCAGGGCAATCGTCCGCAGTCAGACAAACAATACACCGGTTGGAAAGATTTTATTGCAAAAAATGAGAAACGAGTCAAAAGTTAGAGTTTATTTATTAGAGTTTAGAGTTTAGAAAATATGTTAAACAATAGCATACAAACGTGTCATTGCGGGCTTGACCGGCGTCATGTCGAGCGTAGTCGAGGCACGCAATCTCCTAAAAAGACGAGGGGATTCCGTGTCAAGCACGGAATGACACTCTTTTGGGGAATCTGTTTGCTAAATTGTGCGTTAGCATTTTCCCAAAATGACACCTACTTGTTGGATGAAGTGGTTGTGACGGCAACGCGGACCACTCATACACTTAAAAATACGCCAGTCCTGACCAAACTAATTTCCAAAAAAGAAATTTTGGAATCGGGGGCAGTTACCGTTTTGGAAGCATTAGAGAATTTTGTGCCCGGTGTCAGCTTCACGCCAAACCCGATGGGCGACAATATTCAAATCGCCGGATTAGACAATAAATACATTCTGATTTTGGTCGACGGCGAACGATTGGTGAACGAGCGGACGGAAAACGTTAATTTTTCGCGCCTTAACACCGCTAACATCAAGCGCATCGAAATCATCAACGGCGCGTCGTCGGTGCTTTACGGCTCCAATGCCATCGGGGCGGTCATCAATATCATCACGCAAGACGTTACAGAGCCGTTGCAAGCCTCCGCGCGCACCCGTTTCTCCAACTACAACACGTGGCACAGCGATGCTTCGTTGGGATTAAAATTCGACCGGCTGGCATCAAAAACGGACTTTTCTGCCAAAAATTCGGACGGCAATTCTGCCGAAACCGGTGTGCTTGATCCGTATTCGGATTACTCTCTGGCACAAGGACTTAAATATACTTTTGGCGACAAATCCGATGCCGAAATCAAAGGTCAATATTACCGGGGCGAAACTTGGTTTTTGGACAAATTCCAAACGCGCGTCGACGAAAATTATACCTTGAATGGCAAGTGGCGCTACACTTTTTCATCCGTGAACGAACTGGCGTTGGCAGGCAATTTCGACCAATATGACGGCAATGAAAACAGTTACCGGTTACCGGTTGTCATTCCCGTGCAGGCGGGAATCCCCACGTCCGCATATCCTATAGAGAAAGTTTCGACTGTGCACGCCAATAGTTCGCATCATGCCACTTTGCGCTTGACCGATACGTGGCATGTGTTGGAATCTTTGCAAATTGTTGGCGGAACGGAATTTAATTGGGAAAAGACATTCAGTCACAATCAATTCGGGACTGAATCTGCCGGCAAAAACGCTAACAATCAAAACGTTTTTGCGCAAGCCGAATATAAGATTGCGACAGGTTGGGACATCCTTGCAGGAGCACGTTACACGCATCATTCGCAGTTTGGCAGCCATTTTTCGCCTAAGATTTCGCTGATGAAACAGTGGAAGGATTTTCGCTTTCGGGGCAGTGTCAGCAATGGTTACAAGGCACCAACGTTGAAAGAATTGTATATGGATTATCCGCACCGCATCGGGGGCGATTTGCCTTTTTGGATTGTCGGAAATTCGGATTTGAAACCGGAGAAATCGTGGTATGAGTCTCTCTCTGCGGAATATTTGACCAATAACGTGAACGTTTCCGCCACCGTTTACACCAATCAAATCAACAATCGCATCAACACACAATTACTGTGGAACGCTGCGTTGGAACGTTCCGAAATGCGTTACGAAAACATCGACAAAGCACGCATTTCCGGATTAGATATTTCGGCGCAATGGACACCGAATCAGCACGTTGCATTCAAAGGTGGTTATTCATATACCAACGCAACCCGTAGGGGCGAACCCTTGCGGTCGCCCAACAACGAACCCTTGCGGTCGCCCAACAACGAACAAGAATTGACCAACAACAAACAAGAATTACCCGGCAACAGTAAACACACCGGCACAATAAATATGACATTTTCCTACAATAAGCAAAGTTTAGTGTTGTCGACACGTGCCAGGTCGCCATTCACAACGGTTTACACGGGTACACCCGAAGCGCTGCTGAATCCGGAGGAAACGCGTGTAAACGGCTATTGGTTAAGCAATGTAGTATATAATCTGCAGGTGTCGCGTACCAAATTTCGCGGGCATTTGCAATTAGGCATAAATAATGTATTGGACTATAAAAATCAGGACGCACTGCCGGGCAATAGCGGTCGTGTGTGCTTTGTTGGGGTGGGGGTTAACTTCCTGTAACAAAGACTATTTGTTTGACGACGGGCTTGTGCCAAAATCCGGCACACCTTTGGTTGTGGATTGCAGTAGCTACACTCACTGGTATTTTTTCTCGTTTGAAGAAGGAAAAATCATCGGCTCGTGCGATGCTGGGGATGCTGTTGCCGGCGCGCAATGGCGGACGCGGACGGACTGGGATTTGGCGTTTCACCGTCAAAACATCCAAACCAATAGCGGCGTGTCCGGAGTAGGCGAGGGCGGGATCCTGAAATTGGAACAGCCGAAATTCGATTTTGATGCCGTCACCGTGGCTCCTGCGGACGGTTATCAAACGGATGTCGCGGATTCGATTGTTTACGACATGAGCCAAATGGTGCTCGGCGAAATAGGCTATGTACAAGCCGGATTAGCACAGCCTGTCAAAAATTGGGCAACACTTCACAACATGATGGCAAGCGATTGGCGGTATGAACAATCGGTTTTTATCGTGCGCACCGCCGAAAAACAATACGCCAAAATCCGGCTCTGGAATTTCAAAAACGAAAAAGGAGAAAGCGGCACCATCTCCATGCAATACGTCTATCCACTAACTCATAATCCATAATTCATAATTCATAATTCATAATTCAAATGTTTCTATTCTACGCCCCCGACATAGCAACCGGTTTGACACTTCCTGAAGCGGAATCGCAGCACTGTGTCCGCGTGTTACGCAAACAAATCGGCGATTTAATTGATATTACCGACGGTCAAGGGCATTTTTACAAAGCCGAAATCACCGGTGCACATCCCAAACAGTGTGTTGTGAAAATTCTGGAAACGCATCAACAGCCTCCTTTGTGGCACAACCGGGTGGAAATAGCGATTGCGCCCACCAAAAATTTAGACCGTGTCGAGTGGTTTGCCGAAAAAGCGACCGAGATTGGCATCGACAAAATCACGCTGTTGAAAACGCACCATTCCGAACGAAAAGATGTGAAAGTCGACCGCATCCACAAAATTTTAATCGCTGCCATGAAGCAGTCAATGAAAGCCCGTGTACCCGAATTACAAGCAATGACGGCGTTCAAACAGTTTGTGCAACAACCTTTTGACGGTCAAAAATACATCGCTCATTGCAATTCGGGCGATAAAACGTTGTTGAGTGAATTATATGCTTCAACAATCAGGGGCTTGCGTGCCTCGACTACGCTCGACATGACGCCGGTCAAGCCCGCAATGACGGATAAAAACGCCCTGATTCTGATTGGTCCCGAAGGCGATTTCAGTGAAGACGAAGTGGCTGAGGCGCTCAAAACCGGTTTTCAACCGGTTTCGTTGGGCGAAACGCGTCTGCGAACGGAAACAGCAGCACTCTATGCTTTGCAAACCATCCATATCATCAACCAATTATCCAACCCATGAAACAACTGCCTGCCGAGTTTATCACGCGCACAAAAGCCTTGTTGGGCGATGAATGGGATGCTTTTGAGCAGGCCTTGAACGCCGGCAGCCCGACGAGTATTCGGTTGAATCCGTTTAAAAATTCACCCCCCAACCCCCTGAGGGGGGAGCAGGAAGCCCCCTTTAGGGAGTTGGGGGTTGGACCTGTGCCTTGGGCTTCAAACGCCTGTTATTTGTCAGAACGCCCCTCGTTTACGCTCGACCCGCTGTTTCATGCCGGCAATTACTATGTGCAGGAAGCCTCCTCGATGGCGTTGGAGGAACTCATCCGGCAACACGTGACAAAGCCCGTGCGCGTATTGGATTTGTGTGCCGCTCCGGGTGGGAAATCGACGCAATTATCGTCTGTGCTGCCTGAGGAAAGTCTTTTAGTTGCCAATGAAGTGATTCGGACGCGCGCCAACATCCTGTCGGAAAATTTGACCAAATGGGGCAATCCACACACGATTGTCACCAACAACGACCCCGCGGCAATCGGCAAACTCGGTGCCTTTTTTGATGTGATAGTGGTGGATGCACCCTGTTCGGGCGAAGGCATGTTTCGCAAAGATCCCGCCTCCATCGCCGAGTGGTCGGTTGCCAATGTCCAACTCTGTGCCGAACGCCAACGCCGGATTGTGGCGGATGTGTGGCCGGCGTTGCTGCCCGGTGGCCTGTTGATTTACAGCACGTGCACCTACAACCGTGAAGAAAACGAAGAAAATATCGACTGGATGTGTTCGGAATTTGGGGCGCCGGTCATAGAAAAACCGCGCCGTTTCCTGCCGCACCGCACCAAAGGCGAAGGATTTTTCATCGCAGCCGTCCGCAAACCGTCATCCGAAGCATTCCCCCACCATCATCACGCCCATGACCCGCAATCCCCGAAAAATAAAACAAAATCCGTAGGGGCGACCCTTGCGGTCGCCCAATCATCCGCCCAATCATCCGCCCAATCATCAATTACCCAATTAATCAAAAACCCCAACCAATTCCGCATTTTTGAAAACAAAAACGGATTCACAGCCATTCCCACCACCGGCGTAGCCGGTTATCTATTGTTGAAAGAGCGATTGAAAATCGTATCCGCAGGCGTACACTTAGGAGAAATGAAAGGCAAAGACTTCATTCCTTCACACAGTCTGGCAATGTCGTGCGCCCTGTCGTCCAACGCTTTCCCAACGCTGGAACTCGACAAAACAACCGCGTTGAACTACTTAAAAAAGGAAGCCTTGCAAACTATTTCGCCGGATTTGCCCAAAGGACACCTTCTGGTCACCTATCTCGGTTGCCCGCTGGGCTTTGTCAAAAACATCGGCAATCGCGCCAATAATCTCTATCCTCAAGAGTGGCGCATTCGAATGAGTTTGGCGTGATTATTGTAAAAAAAACGACGATATATTTGGTAAATCCAAAATAAAGTCTTACCTTTGTCGGAAAGATAGTGTAAAAACCGGGACAATTGAAGTTGGTAGGTGTGAATGGATGATTTACGGAGATGCTCGGATGTCTTCTCCAAGATATATTCATTCATCAAGCCACCTATCTCTCCATGAAACTCATACGTTTCTTTTGTGCTTAAGATTTTACCGTTTCTGATATATTCCTGTAACAGTCTGGTCGAATACAACTGAGAGCGTTTGGAATCGATTTTCTCTGGTTCATCCTGTAATTGCTGCTTGGCTGCCAAATAAGAAGAAGTATCTTTGTGCCCAGAAGCTACGATGATATTTGCCGACTCATTCGCCAATTACAAGAGAACGATAAAGTCGGTCGATAGAGGTTATCTGACAGATGATGAATTGCAGATAATAAAGCAAAAGGAGACTATTCCGTTGCCGGGATAGCCTCCTTTTGATCATTGAAATTTTAATTGTTTACCGCTGTCAATACACCGTTTTTATACGTTGATTGCCCGACGCCACAATATAAATCCCACGTACATTAAGCGGAACAAACTGTTCCGGCGCTGTCGCGTTGCCGTTGTAAACCAACTGACCGGATAGATTGTAGATGCTGAATACCTCGCCCGGTACAAGTCCGCGTACCTGCAAACCGCCATCCGTGGAGATGGCTTGTAATGTTTGTGCTGCCGAACTGTTAATACCGGTAGGTGTATCATCATACGCCGCCGCCTCTATTTTCAACGGCGCACTGATATTGCCCGCCGCGTCTTCCACCACAACATATATATCCTTTGCCCCCGCCGTGAGGGTGACGGTCTTGCCACTCACATCACCCGCTGCAACCGCGCCAAGAGAGGTTCCATCTTTGACTTCCTCGCCTGTCGGGGCAGTTGCATCCTGTTCAACGACGAGATAATACGCCGTTCCCGCTTCGTCGGTGGTAAAGCCGATGGTTGCCGCCGTGTCGCTCGTGCGGCTGACCGTTCCCTCCGTGAGTACGGGCGGGGTACCGTCCACCGTCACGCCGTCTACTTCAATAAAGCCCGTATTCCCGCCGTTTGTGTAGGATATGCCGCTCTTTGCGCCGTCTTTCGCCCACACCACCGTTGCGCCAGACGGCAATCGGGTGAGGTCTGTCGTTTTGCCCGCGCCGTAGACCGGGAATTCTCCCGCCGCCGCTTTGTCCCACGCCAGGACGACGCCGGTCTCCGTGGGCCCGGCAAAGCCGCCGGCACAATAAATGACGCTGTTGGCGTCCGAGATGGAGCTAAACACCAGGCCGCCGCTCACCGTGACCGTGGCGTTGTCGCTGTTGACAAGAACGGCGGTGTTGTTTAGCGAACGCACCACGCCGCCGCTGACGGTGACGGCCGCGTTGTTGCTGCCGCTGTATCCGTATAGGGCCATGCCGTATTGCGAGGTCACCACGCCACCGCTCACCTCGACAATGCTGTTTTCGCCGTTAAAGTCTATGGCTTCGTAATACGCGCTCACCGCGCCGCCGCTGACGAGGATGGTAATGTCGTCGGCGTAGGCGGCTATGGCATAATAGCCTGTCGAGCTCACCGCGCCGCCGCTGACGGTGACGGTGCTGTTGTCGCCGCTGACGTATATGGCATGATAGTCTGTCGAGCTCACCGTGCCGCCCGCCGCAACCTCAAAGGTGCCGGCGCTCTGAAAATTGACGAGGTTGCCGTAAAAATCTCTGTCCGCTTCGTAAACCGCCTCCCACACCACGGTTTTACCCGCCGGTATGGCGAGAACGAGCTCGTCGTCTACCTCCGTCTTGCTCCCCGTGACGGTCACGGTGTCGTGGAACAGAAGGGAGTTCGTGATGGCCGTTTGAATTTCCGCCACGCTCTTGCCGGTAACGCTCACCGTTTCGCCTACCTCGTCGGCGGTGAAAACCGTCACGCCGGGGATTTCGAGGAAGCCCGTGTTGGCGCCGTTCGCGTAGGAAATGCCGTGCTGGCTGTCGACTTTCGTCCAAACCGCCGACGCGCCGGCGGGCCCGTAGGCCAGGTGAGTATCACTGTCCGCGAGATAGAGGTTCGCGTTTTCCCACCCCGCGTTTATATCCCAGGCGACGACCACGGCGGCACCGTTGACGGTAAGGAGGCCGGAGTCTATATAAATGGCGTCGACCCCCGCAATGGTGAGGCCGTACACGAAGCCGCCGCTCACCGTGACGTTTGTGTTCGCGCCTTCGGCTAGTATGGCATAGTTGTAGAAAGAGATGACCCTGCCGCCGGTCACCGTCACCGTGCTGTTTGCGCCATACGTGAGGATGGCGATGCCGCCGGTCACCGTGCCGCCGCTGACGGTGACGGTGTTGTTTTCGCCCATCGTGCACAGGGCGGCGTTGTCGCCGCTCACCGTGCCGCCGCTCACCACGATGCCGCCGCCCGCCGTTAAGATGATGGCGTCGCTGTGCGCCGAAGCCACCCTGCCGCCCTTGACCGTGACCACGCCGGTTGCGCCCAGCGCGTATATGCTGTAGCCCCAATTCGAGCTGACCTCGGCATTGCCCTCCACGTCCACGCTGCCGTATGTGGCAATGGCGTGAGCGTTGACCTCCGCCAGCACCTTGCCCGTGCCGCTTACAATCACATTTTTGCCCGTGTTCACGGTATTGGCCATTTGTATAACAGGAACAGCGGCGATCGTCGCCTCGTTTTGCACCCTGCCGCCGCTCACCGTGACCACGCTGTTTGCGCCGACGGCGTATACGGCCCGGCCGGTTGTCGAATACACCGTGCCGTCGCTCACTGTGAGGTTGCCGTAGACGCGTATGGCGCTGCCGCTCGTGGCGCTCACCGTGCCGCCGCTCACCGTGACGGTGCCGATTTGGCTGCTGGCGCGTATGGCTTCGCCGCTTGTGGCGCTCACCGTGCCGCCGCTCACCGTGACGCCGCCGTCTTGGGCTTCGCTGTAGATTGCGTAGCCGGTTGTGGCGCTCACCGTACCGCCGCTCACCGTGACGGTGCTGTCTACGCCGCGCGCGTGTATGGCCCAGCCGTCGCCTGTCGCGCGCACCGCGCCGCCGCTCACCGTGACGGTGCCGTAGGCGTGTATGGCGATGCCGCTTGTGGCGCTCACCGCGCCGCCGCTCACCGTGATGGTGCTGGCGCCGTAAGTGTCGTCGGCGTATAGGGCCGTAGCGCTTTCCGCCCGCAGCGCGCCGCCCGCCGCAACCTCAAAGGTGCCGGCGCCTAAAAGGCGAATGAGGGTGCCGTCATAATCGCCGTCCGCCTCGTAGACGGCTTGCCACACAACCCTTTTACCCGCCGATATGGTGAGGGCGAGGGTTGCGTCCACCCCCGTCTTGCTCCCCGTGACGGTCACGGTGTTGTGTACCGCCAGCGTCAGCGTCAGGGCCGCCTCAATTTCCGCCACGCTCTTGCCGGTAATATTCACCGTATTCTCTATATCTGAGGCCGATACAAGGGTCACGCCGGTTGTCTCAACAAAGCCGGTGTTCCCGCCGTTTGCGTACGCGATGCCGTTCTGGCCGCCCACCGTCGCCCAAACCGCCGTGACGCCGGTGTCGGGCATGGTCGCCAGCTTCAAGCTGCTGCCCAGGAGATAGGTCGGCGTCGGCGCGTCGCTTTCCCAGGCGATGAGGAGCCCCGTGTCGGTGGGCCCGGCAAAGCTCGAAAGCTGTACAACGGCTTTTGCGATAGTGCCGCGGCCCAGCACCGTGCCGCCGTTGACGATAACCTCGCCGCCGGTGTAGGCGTATATGGCGCGGCCGTTTTGCGTGCTCACCACGCCGCCGCTCACCGTGACGGTGCTGTCGCTGCCGTCGGCCACTATGGCATAGGTCGCTTGGGAGCTGACCCGGGCGTCGCCGCTCACCGTAATGAAGGTGTGTTCGCCGTTGCTGAATATGGCGCAGCCGTCCTGAGAGCTGACCCGGGCGTCGCCGCTCACCGTAATGAAGGTGTGTTCTCCGTTGGTTGCTATGGCGTCGATGCCCTGGGAGCTGACCACGGCGTTGCCGCTCACCTCAATTTTCGCGCGGTCGCCGTTGGTTGTTATGGCGTCGATGCCCTGAGAGCTGACCCGGGCGCCGCCGCTCACCGTAATGTCCACGTTGTCGCCGTAGGAGAGTATGGCGGTGTTTTCCTGGGCGCTGACCACGGCGTCGTCACTGACGAACACGCTGCCGTAGGTGTCAATGGCGGGTGAGCCGCCGGTTGCCAGCACCCGGCCCGTGCCGGATATGGCAACCGTTGTGGTTGTATAGACAGGGGGCATGGAGATAGTGGAATGAATGCCGTCCGTCGCCGCGCTTTCCACCGTGCCGCCGCTCACATCGACCCAGCTGTTGGAGCCGCTGACGGCTATGGCGATGTGCTTTGGCGAGGTAACCGTGCCGCCGGACACAGTCACGTTGCCTTGGCTTTGTATGGCAATATAATTCCCCGAGCGCACCGTGCCGCCGGTCACACTGACGCTGCTGTCCACGCCGTTGGTATAGACGGCGTAGCTGCTAATCGAGCGCACCGTGCCGCCGCTCACCGTGACGCTTCCGCCCAGCGCGGCCACGGCGGCGCGGTCGGCCGAGACCACCTCGCCGCCCTCCACATAGATTCTGGCGTTCGCGTTGCTGGCGAGTATGGCGTCAGCGCCCGGGGCGTTCACGTAGCCGCCGCTCACCCTGATAACGCCGCCGCCTGTGGCGTATATGGCATAGTTACTGGAGTTGGTGCCGTTCGCGTCCAGTATGCCGTTTTCCGATACCTCAAATTCGCCGCCGCCGGTAAGCTCGATAACCGGGCCGCTTGAAAGTACCCCCAAGTATTCCGCGTCCCAAACCACTTTTTTACCCGCCGATATGTCGAGGGCGACGGTTGAGACCCCCAAATTGTAGCCGATGACGCGGACGGTGTCCGCCGCCTCGAGAAAGGAATTGATTTCCGCCTGTATGGCGGCCGCCTCTTTGTCCGTCACGTCCACCACGGCGGAGAGGTTGACCTCCGCTACCGCCACAAAGCCGGTGTTCGCGCCGTTTGCGTAGGACACGCCCTTCTCGCCGCCCACAAAGGCCCACACAGCCGTCGCCCCGGCGGGCAGCACGGAAAGGTCGGTGGCGTCCCCCGGGTCGTATGCGGACGCCTCGTCTTTATCCCACGCGATAACAACGCCCGTGCCGGTAATGCCGCCGTTCGCGGCGACGACGCTGTTCGCGTCCGCCCCGTAGCCAAACACCACGCCGTTGGCCCCCAGTTCAAACGTGCCCTCGCTGTCCCCCGTATCAATCAGAGGGTCGTCAAAACCCGCCGCCGCTTCGTATGCCGCGCTCCAAAGCACCGTTTTGCCCGCCGGTATGGCCAGGGTGAGGGTGTCGGCCACCCCCGTCTTGCCACCCGTCACCGTAACGGTGTCGTAGAGATAAAGGTTGTCCTCAATCGCCGTTTTGATTTCGGCGGCGGTCATAATGTCGGTGAGCGCGACGGCGCCGGTCAGAACCTTTGCCCCAGCAGCCTCAATAAAGCCGCTTTTCGCGCCGTGTACGAAGGAGATGCCGCCCTTGCCGTCCACAATGTCCCATTTCGCCGTGGCGGCCGCCGGCCAGAGGTAAAGGTTGTTGGTGGCGTTGGGCTTGTATCGGGTTTCCTGCGGGTAGCTGCCGCCCCATAAAATAATGGTGCCGGTGCCGGTGGGGCCGGTAACACCACCGGTCGCAGAAACGACCCCGTCAAGTGTGGTTCCGCCATTTGAACGGCGGCCGAACAGCACACCGCCGCTGACCGTGGCTGTGCTGTTTGTGGCTAAGAGGTCTATAGCATAGGAATTGCTTGAAATGAGCGTGCCGCCGCTGACGTTGACCGTGATATTCGACGCTCCACCGGAGACGGATGCAAATATGGCATTTCGTTGCGCGATGAGTGTGCCGCCGGTGACGGTAACTGTACAGTCTGCCGCGAGTGGGAACGCTATGGCATAGCTGTTCCCGCTCCCGGTCACTGTGCCGCCGCTGACCGTAATATTGATGTTTTTGCCTGCATTGTATATAGTCGCTCCTCCGCTGGTTCCGCTCACTGTGCCGCCGCTTATCAGTACAGTCGCCCCGGAGAAGGCATAGTTGTAAATGGCACCGGATGAGCTGTTTCCGCTCACCGCGCCGCCGCTGACTGTAATGGTGTTGCCCGCTCCGGGATTATACAGGGCGATACCGTTTTGCGCGTTTAGCACGCCGCCTGTCGCCACCTCAAAGGTGCTGCCGGTGCCGGAAAGCGTGATAAGTGTGCCGGTAAAGCCGCTTGCCGCTTCGTACACCGCTTTCCACTGCACCTTTTTGGCAGACGGTATGTCGAGGGTCAAAGTTGCGTCCGCGTCCGTCTTTGTCCCCAGCACGGTGACGGTGGTATATGACCCCAGCGCCTCCTCGACCGCCGTCTTAATCGCGGCGACGGTGTCGTCTTGGGTGATGGTGACGGTGCTGCCGCTCGTCGTCACCGCGGACGCCGACTGCGTAAACGTGGGCAGTAGCGTCAGTACCAGGATTACCCATGCAACGAGAGGGCTTGCCCCCTTGTTGGTTTCCGTGCGGGTTGTTTTCCGCAAAAGTTCTTTTTTAATCATATAATTTTCAATTAGTTTGTTGGATTTATTCATTGTCGTACTGCGTGTTAGCATTTGTTTTTGTTTCGAAAACCGGATTTTTACCGCTGTTTTTGTCTTTCAGGAGTTTCATCAGGATTTCATTTTCGATCCGGATGTGTTCCCACTCTCTTGACAGGCGGTCTTGCTCGTGAATATGGTAGATTATATCTCCGTCCTTTTTCCTTGTCATCCGCCGGTACCGGACTTGCTGGAAGATAATGACGACTGTCAGGATGACAAAGCCTGCGACTGTACTTAATATAATCAATATATCCATATTTTGTTGTTTTCGGCAGCAAAGTTCGGGAGTAAAATCAAGACAGGGTAGACAAATTTACAGAAATAGTGGACAAATTTAAAGTATTTTCGAGTTCGGGCGAAATGCGTCTTTCCGTAACTTTTATATAATTAGCGCATTCGGTTATTTTCGGAAAATTTCGGTTAATTTGGGGCTGTTTTTTGTCCCGTAAAAGTATAAGGCATAACAAAGCGCGGAGATTTTGAAGTCCGCGCTTTATTTTTTGGGAGGGAACGCCCTATTTTGTCTCGGCGGCCTTGCGATATCCGCCGGGATTGATACGGTATTTTTCCTGAAAGAGGCGGGAAAAGGTGCGGTAGGAATTGAAACCGCAATCGACAGCGATGGCTTCGGCGGTGAGGTCGAAGTGGTGTTCAAGCATTTGCCGGGCTTCTTCGAGGCGCAAATCGTTGATGTAATCGTGCAGTGTCATGTCGGTTACGGCTTTCAGGGCTTCGGAGAGGCTGCTCCGGTTGGTTGCCAGGACAGCAACAATATCGTCCTTCTCAATATCGACGTTGGCGAAGTTTCTTTCGCTGCGCAGGTAGTCGTGCAGGCGGGCGACCAGTTCGCGCTGACGGACATTACCCTTTTGCAGGGACGCAAGGCATTGTTCGTTGTCGCTGCTGTTACCGGGCAGGAGGGCGGTTAGCTGCGCCTCCACGCCGGCGCAATGTTCGGTCATCCGTTCAAGTTCCCCGGCGAGCCTGTCCTGTTCCTTGATTTGGAGGTAGAGGCCGCGGTTGCGCCGGAGGAGCTTCCTGTTATAATATATGTATAGGGCGAGGGCAACAGCCAGCAGCAGGCATCCGCCAAGGGCAAAGAGGAAGTAGTTGCGGTTGCGCTCCTTTTCGATGGTTATCCTGTCCACTTCGTAGATAGTGTGAAATTCGTCGAGCCGGGCAGCCATTTCTTTGGTCTTGATGGAATCGTTGAGTTGGTAAAGTTCTTTCCAAATCCCGGCTGCAAGGGCGGTATTGCCGGTTGAATCGGCAATGGCGAGCCTATATTGCTGCATTAGTATATATCCGTCCGTAACCAAATGGAAGTTATTTAGGACGGAATCGGCAAGCGACAGAGCTTTGTCGTATCTTTTCTGTGCACTATACAAGGGAATAAAAGCTCCTTTGACCATTAGGACGGCATCACCTCCCATGTTTTCGGCTATCCTGTTTGCCCTGTTCAGCATATCTTCCGCTTCGGACAGTCGTCCCATATTCGTATAGATTATACCGCAGGTAGTGTACCAGTCGAGCCATTGCACGGCAAGTACCTCTTTCCGGTTTGCTTCCAACAGTCTTCCCCATTCGTTCAGCACACGGACAGCACCGTCAGGGTCGCCTGTATTGTACAGGTTCTGAGTTAATACATCGTAAATCTCCATCAGGGTTGAACCGTATTCCGTGAATCTTTCCTTTTTGAGGAGGGCAACGGATTCTTTAAAACATTTTACGGCTTCGCCATAGCGTTCCAGCGACTGGTATGCCAGCCCCATAGCTGCCGATGCGACTCCTTTTCCGGGCGAATAGTTCCGCACCTTTGCATCGCTGTATTCCCTTGCCGCGTTTTCGAGTGCGGTTTGTGCCTGACTGTCACCGATATACTTTTCCGTTGCCAAATAGAAGGCAAAATAATAGTTGTCCCACTGCCTGTTATCGTGCCAGAAATCCATGTCGTCGTCCATCCTTTCCAAATATTGCGCCCAGTTCTGATGATTGTAGGATGCCTCCAGTATGTCCAGCCTCGCCTGGCCTTCGGCTTTCAGGTCTTTTTGCCTGCGGGCGTAACGGATTTCTTCGTCCAGACAAGCTAACTGTTCGTCCAGACGGTTGGAAAGGGAATAGAGGCTGTCCAACCGGCGGTAGGCTTTCATTTTATCCTGCCCTTCGAGTGATGGCAGGCTTCGGGCGATGGAATCTATTTGGCGGTTGGCAACTGTTATGTTGTCCTGTGCCACTGCAAAGCAAGACAGCAGGAGGAAACCGGCGTAAATTAACAGGGTGCGGTTGATGTTGTTCATATTATGTATAATTATATATTGTTCGGACGCAAAATTACATGAAAATTTTGATATTTCCAAGCGCGCGAAATATAAAATTTCTTTGTAAAATTTGGCTAATTAAAAAATTAGACTTACCTTTGCGGAGTTAAATCTAACAAAAAGTGACAGAGTACTCTTTATACTCTGTCACTTTTTTAGTTTAGAACCACCTCTCAAGGCTTACAGCGGTCATCGCAAATCAACTGTCTCCTTTTTAAGCCTCAAATGTTAAAATAAATTTTGCATCAAAAATTTATAATTCCCTGTCAATCAATCATTTATAAAATCACCAAAGTTGCAGTATAAAGAGTACTGTGTCAATGTTGATGATTTAAAATAAGATCCCGCGCAAAGTGTTAGACGGAATGTTTTTGTTTCGTTTCATTTTTGTTCGGTCTGGGCTTTGTGGCGGGGATCTTTAAAGTAATGGTTAATGGTTAATGGTTAATGGTTAATGATTAATTGTTAATGGTTAATGGTTAATTGGAGGGTAGTGGATAGTTCCGGGTACGGGATGGAACATTCCGTTAACGGGAATGACTTTGCAAAGATAGTAAAAATAATAAAATATTATGAATATCGGATATTTTACCCAACGACATCAGAGTAAGGCTGAAAGCCTTATGAGCACTAGCACAGGGCAACGCCCTGTGTAGGAATGTCCAACTCCAACCATAGCCCTGAAAGGGCGT
>JAISKM010000085.1 GCA_031261285.1 Candidatus Symbiothrix sp. | reverse complement strand
CGCGCGGTGCTATGTTCGGGAACTGTTCAAGGAGGTCTCTGTTGGATGGCAGGCGTTGCTGCATCGAAGTCAACTTGGGCTAATGCAAATAATGCATGCAATAACAAACCTAGTGAGGGGGGTAAGGCTTGGCGTCTGCCTACTAGGAAAGAACTTGTGCTTGCGGCTAGCGAACCTGGTGCCGGTCGATTGAATAATGCAAATTCACCGTACTGGTCGAGTGAACTCGGAACAGGTGCTGGCTATGAAGGAGCCGCGTGGTTTGTGGATGTGTTTGCTGATGTTGCATTCACCAACTATGTGGCCGTGAACACGACGTATGTGAGTGGTAAATGTGTGCGTGCTTTATCGACAAATTAAATATTAACAATTTAACTATTTAAAGCAAGTTTTTCGTTTTTAGTTTTGTGAAGCTTTTGTTAGGGGCTAACTTCTTTAGCCCCGACAGAAGTTTTGATGCGGTGCGTGTGAAGGTCTAAGATGAGAGCAGGAGACTCCAAATGCCATCCCGCTTCAGCCGAAAAAATAATTAGCAAAAAAATTTGGTAGATTAAAAATAAAGTTGTACCTTTGCGCCGTCATTCCGCTCCAAACTAGTGAAAAATGACGACAAAAAAGTTGCAGTACTAATTGTACTGCAACTTTTTTCAGTTTTCAACTATCGCCACAAACCTCCTCGCCGTCATTGCTGGCGTTGCATGCAACACCGCTACACAAAATGTTAAAATTTTTAACTCCTCAAAAATACATATTTTACTATAAATCAATTATTTAAGAAATCTCCCATGTTATAGTACAATTAGTACTATGTCAGAAACTTAATAAACGTTAATATTTTAGGGTGTTTTTAACACAAAATGGTTCCGCGCAGGGTCTTGTTTTTCGTTTGTTCCAGTTCGTTCGTGCAAGACCCGTTGTGCGGTGATTTTAAAAAGACTGTCTTGATGGGCATGATTAAATAAATTATTAATTAATACAAAATGGTGTTTTCGAATTGGTTAGTCTGTGGTTGATGGAGTCTACTCCCATAAAAATTCCTCTTTGCTTGGTTTGTTTCAAGCAAGTTTTTCTCGTTTCGTTCTTGTGTGTTCGAATCAGGCAAGGGGTTTTTTTATAAATGTTGATTATTTAATAGTAAATTATAAAACAAATGAAAACGAAAAATTTAGTTAGGGGATTTCGAACAAGGTTCGCAATCCCGCTATGGGTTGCAACACTGCTGGTAATTGGTAATGCTTCCTTGATGACTGCTCAAGTTGTCATTGGCAGTACAACGCAAGAGGCTAACGCCGGTGCAATCTTGGATTTGTCTAAAAAGGACGATGGTCTGAACACAGCGCTCGGACTTTTGCTCCCAAGTATCTCTCTCTCATCGGACGACATGAATTTAGTGACACTCGGCACTGATTCGGCAGCGGGGGTGGATGAGAAAAATGTAGAAGGGTTGCTTATCTACTGTCCCGGCCCGGATACTTCGAACCCTTCCGATCCCACACTGCCTAAAGGGCTGTATGTCTGGAATGGTACGGCATGGCAAGGCGTCATCCTGGCTTAACAATTTTAAGTAATTGCGTAAAAAATGGATAGTATTAAACAGAATATATTAGTATTGCTCCTGATTGTAGTGCTAATATCTCTTGGTCTGCTTGGCATATTAAAGGAAAAAAATGAAAGATATGAAAGATATGAAACAGAAACAAAAGCGCCGGCTGAAGTTGTTAGTGACAGTTTTGCTATTAACAGTGAGCAGTTCACTGATGGCTCAACAGTCGACTGACTCGACGGCTTGTGGCAGTGCCATTCAAGGCTATGCCACCGCTTTGTTCGGCAATGCGTGCTGGATGGTAGATAATGCTCGCTTCCCGGAATGTGCCAGTACCGGTTATCAAGGTCAAAAGGAAGGCAGTCGCGGTTACTACTATTCTTGGACTCAAGCAGCACCGCATGGTGCCGGGGCAGACTCGGATATTTGTTCCGCCAATATGGGTTCCGACTGGCATTTGCCAAGTTCGTCCGATTGGATTGCACTGCGTTATGCATTGGAATTAAGCAAAGAGCTTCGCAACAGTTGGAACAGTGAATCGGCCCTGGCCGGTAAGTTTTCCAATTCGCTCTGGACGGGTTGGGATACTTGGGGCTACTGGTGGGGTGGCAGCGAGGACGGTTATCGTGCGGTTATCGCTCGCAAAGCCGATTCGATTGGCGGTCCATCGAAAGCAGGCGCAGATGAATTATTACCCGTACGCTGTGTACTAAATTAATGGTTAATGGTTAATGGTTAATGGTTAATGAATTAGTATTTTAATACATACATAAAAAAAGAAGAAAATGATGAATAAAATTAATAGATATTTTCGGCGAAGTTTTAGGACTTTGCCGGTCACCGCTCTGGTGGTGTTAGGACAAAGTATGCTTTGTCCTTCTGCCGTTTGTGCCAAGCCGGTTGCTTTGCCATCAACAATCCTCCCTGCGGCAGTGATGCCTCAGGTGTTGATAGGCGAAGGCACCGGCCCTCGCGCAGGCGCTATGCTTGACTTGAACTCGACTACGCAAGGTCTTGTTCTTCCCAACATCTCGTTAAATGCAGATTTAACGCAGTTTCTCTTGCCGGATACGGATGTAGCCACGGCAGAGGGGATGATGGTTTACAATACCAATCCGAATGCCGGATTTGGTAAAGGGGTTTATGTTTGGATGGGTACGACGTGGAAACAGGTCAACCCTCGTATCAACGTCACCGGTATTAGTGCGATTTCGCCGGAAACAGTTGAATTGACGGCAGAGAATGCTACACAGCAGCTCTCGGCGACAGTTATTCCGTCTCATGCGGCTGATACGGCTATCGAATGGGCACTTGAAGCGGGCAGTGATGCAGGGATTGCGTCTGTTGATGCCTCAGGTCTTGTCACGGCTCATAAAGCAGGACAGGTAACCGTTACCGCTACCGCTCACGACAATGCTGCTGCAACAACCTCACGCGTGGTAACGGTAAACATTCCTGCAACACAGGTAAATATTACTCCTGCCGGTCCTGTCAATTTAACTTTCGATGGCACACAGCAGCTGACAGCTACTGTTACGCCGGCTATTGCTAATCAAGCTGTTACGTGGTCAAGTGGTTCATCCACTATCGCTACGGTTAACACAACGGGCGAAGTGTCTGCGGTATCAGGTGCCGGTGGTCAAACCACGATTACGGCAACCAGCGTGGCTACACCAAGCATTCAGAAAAGTGTCACTATCAATGTAGCACCTGCTCAGCCAAGTGCCATCCAAGGTTTGGTGGCTTCTCTGGTAGCGGGTGAAACGATGACTTTGTCTGTCACGCCGGTTGGTGCGGCAACTTATGAATGGACATTCCCGACCGATAACTTTACGGGCACTTCCACCAGTAACAGCATCACCCTTACGGCAAAAACAATAAGTATCAACTTAGCTAATACTTTCTCTGTTAAGGCTGTGGCTCCAACCTGCGGTCTGAAGAGTACGGCACGTGAGGGCACGCAACTTGTAGCTGTTACATCGGGAGCTCCAGGACCTATCACATTCAGTGCGCGCACTGTTAATTCAGGGGGTACGTTCACGTTGACTACGACTGCTCCTACACCAGCCGGAAGCGGATATTATAAGTGGATAGTTCCGTCAGACTTTAAAATCACCGGAGTTTCGACCGGTGCGAGCATCACGGTTCAAGCTAATTCACTACTGACTGATGCAGATAAGAAGTACGCTGCCAGTGAGTTCAAGGTAGCTGCGGGCTCTAATGGTGGTCCTGGACCTCAAACAGTGGGTACAGGTGCTGACGTAGAGGCAACACAAACGTTTGCATTCAAACTTACGCCTTCCGGTCAAACGAATGTTGCAGTAAATGGTACGACGACTTATGCGATTACCGATATTGTGCCTGTGGGAACTCCTGTATCTTCAATCACATGGAATGTCGGTACACCATCTGTTGCCGGCTTACAAAGTCAGGATGACGCAGCTAAAACAGCTACGTTCACAGGTCTTGCACCAGGTGCAACAACTATATCCGCTACTATGGATGGCGTAACCTCCTTTGGTACATACGCGCTTGCAGTTGGCTTAGCTGCTCCGGCTTCACTCACCTTTAGTACTGTTACAGATGCCTGTGGTACAAACCTCAAGATAGAGACTACGCCGGTGACAGGGGCTACGGGTTATGAGTGGACGTTCGATACAAGCATATTCGGTGGAACCAGTCCGATGGTCACACCCTCTCCCATCTTATTGTTGGCGTCGAAAAGTGGTGGTACTATTCAAGGGTCGTCTTTTACAGTTGCAGGAGTGAATCTATCTCCGAACGTGAAGGGTCCCGCAACACAAGGTACCGGCACTGTTACCGTTCCGGTAAACGTGCAGGGCCTCGTAGAATATGGTTCATACTGCTGGGATGTAAATCCGTATTACGATCCTGATCCATCGGTTGGTAAAGATATCAACGGCACGAAGTATTATCTCTCCTATGAAAACTGGGCCGGCGATCTATGCGGAAAACGAGGAATGAAAATCCCAAGCACTAACGTTTTTCGAACCTATAAAGACGGTTTCTTATTTCGTTTGCCTTGGACCCGCATTGACTTGCTGGACCCGTATGACAAATTCTTGGATTACAATCAAGGAATATTGATTAAACGCGTCTGGACCACGAGATATAATGATAACGGGACATTCTTAAAACCCTATGCGGACGGCTACGATGATTATAAATACAACTCGGGATTTGATCGTGGGTATGGTGCTACAGACCTTAGTTACAGGGGATATCGACATATCGTAACGTGCGTCAAGGATATACCGTGAAATACGGTCAGGTATTCTAAAAAATAGCTCGTTGATCTATAAAGCGGAGTAGTTGATAAAGGCATCAATACTCCGCTTTTTAAAGAACTGCCCTGATTTTTTCACAGGACAGCGAACAGCCTCTGAGTTGTTCAGGTTTGCGATTTCACAATTTCTTGATAGACTTCGTTGCCGCTTAATAATTCGTCGTGCGTGCCTTCGCCAACGATTTTGCCGCTGTCCATCACGAGGATTTTATCTGCATGCTATTTAAACAACAAAAACCCTTAGTTAGTTCAATAAGCAACAAAGTTAGTGATTTTTTTCAAAAAACCCGTAATTTTTAATTTTTAATTGGCTCCGCCGAACGTTGTTTCGTAATTTTTTCACTACCTTTGTATGTTATGTGATTAAAATTTATGTTTATTATACACTTTTTTATAGTTTTGATTATGCTTATTGGATTGTCTGTCAATCACAAAGAGAACATGTCGTGCGTGTCTGACGCATACATCAATGCGGTTGTGCAAGCAGGAGGAACGCCTGTGTTGATTCCGTTGACCGAGGATGAGAACGTTTTGAATGAAATTTTGGCGAGCCTCGACGGGCTTGTTATGACGGGCGGAGGCGATGTTTTTGCACCGCTTTTTGGCGAAGAATTGCATCCTGCCGTCACAGAATACGATTTGGCGCGCGATCATTACGATATTCAGTTGGTGCAACAAGCGATTGCGCTGCAAATGCCTGTTTTGGGAATTTGTCGCGGCATGCAAGTACTCAATGTCGCTCTTGGAGGCACGCTGATTCAGGATATTCCGTCGCAAGTGTCTGCGTCAAAAGTCAATCACAGTCAGGAGGAAGAGCGAAAAGTGGGCACGCACACCGTGAACGTAGCTCCCGATTCCAAATTAGCCGTCATTGCGTTGCGGGCTCCGACCCGCAATTTCTCCCGCAATCCTCTCAAGAGCAGTCAGAGCGTCGAGGGATTGCAGATCAAGCCAGCAATGACGGTGAATTCTTTTCACCACCAAGCCGTTGGCAAACTGGCTGAAGGTATGAAGGCGGTGGCATGGGCAGAAGACGGCGTGGTGGAGGCTATTGAGCCGGAAGCCGGCAAACAGTTCATTTTTGGCGTGCAGTGGCATCCCGAACACCGGGCGTTGGCGGGTTACGAACCCGACAAAAAATTATTTCGCCAATTCATCAGCGATGCCGAACTGTTTCGACGCACAAAAGAAATTCACTCGCGCATCTACACGATTGATTCACATTGCGATACGCCGATGTTTTTCCCTTACAAAATTGATATTGGACAAAAAAATAAAACGTTTTTGGTGGATCCGCGCCAGTTAGATAAAACGGAAGAAGCCGGTCCGCAAAATTACCAACTGAAAGTCACGATTCCAAAAATGCAAGAAGGGATGTTGGATGCGGTGTTCATGGTCGCTTACCTGCATCAAGGGGAGCGAGATGCCAAATCGTCACAAAAAGCGGTCGAAAAAACTGAAAAAATAGTATCCGAACTTCTCCGTCAAATTGAAAAAAATAAAGCGACGGTTGGCTTGGCAAAAACGTCTGCCGATTTGAAACGACTGAAAAAAGCGGGTAAAAAAGCCATCTTTCTCGGCATCGAAAACGGCTACGGATTGGGAAAAGACATCCGCAACGTACAAAAATTTGCCGGCATGGGCGTGCGCTACATCACACTGTCGCACAATGGCGACAATGATATTTGCGATGCGGCAAACAAGAGCCTGAAAACGCATAATGGTTTGAGTGATTACGGCAAAGCGGTTGTCCGCGAAATGAATCGCCGGGGTGTCATGGTTGATATTTCGCACACGTCTGAAAAAACATCGTTTGACGTGTTGGAAATCAGCACCAAACCGATTATTGCCTCCCACTCGTCAGCCAAAGCCCTCTACAACCATCCGCGCAACATTTCCGACAGTTTGATGCGTGCCATCGCTGCCAAAGGCGGTGTCATTCAAGCGACCTTTTACAGTGGATTTTTGAAAAAAAACGGAAAAGCCACCGTCAGCGAAGTGGTGGATCACATCGACTACATTGTCAAAACCGTGGGCATTGACCATGCAGGCATCGGCTCCGACTTCGACGGCGGCAGCGAACTCGCCGACGCCAAAGGTGTCAACGACCTCCCACAAATCACGATGGAGCTACTGCGACGCGGCTATTCCGAAAAAGCCATCGCCAAAATCTGGGGCGGCAATTTGATGCGGGTGCTGAATCAAAATACTGCCGGTATAGATTGAATCGCACGGTCGTTCATCCTCGCTATTGAAGAGCAAAGCTCCCAATGGCGTTTTGGTTACGATCAGGGCATCGGCAGCAAATCTTCCCACTTCACGTCCCAGTTGCCGTCTTTCGGAAATCCCGGCGTGTTGGTGGTGTTTCCGTCCCATCCGGCACACATCATCGCCACGGTGGTTAGCAATCCGCCATTACCGGGTAGATACACGCGCAACCGGTTATCTTGATAATTGTGTCCGTTCACCAAACAGGTATTGGTGCGTTTATCCATCAGCAGAGCACCTACGGCGCGCTCCGGTTGTCCCAGACGTGCGGCACACATAGCGACCATCGGGAAATCCCAACCCCATGTTTTATCCCAGTTCCAATTATCCCAAATCCAGTCCATGGTGTTTGTCATGATGTCTTTTTGGAGCAGGCGGCTTTCCGGCAAAATTCCCAAAGCCCCCAAAACGGCCGGGTGGTCGGAGGTAAACCGGATGTCGGTGTAGGTATCCAATGCCGTTTCTGCGGCTAAGTACAATCCATTGGCAGATGCCAGCGGCGACAGTTGGTTGATGATTTCCTCCCATTTCGGTTCGCGAGTCATCCCGGCACGTTCGCGCCAAAGTTGGGCAACGCTCAAAGCGTAATGCCAATAAGACAGTTCAAAAGGCGGATTCACCGTTTCGGAAGCACGCAAGGTTTCCTGAGCCGGAATCACTCCTTTCAATACATAGCGATGGTTGGGCGCGTCATAAGTGGCAAAAGAAGCCATAAATTCGGCGGTTTTGAAAACCAAATCTTTATATTTCTCAACAACTTCGGGCGAGTGTTTTTTCCGGTAAACCAATTCCGCCATATAGATGAAATGCGGTTGTTGCCAAATCAGGAAAGACCCGACTTTGGACGGTGCTTCAAGTCCGGAAGGGTCGGTCATTTTCATCCAGCGAATCCCGTCGAAACCTTGTCGTTGAGCGATGTCTTTGGCAACCGGTTCCACCGAGGCATACCAATCCAAACTGCGTTCCATCAACTCCGTCCGGTTCCATAACGCGAAATGGACGGCGTGCCACCAGTGCATTTCCAAGTGGAATTTTCCGAACCAACTGTTGTACGTTAAACCGGTTTCCTGTGGAGGCACGGCTCCGGCACATTGAATCGCCATCAGGTATTGCGATAAGATCACGCGACGTTCCAATTCGGCTGCCCGCTCGTCTTTACAGGCAGAGAAATCGACAAATCCGCCATTCGTCCAGAATTGCTCCCAATAACAGGTACTTTTTGCTACTGTTTGCTCAAAAGAATCCCCTGTCTCCGGTTTGTTTTCTGCAAATGTGGCTGAGAACGAAAAATCGTTATCTTCGGGCGTTAATAAAAAGTAGTGCGGTGCTTTCTCCGTAATCTTTGCACCGCCTGTCCAATCTACCCGAACATAATAGACTGTTTGGTCTAACATGCGCTGAAACAGGGCATAGTGCTCCCCTTGTTCAATCAATTTCGTTTGATGCTTTTCGGGAAGATTCCAATTACAGGCATCATCGGTATGTGCGCCGGTGGGATAGGGAAAATGAAATTTCACGCTTAACCGGCCGGATTTAATCAGCGGAGAAACCACTTTGGCAGCCACAGCATCGCGTTCGGAATTAGCAACCGTTTGAACGGAAACAGAAACGCCGTCTGCCAAAAAACGACTGTCCAACACGCCTCCCCATACATTCAACCTTTGATTGATGCCGGTGATTCCTTCGGGGCGAACCAAATTGCCTTTAGAATCAACCATCTCCAACCCCACGATGCCCAAATGCAAGCGATGCGGATTTGACCGGAAATAATCGGCAGCGGCCTGTTGACGACCCTTTTCATTAAATTGAGTGGCATATAATTCTTTATGACCGTGCCCAAAATCATATACTTTCAACGTTTCTTCCAATTGATACTTGTTGACATTCGGGAAACTATGCCAACCCCATTGCGACTGCGTGCCCAACGGCATCCCCGCAGCATACAATTCCGGAAAGGACTGCAATCCCGTGACATCGGCAGTAAAACAAAAATTACCGTTCCCCACAGAGAGCGAGGAAAGGGAATCAAAAGCCGTTACATGGGGACAATGACGTGCAACAACCGCCTTGCGGTCGATTTTTTCATTCGTTTTTGTTTGCCCGCAAGAAGCAACTAAAACAAACAGGAGCAAGAAAGAGAAGCAATAATTTTTCATAAATACTAAATGAATAATCAGAGTGTACAAAAGATTGTACAAATATACAGTTTTTCCAACAATTAAGCAATAAACTTATGGACTTATTCATGTATTTTTGTTCACAGCATAATTTTCAAAAAAACATTGCGAAAATGAAATAAAAGAATTACCTTTGCAAAGTCATGAACAGAAAAGAAATTATACAATCATTAAAACATACGTTGCACCGGATAGTACCCACAAGGCTGGAGCCTTGCGATTAACACGACATAGGCAAAGAGCCTATGCCGAACAGAGTTATTGCAGTTTAATTTTTTTTGATATAGCAATAAAAAAATCAACAATTATTTGCATTTCTAAAAATATTATCATATCTTTGCAAACAGAATAATAAACTGTTCGCTTATGACAGACAAAGCGTAGTAATGCGCACGATTTAGACATATTGGAAAAGCGTTATAGCTTAATCTTGTTTTGCGAAATCTGAACAGTTTCAAGAACAATCAAGAGTAAAGTGAAGACGTTCACGCCGTTTGGCGTGGGCATTTTACTCATTTATTTGATTGTTTAGGTAGTTCAGAACCTCGTAAAACAGATAATTTAGAGTTTTGTCCGCGCTTTTTTATGTATGCAGGTGAACAAATGTTACGGACAAAGCGTTATTCTTATGAATCGAATTGGATATGGCAACACGAAAACAGGTTTTATTTTTTCTCGTTTTAGGGTATTGTTTACAGGCGTTTGGGCAAGTTCCGCGTGCTCCGATAAACTGTCCTACCCCTGATATTGCTGCTTTGGGTACTTTCGGGAGTGTTCCGGTCAGTTTATATACCGGACAGCCGAACCTGTCCATTCCGCTGTATGAAATCAAGGAAGGCAGT
>JAISKM010000082.1 GCA_031261285.1 Candidatus Symbiothrix sp. | reverse complement strand
CGCGCGGTGCTATGTTCGGGAACTGTTCAAGGAGGTCTCTGTTGGATGGCAGGCGTTGCTGCATCGAAGTCAACTTGGGCTAATGCAAATAATGCATGCAATAACAAACCTAGTGAGGGTGGTAAGGCATGGCGTCTGCCAAATAAAAGAGAACTTGTGTTGGCTGCTTGCGATACGAGCGGTGCAAGGTTAACAAATGCGAACTCTCCTTACTGGGCCTCGGAAAGATACACAGATCCGGATGGGAGGCCGTGCGCGTGGTTTATAGATGTATATGATGTGTACGGAACTACGAACTCGGTAATGGAAGCCTCGACTTATATAAGCGCTAAATGTGTTCGTGCTCTATCGACGAATTAATTATTAACAATTTAACTATTTAAAGCAATTTTTTCGTTTTTAGTTTTGTGGAACTTTTGTTCGGGGCTAACTTGTTTAGCCCCGACAAAAGTTTCGGTTCGTATGCGTGTAAAGGTCCAAGATGAGAGCAAGAGACTCCAAATGCCATCGCTTTACTCTAAAAATAGGTTGGCTTTATAATTATTTACTCAATTGCGATAAAGTTTAAGAAGCGTAATCTTTCGTAGGGGCACAGGTTTTGTGTCCCTATTTTTTGTAAACAATTAACCATTAACCATTGACCATTAACAATTTTTTTTGTAACTTTGTGCCAAAATAGACAATAGAAAATTGGAAAAAAACACAAAATATGAAATTATGGCTCCGGTGGGTTCGCTTGAATCCCTTGCCGCTGCTATTCAGGGAGGTGCCGATTCGGTTTATTTCGGTATTGAAGGATTGAATATGCGGGCGCGATCGACTGCTAATTTCACGATCGATGATTTGCACGAAATTGCGCGTATTTGTCGTGAAAACGGGCTGAAAAGTTATTTGACGGTTAACACGATCATCTATGATTCCGACCTTGCGCTGATGCGAAAAATCATTGACGCAGCCAAAGAGGCGCAACTGAGCGCGATTATTGCCGCCGATGTGGCTGCTTTGACTTATGCTAACAGTATTGGCGTGGAAGTGCATTTATCGGTGCAGTTGAACATTACTAACATCGAATCGCTCAAATTTTATGCCCAATTTGCCGACGTGGTGGTGCTGGCACGCGAATTGAATTTGGAGCAAGTGCGTGCGATTCACGAACAAATCAGGTCGCAACAGATACGCGGACCGAAAGGCGAGTTGATTCGCATCGAAATGTTTGCACACGGTGCTTTGTGCATGGCTGTATCAGGCAAATGCTACCTGAGTTTGCACGAAATGAACAGTTCGGCCAATCGCGGCGCATGCAATCAGATTTGCAGGCGTGGCTACGTTGTGCGTGACAAGGAAACCGACATTGAATTGGAAATCGACAATCAATACATCATGTCGCCCAAAGATTTGAAAACCATTGGATTCCTGCCCCAAATGCTTGAGGCAGGCGTGCAGGTGTTCAAAATCGAAGGACGTGCCCGCGGACCGGAATATGTCCGCATCGTGTGTGAATGTTATAAAGAGGCGATTGCGGCTTACGAAAGCGGCCATTGGTCGGAAGAGCGGGTAGGGGAATGGACCGAACGCCTGGCGCGCGTGTTCAATCGCGGGTTCTGGAATGGCTATTACCTCGGTCAACGCCTCGGTGAATGGAGCGACCAATATGGTAACAAAGCGACCGGGAAAAAAATCTACATCGGAAAGGTCATCAAATACTTTTCCAAACTCGGCGTAGCAGAATTTCTGATGGAAACAGGCACCCTCAATGCAGGCGATCAAGTTCTAATCACCGGCCCCACCACCGGCGCCCTCTTTCTAACAGCCGAAGACATCCGTGTCGACCTAAAATCCGTCAACAAAACCGAAAAAGGCGAACGCTTCTCAATAAAAGTCCCCGAAAAAGTACGCCCAAATGATAAATTGTTCCGCTATCTAACGACCAACCCTTCGGAGAATCCACAATTAACCATTAACAATTAACCATTAACCATTATTTAAAGGTATAATATTTGTTGATAAGAAAATTCATCGCCGTAAAAAAGACCATGCCGGTGACCTGACAAATCATTGAGGCATTCAGTGTCGTACTGTCAATTTGAATGGTTGGAATGTGTGCGTAGCGATTGAGTGCCCACACCAGCACGAGTTGCGGAATGTAGCACACGACGAACGCACCAAAAAATTTAAACGCATCCGTTTTCCAATTTTTATCACTTTTAAACGTCCAGCGACGGTTGAGCAGAAAACTATTGACAAGTCCGGCAACAAATCCGATTAAATTAGATACCCAAATCGCTGTGTCGGAAGCTTTGATATCGCCGGTCACGCCAAACACGATGCGCATCAGAAACCAAATGACCACAAAGGTGACTAAGGTATTGAGCACCCCTACAACGCCGTATTTTGCCGCTTGCAGTATAAATTGCTTTTTTATCATTGACGGGGTCATTGTTTACGTAATTCCTTTTGAATGTCGGCGGCGTCGTAGATTTTGACATTGGTAATCGTGATGCGCGGGTCGATAAATTCGCCAAATTCGTTGCAGGTATCTGCCGCACTGACCAGCACATAACGCACGTCGACCAGCATATCCATCAAAAACAAAATCGAAAAATAGTTTTCGCCAATATCAATTTTTTCTACTTCGCCTTTGTTTTTTTCGATTGAAAAGGCAAATTCTTTTTCAATCAGGCGTCGTTGATAGTCTGAAAACGGTGTCAAATGGTTGGCACGAAAGAAGGCATAAAAACGAAATTTATTGCCTTTCCCGCCCAAGCCGGTCGAAATAAACACCTGTTTTTCGTTCAAAAATTCCGCATCCATCGTCAGACGCGCCTGCATCAACGACATGCTTGTCCATTCTGTTAATTTGGGGTCCACCTCTTTTTTACTAAAGGTCTCTATGGCGCGATAGGCAGCCACATCACCCGAAGTTGCTAAATACGTCAAGGCATATTTCAGTTCTTCATACGTGGAATCATCTGACTGCAAAATGTTCAGTTGCTTAGCTACCGTTTCTTTGGGATTTTTGGCACGCACGTGCTCTGAATATTTAAAATACTCCATCTGTTTCTCTACCGGAACAATTGTTTCCAAGATATGAAAATCCCCACCTAATCGACGCATCGATTGTTGAAAATCATTAAAGAAGTCGTGTTCTTCGTCCATTTAATTGCTGTTTTTATACTTTTAACGATAGATTTTCTTGCCTTTCATACGCTGTTGGAACGAAAAATAGTCGTCCACAAAAGGCTGAATCATATCAAATAAGGGCAAAGATAAGTAAATTTTCGGTAAATCCAAAACATTTGCCGTTTTATTTATCACACACCATTGCGAAAAAAGACGCAATAATCCCATCAATCCGACCACAATCAGCCATTCCCAATCTGGAATCACCCAAATGGCAGCGGCAATAAACGAGAGATAAAAGAAAATGCGCGTCCATTTTTCTACCCGCCACAAAAAGATGGGGAAAGATTTATAGTATGGAATAGTCACTACGCGGTTGATTTTTAAGTCTTTCCAGGTCTGCTGTTCATTCAAAGACACATGAATCACGCTCTCTGGCGACAGTTCCACCGCTAAATTGTGACTGTCTGCAATTTCATCCACAAACAGGTCGTCTTCGCCCGCATCCATAAAATTGGAGTTGGAAAATCCGCGTCGATGCAAGAACTGTTCCTTACTATATGCCAAATTTTTACCGTTTGCCATGTAAGATTTGCCCAGCAAAGCAGTTGCAGCCATTTTTATATTGTTGAAAAAGTAGTCGTAAACGGCATAGTTGGACGAATGGCGATCCAAAGCACTAAATCCTAAGACCACAGAATCCAAATCATAAAAGTGCCGTGCCATTTTTGCAATCCAATCCGGACCGTTTGGTGCGCAACCGGCATCCGTGAACAAAAGTGTGTCGTATTTGGCTGCTTTGATTCCCAAAGTAAGCCCTAATTTTCGACGACTTAAGTTCATACTTCCACTTGGAATATAGGTGTGGTACAGATGGGAATATTTTTGTGCTAAATTGGCTACCACATCGGTTGTTTCGTCATTTGACTCGTCATCCACAAAAATCACCTCGTAAATCGGATAATTTTGCTCGAGCAAAATGGGCAAATAATCTTGCAAACATTGTGCCTCATTTTTGGCACAAATAATCACCGAAACAGGCGGTTGAGCATCTCCAACAGTCTTAATGCCGTTTTCTATCGCCCGCTCATAGCGGTAAGGTCTTGCCAGAATGCCCCAATAATAAATGAGTTGGACAAGCAAACAAAACCCCAGCACAGACATCAGAACAATGCCTACGGTATCTAAATTGTTGAAAACATTGATAATACTGAAATCTATTTCATTCATAATAAATCTGAAAAATAAGCCACCGGCAATTGGCGGCAATTATATTGAGAAGCCATAATTTCGCCGTATGCACCCGCCGAACGGAGGGCAATCAAGTCACCACGTTGCGTTTGAGGGAGTTGAATATCTTTTGCAAAACAGTCGGACGACTCACAAATCGGTCCTACCACATCGTAGGTCTCCGCTTTTTTGTCCGAACTCAAATTTTCAATCAGATGCGACGCCTGATAAAGGGCAGGACGAATCAATTCCGTGAAACCGGCATCTAAAATCACAAACTGTTTCACACTGCCTTCTTTCACATATAACACCTTGGAAATCAGCGATCCACACTGTCCGACAATCGAACGTCCCGGCTCAAAATGGATTCGTTGACCGGCTGTCACGGGGAAATTATCGTGAAAAATCTTAAAATAACTGCCAAAACCGGGAACCGGATGCGCATCCGGATGGTCATAATCAATCCCTAAACCGCCGCCAAAATTGATATTTTCAATGTGCAAACCTCGTTTCGCCAAGCCGGCCTGCAAGGTTTTCACTCGCTCACACAATGCCTGAAATGGCTCTAACTCAGTCAATTGAGAACCAATATGGAAATGCAAACCAATCAATCGCACGTTGTTTAAACCGAACAACTCGTCCAAAATGTCGCCCAACTGATCCAAATTGATACCGAATTTATTTTCTTTTTTGCCGGTTGTGATGTGGGTATGCGTGTGTGCATCCACTTCCGGATTGATGCGCAGAGCCACGCGCGCCATTTTCCCTTTCGCTGCTGCCAAAGCGTCAATCACTTGCAATTCGGGAATTGATTCCACATTGAAACAAAAAATATCCTTGTCCAAACCGAGATTAATCTCCCAATCTGCCTTACCAACGCCTGCAAAGACGATTTTGTCGGCTGCAAAGCCCGCTTCCAAAGCCGCCTGAATCTCGCCGCCACTCACACAATCGGCCCCGAAACCGGCCGCACGAATAATCGCCAAAACACGCGGATTCGCATTGGCTTTCACTGCATAATGCAGATGATAACCATAGTTATTTGCTTCTGACTGAGCCACTTGAAGGGTCTTGTTCAAAAGTTCCGTATCATAATAATAAAACGGCGTCCGTAGTTGTTGAAACTTAGCCGTAGGAAAAATCGTTTTCATATAATCGTCTAAAATGTGTGCAAAGATAGCAACTTTTTTTCATATTTATTTGTAATTTTCTTTTTTTTCAAAAAAAATTACTACCTTTGAGGTTAAAATAATAAAAAAATTGTGATATCATGACAAAGAAAATAGCACTAACGCTTTTGTTAATCTTCTGTGTGACAGCGAATTCATTCGCTTGTACTAACCTCATTGTGGGCAAAAAAGCCTCCGTGGATGGCTCCACAATGGTAACGTATTCGGCGGATTCTTATTCGCATTTTGGCACGCTCGACCATTGGAATCCTGCCAAGTATGAAAAGGGCGCACTTCTGGATGTTTATGAGTGGGACACTCACAAATATTTGGGAAAAATTGCTCAAGTTGCTGAAACTTACAACGTGGTCGGCAACATGAACGAACACCAGTTGTGTATCGGTGAAACAACTTTCGGCGGTCGTGAAGAATTGCAAGACACTACGGGCATCATCGACTATGGCAGTTTGATTTACATCGCCTTGCAACGTTCCAAAACGGCTCGTGAAGCGATAAAAGTGATGACCGACTTAGTCGCCGAATACGGTTATTACAGCGAAGGCGAATCGTTTTCTATCGTTGATAAAAACGAAGCGTGGATTATGGAAATGCACCCCAAAGGTGTTGGCAACAAAGGGGCTGTGTGGGTGGCAGTTCGCATTCCGGACGATTGCATCGCGGCACACGCCAACCAAGCGCGTATTCAGCAATTTCCGCTCAAAGACAAAGAAAACTGCCTGTATTCTAAAGATGTGATTTCGTTTGCGAAAGAAAAAGGCTACTATCAAGGTGCCGACAAAGATTTCAGTTTTGCAAAAGCCTATAATCCATTGGATTGGGGTGGTTTACGTTTTTGTGAAGCGCGTGTTTGGAGTTTTTTCAATCATTACACCGGCAATGGTCAGCTATGGATACCCTATATATTAGGTGAAACACCTGAACCGATGCCGCTGTACGTGAAGCCCAATCGCCTGTTGAGCGCGAAAGATTTGATGACGCAGATGCGCGACCACTACGAAGGCACGATTTTCGATCCGACAAAAGATCTCAGTGCCGGTCCGTTTCATTCTCCCTACCGTTTCAGCCCGCTGAATTTTAAGGTAGACGGTAAAACGTACGCTTGGGAACGTCCAACTTCTACACAACAAACTGCGTTCACGTTTGTAGGTCAGATGCGTTCTAACTTGCCCGACGCAGTGGGTGGCGTGCTTTGGTTTGGCGTGGATGATGCTCGTTTCACGGTTTACACACCGATGTACGGTTCTATCCGAATCATACCGGAATGCTATGCCGGCGGTTATTGCGATATGAATACTTTCTCTTGGAAATCTGCTTTTTGGGTGCATAACTGGGTGGCAAACTACGCCTATTCGCGCTACGATCAAGTGATTACAGATGTTATCCCCTTGCAAGAAAAAATCGAAGATTCGTTCTTTGCAGCACAACCGAAAATCGAAGCAACTGCCATTGAGAAACTGGCTGATAATCCCGAATATGCGGTTAGTTTCCTGTCAAACTATTCCTACAGTGTGGCACAAAAAACTCACGACCAATGGAAACAATTAGGCGAATACCTAATCGTGAAATACATGGACGGTTGCGTCAAAAAAGAAGTAGACGGCAAATTCATCACCAACGAATACGGTGGCACACAATATCCGAATCGCCCCGCATTGGATGAAAACTTCCTCCGCGAAGTCGTGAAGCAAACCGGCGATTTTTTGGAAGAAAAACCGATTAAATTGTAAGTCATCTATTAGTAGTATTAGATACAACTAGGGGCGCAGGTTCTGTTGTTTATTTGAGTTGTGGGTGTGTGGTGATACCTCAGAACAGATAAACTTAACAGTTCCTGCGCTTCTTTTATGTTTAAATTTGCCGAACGGAGGGAGCAATATATAGTTCGTATAATTGAAACTAAATTAGTGCTATGACTATATCCTATTTTTTTTACAAATTTTAATGTTTGACTACCAACACGCACAAGATAAACTCCATTCGGTAAATTGCTTACGTTGATGGTCGCAGTGTTTGCTGTCAGTACCGTTTTTCCACTTAAATTAATCAAATATATCGTTTCACCTGTTTGGATACCGTTAATTGTGATGTAATCGGTAGCCGGATTCGGAGAAACGAATAGCGATGAAACAATGACATTATCAATGTCTGTTATTTCGGGCGTATTCCATACGTTGAGCGTGTAAATGCCTGTTTGCTTCCGATAGGTGGTGGCAACAATATAGTAAGTTCCGGCTTCTTCAATCTCATATTCAATATAAGCATCACTGTTGCCGCCACCATCGTCATCAAACGCCACACATTCGTAGGTGGTACCATCGAATTTATAGAGATACAGATACGGGTCAATCGCCTCTTCGGTCGATCTATCGACAAGAGATATTTTAATGACTCCCACCGGCAAGTCAATTTTATAGGCGGTGGCATGACGCGTGCTAGCACCGGAAACAGCAGAAAATCCATAATCTAAATCGTTCTTCACTAAAAGAGACTGTTCGGTGAAAGCACCATTTGTGCTAAACGACAATGGTTCGCCGTAGGGGATAGTGGCGGCCTGTGCAAGCAAGACAGGCAACGATATCAGCTCTATCACCTCGATGGTGTATGACGCTTCTTTACTTGCACCTAAATTGGCGGCGAATGGCAGCAAGCGTAGGATACCTGTTTCGGTGGCATCGTAGTCGACGGTAATCGTTGCTGTGTTTGTCCGAGAATCTGTACGATAGAATATACGGTCGCCGTTCCAGTTATCGGCATTGCCATTAAAACTTCCTCCATTGAGCAAGCAGAGGTACGCGCTCATTGATCCGTTTCCGGTGAGTGTGTAAACAATGCTGTAACGATTGCCCTTCGTGGTGTTAACCTGATAACCGGCACCCTTTTGGGTACCCCAATCGGGGGTGATCACTATCTGAGAGAGTGGGTTAAAGCTGCCTGTGGCAGGTGTTCTGAATGTAAGGGGGGCATAATCTAATTCGGTGTACACAGCCATTGGTATCACATTGATGCTAAAGGTTGCACTGAAATCACCGGTACCATTAGCAGAATAGCCGTAGTCGTCCAGCACCAGGTAGTAAGTGCCTGTATCAAAATCTTCATCTCTTTCTTCGCCATTGATAAAATTAAACAATCGTTCGGGATTTTTATTGAGATCGAGCAAAGTGAAGCCAAAGTACCCACCGGTATCGCTAAAGTTTTTTGCAGCTAACTTGAGTCGTGTGCGTTCGGTGAGTGTAAATTGCCAAACAACGCTTCGCTTACCGTTAATCACCTGCTTCGCCAAATTGAATTTCAAGTTTTCGCTGTGGGGCAAAGTTATCACCTTGTCTACCACAAATGCGGGGTGCGTGACAGTGACCGTCGGCACCGTGACATTGGCGGCAAAGTAGCATTCGAATGGCACGTCGGCATCATGAGGGTCATAAACATAGCTGTCCGTCACATTTTCCTGCCAATTAGTGCTGAAGAACGTCCACGTTTCGCCGTTCTCGCCGGTTCCAGTCAACAGAACTTGTTTGCGAAGGACATCCACGGCATTTTTGCCAATGGGCACCTCAACGGACGGAACGCTCGCCGATACCACAACAATAGGCTCCGGACGTGATACGGTGAAAGTGTAGTTTACGGGGGCACCATGCGAATAGAAAACAAGGGTGTAGGTTCCGGCAGCAGTGAGGGTCAGGTCGAATCCGAAATTGCCAAGCGGGGAGTCGAAAAGCACACTATCTTTATAGATGCTTGCGGCAAAATTATTTGTAGCACCTTGCACATTCAGATTTACACGATTCCCTTCGGGTACAGTTATCTGATAGGCTACAGCATAACGACCGTCGCCACTGTTGAACGGTTGTTCGTTATCCGAAACGTATTTTGCGCCAGAGGCATCATTGCCTACCACGCTACTTACAGTAAATGGTGCAGCGGACAGGTTAGTTTCGTCAATGACGGTAGCACCTGCCACCAACTCAGCAAAAGAGTAAACGGTGGTAGTGGTAATATTGAAATCAAACAACCGGTTAGAACCATTTATATCAGATATTAACAGGTAATAGCTTCCGGCAGGAAGTGAAGGCGTCGGGTTTGGTTCTTCGAAAGAACTCACCCAACGTTCGCTGTTTATTTTGCTTCTGTTTGCGTCGAACAACTCGTAATTGAGAACAGTGAGATCGCCGTCGGTAGCATTTACCGAGATATTCACTTTAGCCTTTCTTGTGAGCGGAAATTCAAACACATACGTGCGCTTATCATCAATTTTGGGGAGATCGATAAATTTGTGAGTTTCGTGGTAGGGAAGCACAATAGGAGTGCTTGAGGGATAGTCAAGAGTAACGGTAGCTACCACGCCGGCGGCAAATTGGTAATCTTCCGGAGCCGATGTGGGTGTATAGGTGGCAGTGTCGCCGTTAATGCTCCAGTTGTTTGGGGTATTTACAAGACTCACCGGGCCTTTGAGCGTAGCTCCTTCAAGGGTAAGATTGTTCAGACTGTCTTGGATACTCCATTGGGTGGCACCATAGTTCAGTGCAATGCTTGACCGGCTGGGTGTGATGGCTGTGATAGTTGTGACGGGTATCGGACGGTCAATGTGAAAACTGTAGTTGCCGGTTGGATTATCATTTTCGGTGGAGACAATAATAATGTAGGTGCCGGTGTGTGGTGCCACCATATCAATAGAGTCCCCGCCATTTCGACTCGCTACTACATTGTAGCTTGACCCGTTTTGCCAATAAACAAACAGATTGGAGTATTCATCCATCCGGATGTCTTGTAATTTCCAATGGTCGCCTTCGGTAAGTTCTACTGTCCAAGCAGCTGCATAACGGGCACTGTTGAACTGCGAGGAACTATACTCTTGCACCAGTGATGCAGCCTCGCCCACGCCAAAGGTTCCGGATTTAGTGATCCCACTGTCCAAAAGTGCAACGACGTCAATAGCAGTAGCACCGGCAATCAAGTCAGATAGCGACGCTGTTTCTGTTACCGTGACTGTGTATGAAACTTCCTGCGCGGGAAAAGAGGAGACGAGTAACAGGCGCAAAGTACCTGTTTCGGTCGCTTCGTAGTTGAAGACAATCGCCGGCTTACCGAAACTAACATCAGAATATTCAGTCAAACGGTCGCCATTCCATTCATTGGGATTACCATTAAGGTTTCCTTTGAGCAAAAAGAGTGTCATATTTATACAATCCGCTTCGACAAGTTTGTAAGAAATGTGGTAATGGTGACCTTCAATCACATTGAAACTGTAGCCTGCACCTTTTTGACTTGAACCGGGATTGAGTACCATCGGGGTAAGTTGGTCGAATTTGCCTGTAGCGGGGGTTCCAAGCGTAAGTGGAGTATACACCAAATCGGTGTACGCCACCATGGGTGCACTATCAACACTAAAGGTTGCACTTAAATTGTCGCCAATATAAGTGGAATAGTCATCGTTATTCAGTATAATATAATAGGTGCCCGCTTCCAAACCGATAGTACCTCCTCTATCAAGAAGCATAGAGGCACAAAGGTCTTTATTGTGGTAGAGCAAGGTAAGTTTCATGTCCCAATTATCGCTAAGGTTTGTGGTTGTGAACTTAAGCGACGTGCGCTCGACAAGGGTAAATTGCAACACAACGCTCTGCTTGCCATTGATGATTTGTGAAGAGCCATCAAACAGCAGCGTTTGGCTGTAGGGCAGAGTAATCACATCGTCCACCGTCAATGCAGGGTGGATGACGGCTACCTGAGCCGTGTTCGTCACATCATCGGTAAGGTAATAACCGTTTGGCATGTCACCATTCTGATAAGTATAAACATAACTGTCCGCACTATTTTCACTCCAACCATAACTATGAAACTCTACCGTTCCACCGTTTTCTTTGGTTCCGGTCAACGTGACTTGATTATAAAGAGCATCCACTACACTCTCGCCAATGAGCACATCAATGGACGACACATCCGACGACACCGCAACAATAGGCACGGGTTTTATCACAGTAAGACCGTATCTCATAGTAGGAGAACTGTTATAAGGAGCTACAACCAGAGTGTAGGTTCCGGCTTCGGTGAGGATATAACTCTGACTGGAGCCATCAATGTGAAGGTTACCATCTTTATATATTTGGAAGACAGATGAAAAGTCAAATGTACCGTCAACGAATGAATAGGCATATCCATATACTATTATAGAGTCTCCTTCGGGCACCGTTACCTTGTAAGCCACGGCGTAGCGACCATCACCGTTGTTAAACGGAGCTTGGCTCGCATCATAAACAAACTTTGCGTCGGGGTTGTCTTCGCCTAATACACCGCCGGCGACAAACGGCTCAGAGTCCAAATCGGCATAGTCAATGGCAGTGGCACCGGCAATCAATTCGGCAAGGGATATAGATTGCG
>JAISKM010000110.1 GCA_031261285.1 Candidatus Symbiothrix sp. | reverse complement strand
CTTTATTCGATTATTCCTTTTATCAATAAAAATGAGTTGCTTGGTAGTATGCCTTGTTTTGTATTTGAGATGATTTTTTAAGTAGTTTTTTTATATTCGTACTATTTTTCTGCATTTTTAAGCAGAAATTTTAACTTTTTGCATCCTATTCAAAATAAATACTTTATTTTTACGCAAAATTTAAACAAATAGTTCGCCTATGGTATAATAGCGTAGCAATACGTATAAATTAAGACATATTAATTGAGTTTTTAGCTCTTATTCTCTAATCGACGAAATCTGGTACATTTCACTCGGGAATAAGGTTGCGAAGGTTCACGCTCTCTGGGCGTGAACTGTTCGTGCTTATTTGAGTGAAATGGTTTACCAGAGCCAGTCGATTAAAATAAGCAATCAACGGACAGTTTCACGCCCTTTCTGTGTGGTTGCATATTCAATAAATTACATGAACAACTTAATATTAAACATTTAAAATCAAACATTTATGTACAGCAAAAAATTAAGCAGCGCAGAACCGGGGTTAATCATCATTTGTATTGACCAGTCAGGTTCAATGGAAGAAAGTTATGCCAATGGGAATAAAGCCCAGTTTGCGGCAATGGCGGTAAACAGAGTGATTGGAGAAATCATCGCCGCCTGTACTGCGGGTAACACGATTAAAGACAGGTGCTGGATCGCGGTTATTGGTTACGGGGCAAAAACAGAATTGGAATTTTTAAATCCTGCTTCCACACTGGCAGAAAACGCCAATACAATGGTCGTAAAAAAGAAAATTTCCGACGGCGCAGGCGGATTAGTAGAAGTGGATGAAATTATGCGCGTATTCGTAAATCCGGTAGCCAATGGCGGTACTCCGATGGCTGATGCATTTCGAGAAGCCGTACAGGGCGCAACAGGGTTTATCAGTAAGTTTCCAAACAGTTTTCCTCCAGTCGTAATTAATATTACCGATGGAGAGCCATACACCGGCGATTCGGTAGAAGCAGCCATGCAGGATGCCAGAATAGAAGCGGAAAAACTCACGCAACTCAAAACATCTGATGGGAATGTAATTCTGATGAATGCGCATATCTCCAATGCCGGAGCGGGAAAAATTGAATTACCCTCCAATAAACAGGGAATTGGAGAAAATGTGTTAGCCGAATTTCTGTATGATATTTCTTCCGTTTTACCTGACAATATGGTGTTGGGTGCTCAACATGCGGGTTTCAATGTTCAACAAGGGCAAGGGGCAAGAGGTTTTGTTTTTAATGCAGAATCCGAAACACTGATTAAATTGCTCAATTTTGGTTCTAATCCGAGTGGGTTGCGTTAAAAGTAATAATTAAAGTGATGATACTAAAAATCTATTTTGCAGGGAAAGTTCCCAAAGCAAATGAAAACATAGATGACTGTCAAGATGCCTTTCAAGTCAGAGAAAAGTGCGCAGCGATTGCAGACGGCGTAAGCCAATCAATCTATCCTGCCGAATGGGCTGAATTGCTGGTCGGGCGATTTTGTACAAAACCGGAAATAAATCGGGATACTTGGCAAGACTGGTTGCAACCCATTCAGGATGAATGGAAAACAATAGCAGAAAAGCAAGTGGAATCGGCGAAAAAAACGGGAAATCCGGCATGGATTACAAACCACAATAGATTGACCCAGCATATTTCGGCAAAATCCACTTTTGTTGGTTTGCAGATAAAAAACAATCGACTGCATATATCGTTGATTGGCGACAGTTGTCTGTTTATTTGGAAGGACGGAAATTTTTCGGAATGTATTCCTTATAAGTCGTCTTCGGAATTTGATGCTTATCCCGGATTTTTTGCTTCCATTGCGAGAGATAATACAGATTCCGTTCCCTTTTTTATAGAAAGAGAGATTACAGAAAACGAATGGTATGTTCTTGCAACAGATGCCTTGTCGAAATGGATTTTGGAGAATATAGAAGCAGAAAACGATGTGTTTTCCCAATTGCTTACGATAAAAACGCAGGCTGATTTGGAAAAATTTGTATCGGATGCACGCAATATATCGGAAATCAAAATGGAAGACGACGACGTGGCTTTGGTAGTCATGCAAGTGTTGTCCGACAAGACACCAATTGTCATACCCGGCCCTAAAGACGGAGTAAATAAATTGAAAAGCATTATCAAAAAAGCCGGGAAAACAAGTCAGGCAGTAGAAAACACAACAGATAAGATTGAGGACAGGATTCGACCGATAGAAAAAAGCATCCGACAATTAAAAAGAAGGGTATATACCTTGTTTGGCTTTGCTATATTACTGTGTTTCATTGTATTTCTTTCCATACCTCATTATCACAAAATTTCATCCTTTTTCGTTGATGGTTTGAAAGGCGATACTGTCACAACGACAGTTATCTCCGAAAAGGAACAGCAATATGAGACAACAAATAACGATTCGGTAAATGCAACAGTGGTACAGGATCCCACAAAAACTGAAAAGCCGGATAGTCCGGAAATAGAAGAAACGACAAAAAATATTAAAAAATGAAGTATCCATTACGAACAGATTACAATATCCCAATAAATCACATTGACCGATTTATATATGACCCCATTATAAAACAGGGTAATCCGGTTATGGATAAAACAGGAATAGACCCTTATCGCGTTGCCGGCGGCTACGGCGTTGTATTTAAAATACAGGCAGGTACTGATTATTATGCGCTGAAATGCTGGACTGCCGATTTGGGTAATCTGAAGAATTGTTACGAAGAAATCGACAAATACTTGAAAATCGTTTGTTTGCCCTATTTTGTGGACTTTTCATATTTGAAAGAAGGCATTTACGTAAATGGCGTAAAATATCCCACACTCCGGATGGGATGGGCTGAAGGATTGACTCTCAAAGATTTTATTGGTAATCATAAAAATGAACCTGAATTACTGCTAAGAGTTGCCGGAGAGTTTTTGGAAATGGTTACGGCGTTACACAAAAATCAAATTGCACACGGCGACCTGCAACATGGAAACATTATTTTGAATTCAACAGGCAGCAAAATCTATTTGATTGATTACGATGATTTATGTGTCCCTGCCTTATTGGGCGAACAAAGGGTCATACAAGGTCTGCCCGGTTATCAACATCCTTTGCGTTTGAAAGATAACACATTGAATTTGGGTTTGAAAGCCGATTATTTTTCCGAGTTGGTCATTTACCTTTCTCTGCTGGCAATTGCGGAAAATTCTCAACTTTGGGAGGCTGTCAAAGACACTGAAACATTGCTTTTTTCTAACGCCGATTTTGAATTTCCGGAAAATTCGGCAGTATTCAAGACACTTTTAACTATGTCTTCTGATATAAAATGCTTGACCGGGAAATTGAAAGAATTTTGCGTAGAAACCGACTTAAACCACCTGTTTCCTCTCGAAGAATATGTAGAAATAATAGAAGCCGATGAAGAACAAGAAGGTAGTTATTCAGGTGGAGCGTGGAATTTTACTAATGCTAATAAACAGAATGACACCAAACAGGCAAAAGTAAAAATCAAATTACCCAAACGCCCAAATAATATGGTAGAGGATGACTTAAGGGCAAAGTTGGATGTAACAGAATGGAATTTGCAACAAGCGAATAAAAAGCTGTCAAAGCAACAGGAGGAAATCATATCTAAAGAAAGTGAAATTTCTAAATTACACAATAAAAGCATGTCGTTCAAATTTATAATTTTGTTTTGCTTGTATATTTTATGTATGTGTGGAGGATGCTATATTTACTACTTGAAATCAGACTTACATTCTGCTGAGGAAAATTTAAAAACTGTAAACGGAGATTTGGCATCTGCAAGAAAAGAATTAGAGAACACAAGAACAGAATTACAGAATAGAATCACATACTTACAGAACGCAAAAAACGATTTGGAAACATCTAAACCTAAAACGTATGTGACTAAAAAGAATACAAGCCTCTATTATTTGGACGCAAATGACCATTTCAAGCCTTTGGATTTATATTTTAAGAAAGGCAGTATGGTTATAGTGTATTTAGAGTATAAGGGTTATATGCTAACAAATTCCGGCTATATAAATAAAAATGATTTGTAGACTTTGTTTTCAACAGTAAATCAAATAGAATCAATAAATTTTATTAACAAATTAATCTCAGTTTTATGGCACAAAACAATTCTTGGAACTTCGGTTCCACAAGCGGCACCGGTTCATCAAATTCGAATGAACCTGCCAATGTCGAAAAACCGCAACAAACGGTAACTCCTTCGGCAACACAGAGCAGCACAACAACTCCGCCTCCGCCAACCTCTACTCCGGCAACAGGTACGTCAACCGGTTTCTCAATTATTGACAGGGTAAAAGCAATTATGTTCAATCCGAAAGGGGAATGGGCAGTTATTGAGGCTGAAAGTGCACCTCAAACAAAAGTGTTGCCGTATGTTTTGACAATAGCACTGATTCCGGCTGTAGCCTATTTTGTGGGTTACTGGTGGCAAATTCATTCGTATGCGGGCAGCCTCGGACATTCCTTTATGGCACTTGCACCGGGGATTATCGCGGCTGTTGCACAGTTTGCTACCATGCTTGGCGGGATTTATCTGAGCGCAGCAATTATCAACGCGCTTGCCGACCAGTTTGGCTCGCAGAAAGACCTCAACCGCTCGTTTGCGCTGGTGGCTTATTCCTATACGCCGCTGTGTGTTGCAGGGATAGTTTATCTTTGGTCACCTCTTGCTTTTATCATTCCTTTGGCGGGGCTTTACGGACTTTATATCCTGTTCCTCGGTATTGAGCCGCAGTTGAAACCTGCTGCCGAAAAAAAGACAACAGGTATCGTGATTGCTTTGATAGTCACGCTGGTGGTGTATCAAATTCTTTCCAGAATACTGCTGGTGATAATATCGGAGGTATGCCAGTCTATTTTGATGGAACAAGTAAAGTCCGGTTTTTGAGGTCTTGTACGAAAATAATTTAATGTAAACAAATGAAAGAAAATTCAGATTCTCAAAAATGGCAGTTTGGCAATAGTGATGACAAGCCGCAACAACCGGCAAAGCCAAATGGATCGGCAACGGATTCAAGCAATTCGTGGGTTTTTTCGCAGCCGGCACAAGCAACCGTGCCTGCATCAACGATAGTACCCAATCCGCCTGTGCCTCCCGCTCAACCGCCTGTGCTGAAACAACGACCTTCGTTAAACGCTATTGTGTTTGGTTCAAAAGGACGGTTTACAAAGAATCTGAAGTTTATATTCCTTTTGGCTGTTATTATGGTTGCTCTTGGGGCTGCGGTGCATTTTTTATGTACGGAGCTACAATTCAATATGCCCGGCTTTGTAACCGCCCTTGTGGCGGGTGCAGTGGCTGGGCTTGTTCTTTTGCACCGCAATCAAAACGGCGAAATCCGCGAAAAACTCGCTTTCGTTGTGGCGACTGTTGCCGGAATTTATATGTATTCCACGCACGGCGGACAAATTTCGGGCGGATATGCCTTTGCTTGGACTTTCTTGGGTGTGGGTGCGTTGTGTGCGATGATTGTCGGCAATCCAAAGCCAAACTTGTTTGTCTGGCTTGCCGAAGTTGCGCCTGCCGTGCTTTTGTTCCTCGCTTTCGAGCGATTGGGCGGCGCGATAAGCGGCTTTGGCGAAAAGGATATTATTTGGGGCGATGTGGCTTCGGTGCGGTATTTGGAAGCAGGCAAAATGTTTTTGTGGTTTTGCCTCTTCCAATTTTTTGCTAACAATGTTGTGTTTGCGCAACTACGCGAAGCTGCAACTTCCAAACTGAAACAGTGGACATTTTGTGCTGTGCCTGTGGCGATTGTCGCACTTGTGGCTTGCGTGTTCCTGAATCCTTTCAAACTGCCGGTTTTCGATGCGATGAAATCAAACTTGATTGCGTTTTCGCAACCTGTCAAAGCAGGTGCAGATGTTTTCGACAGCAACGGCAAGAAAATTGGCGTTGCTACGAAAACGCCGCGCAGTAGCGCACTTTTATCGACAAGCATACCCGGCTATTTGGCTACTGCCTACGATTTTTCGTACAACGGCAAGATGGACAGTGCAAAAATAACCTTTGAGTATGATGCCGGTTTGGGCAGAATAAGTGACAATTTTCAACCGCGTATTTATTATTTCAACGAGGTAAATGGAACACTTGAAGAACTGCCTAACCAGACGATTATCTCTGATTCAGGCAAAGGTTGGTCGAGTGTAACGGCAACGACTGCGCATTTTTCGACTTATATTTTGCTCAACAGTGTGGAGTATAATAAGGAGTGGTATAATCAAGTAGCCATTCGGAAACCACCAAAAACGATGACAATAAATCCAAAATTCGATGTGGTTTTTGTTATTGACGAATCGGGGAGTATGCAACAAAATGACCCTGCATATTTGCGAGTTGATGCGGCAAAACAGTTTGTAAATGCAATGGCGGCGGAATCTTCAAACAATCGAGCGGCAATTTATGGATTTGAAAATTCTGCTCGTCTTATTTCTCATTTGACGGAATTAAGCCAAAAAGATGAAGTAATCAATTTGCTTAATTCAATTCATAGTGGCGGTGGTACTAATATTCACAGCGGCTTGGCTGCTGCAATGCAGGAAATTCAGTCCGACAGTCGTTCTGTTCCCATAATAATTCTACTGACCGACGGGCAGGATAACAGTAATATATCACATTATCAAGACATCATAAAGACTGCTAATGCAATCGGTACAACTATATATACAATCGGATTGGGACAAGTTGATGAAAAATTGCTACGAGAAATCGCAAATCAAACAGGTGGTGTGTATTATTACGCCACAAGTGCAGAACTATTGAAAGGTATTTTTACTACTGTACAAAAAGATGAAGATGGCTATTTCAAAGATTCTAATGGCGACAAAATTTCAGATTATTACGCTAAATTATTGACAGAAGGAAAATTAAAATTATCTACCGGCTCAACATATCTGAATGAAAAAGGCATTGATTGGGTAAATTGTCCGGCTGATTTAGATGGTGATGGTTTGCTAAACGGCGAGGAAATTGTTGTTACAGATAAACAAGTTAATGATACTCTTATTCATGTGCATGTAAAAATGATTTCCGACCCGACAGAAAAAGATACAGACGGAGATGGAATAATAGATGCATTATCGGAAGAATACACAAAACCTATTCTTGGAAAATACGAAATAGGTGGTATATTTCTAACTTATAATGGCTGTAAATATCAAGTAGTTTTGCCTGACAACTATAATAAAAATGGCACTTGGTGGCTGGCAGACAATCAAATTAGTAGTGGTAGCGACAGAGGGCATAATGATAATATCACTTATGGAGGTTGGCAGCAAGTTGGACAAGTCAGTGGTTCTTGTTTTGATGGTGCACAATTTATGTTAGATTTGTCAGTTGACGCTATAAATGAAATAAATGACAAATTACCATTAAATTTGTCTCTGGGGGCGAATAATGAGTTACTTGTTGATTTAGACATTGATGAATTCATAACAGACGCAATTGCCAAGATAAGATTGACTGGAGTATATGCAAGTGCATATGTGGGGTATGAAACAACGGTAGGAATTGTTAAATTAGTGGTCATTCCAGCAAAAAACTATGTGAAAAATTCATACAAGATTCATATTAGTTTTCAGAAGCGAGGAGATGAAAGGCGAGCGATTATTCGTACAGGTTTATTGGCAAATAAGGAAGAACGAATAGACTCAGAACTTCGTAAAAGATTACCAAGTGGTTGGCAATTAACCTGTAGTTTAAATGATATGCTTGAAAATGCACCATTATCCAATTATATTGTACCATTTGAAGATGGAACATGTTTATTGAGACCAATTATACATGAACAAGATTATGCAATGTACAATTATAAATTCATTAATGGAAAAACTCAATATGTTACTGCCAAGAGATCTATATCGTTACTTCCCTTGACTTTGGATGATAAAGCATCAATGTTAGTACAAAAACTTGCTACAAGTGCTGGTTATAATTTCAAAAGCGGAGAACTAATATATGATAATATAACCGCACCAGGGCTAACACCAGCAGGACCAACACCTCCTCCATCATTGCCACGACAATCAACGGTACTGGATGCGCAATCATCAACGCCATCTCCGCAACCAAATTCGACACCGCCACCAGTAGCACCAAAATAATGATTTCTTAGAAACAAAAAAAATATTATGCTAACAACTCAAGAAATAGAAAAGTATCAGAAAGCCGTACAAGGCATTGATACGGCACAAAACGCCCTTTCACCCGAAGAGCAACAGGCATTTGCAGCACTGAAAACAATTTTCAGCACAGGCAATTACGCCGCAACCGAAGGCGGAATATATATCAATGTTCTCAAAAACGGCTTGGCGCGGCACGGCAATAATCGGCTGTTGCAAGTATATTTGAAGAATTTCCTTGAAATCTGCAACAAGTGTTTTAAGGGAACGGGCGGTAGTACGCAAACAGAAAATTCAAATCCGCCTGCTGAGAAGAAAAAAGGTGGTAACAATACACTTATTATGGTGATAATCATTGCCGTTGTCGGTTGGTTTGTCTATAAAAATTGGGATTCGGTCAGCGAGTTTTTCGGGTTAAACAGCGAAAAAGTTGAGAGCCAAACAAAAATTCTTGAAACGACCTCGCCACCCAATGAGTTAGCGGTACTTGAAACAAATACCGTAGATGTTGTTCCTAAAGTAGAAGAAATTACACCGCAACCACCTGTTAATCAGGATAACGAAAATTCTTCTTCCGATTATCAACTCTCAATCCGTTTGCTTACCGAAAGTGATTTGTACGGACTTTCCAAAGCACAGTTGCGGATTTTGCGTAATGAAATTTATGCGCGGCACGGTCGCCGATTTAAATCCGCCGACTTGCAGGAGTATTTCTCGCGGCAGTCATGGTATCAACCGTTATACGATGAGGTATCATTGACTAATATTGAATTGAAAAACGTAGAATTTATCAGGCAACATGAAAAATATAAATAAATTGATTTTATTGACTTTCTCTTTTCTACTCTTTACCTCGTGTGCAAAAGCACAGAAAGAGGAAAGCGATGGTACGAAACAAACCGAATGGTTGTGTGACAGTTCCGGACAGAATAAGGTTGTGCCAAGAGAAGTTGAAAAATTAATGCTCGCTTATCCTGCTCATATCAAAGGGTATGATGAAAATTATATCATTTTCAATGACAGTTCTATGTTGATTTTCGATGATGGGGAAGAGAAATCATTTGAAGGTATGATAGAAAATCCGGATATACAGGATATGTTCGCTTTTCTCTATCTGAAAGGAGACACAATCACAACAATAGAGAAGAACTACGACCCGGGCAGAATCCGAAACGATGCGTTTTTTAAGAAAATGTACGGTAGCAACAGCGCGGAAGTTCAAGAAAAATTGGTGTCAATAATATGGTGTCCTGCATTGGTTGGTCAAAAACTGCAAATAACATCTGAAAATGAGGTAGATAAGCGTTTGTTGGAGGTTTCGGCGGAATTGGACAAACATCCCGAATGGAAAGTGTATTTGAAATCTGCAGGCACATTTAATTGGCGAATGGTAAGAGGAAGTAAAAATCGGTTGAGCGGACACAGTTTTGGAATTGCCATAGATTTGAATACCCAATATTCCAATTATTGGCAATGGGACTGCCAATGTACTTCCGAAAACGTCGATTTGGGTTATAAAAACAAAATTCCGCAAGGAATTGTAGATATATTTGAAGAACACGGCTTTATCTGGGGAGGCAAATGGTATCATTACGATACCATGCACTTTGAATATAGACCGGAATTATTAATAAAATAATTTTAGAAATAAAGCGTTCTTTGACATATTGGTTTACACGAAAAAAGAAATTATATTTGGCTATAAGTAGATTTTTTTATACCTTTACAGCCAATTATAACTCATTTTTCATTATGGCAATTATTGGAAGAAAAGCAGAGCAGGAAGATTTGAAACGCTTGGTACAATCGGATAAAGCGGAATTTGTGGCTGTTTTCGGACGGCGGCGCGTGGGTAAAACTTTCCTTGTGCGCGAGTTTTTTGGCAGTAAATTTACTTTTTACCATACGGGAATGGCAAATGAAAGATTAGAATCTCAATTGCACAGTTTCAATGCTTCGCTCAATGAGTATGGAACCGAAAAATACGAAGAACAAAAATCGTGGTTCGACAGTTTCGGGCAACTGAAGCATTTGTTGCAAAATACTAAAAAACGAGGCAAAAAAGTTGTTTTTATTGACGAAATGCCTTGGATGGATACGCCGCGTTCGGGCTTTCTTTCGGCGTTGGAGCATTTTTGGAATGCTTGGGCTTCGGGGCAAAAAGATATTTTGCTCATTGTTTGCGGATCGGCAAGTTCGTGGATCACAAACAAATTGCTCAACAATCACGGTGGACTACACAATCGCATTACGGGACAAATTCAGTTGCGCCCTTTCACACTATTGGAATGTGAGCAATTCTACCGCCGTCAGCGTATCGCAATGTCGCAGCATGAAATTGTTGAAAATTATATGATTTTTGGCGGAATACCGTTTTATCTTTCGCTGATGCGCAAAGAGTTGAGTATGACGCAAAACGTTGATAATCTTTTATTTACTGAAAATGCGCCGCTCAAAAATGAGTTTAAAAATCTATATGCCTCTTTGTTCAAAAAAGCCGAAAATCACATTAAAATTGTCGAAGCCTTAAGTAACAAACGCAAGGGACTGACGCGCGAAGAAATCATCGAGGCGACAAAACTTCCCAATGGCGGCAGTATCAATCGCATTTTCGATGAATTAGAACTTTGTGGCTTTATTCGCCGCTATCGCAATTATGGCAAAAAAACGCGCGACACGCTGTTTCAACTCATTGATTTTTACACGCTTTTCTATTTCAATTTTTTGAAAGACAGGAGCATTCTCGACGAGCATTACTGGTCGCATTTTATTGAAAATGCCCGCCACCGCGCATGGTCGGGTTACGCTTTTGAACAGGTTTGCTTGGCACATTTGCCGCAGATAAAGCAAACGCTCGGCATTTCGGGTGTATTGACAAGCGCGTATTCGTGGCGCAGCAACGACAGTGAAAACGGCGCACAAATTGACCTTGTTATTGATCGAAACGACAGAGTGATAAATCTTTGCGAAATAAAGTTTGCGAGTGGAAAATTTATTATTGACAAAAAACAGGACGAAAATCTGCGCAACAAACGCACTGTTTTTCGCGAGGAAACACAAACCAACAAAGCTCTACACCTTACAATGATTACAACTTATGGTATTAGAAGAAATAAATTTTCGGGAAATATACAATCACAAATAACTGTAAATGATTTATTTAAGTAGAAAATAATTTCCTATAATTGGCTATAAGTGTTAATTTTTATAGGCTTTTAGCCAATTATAATTTCTATTTTTTTTGTGTAACAGTAATCATCTCCGCGATTACGTCTTATAAACTTTTCTTGTTGTGTTTTTAAATTTCTACATTAAGTCATCATTTGCCGTTATTTTTTCGTACTTTTGCGGAAGTTATGCATACTTCATGATTGACAATTTTATTTTTCAAAACAAAAAGGCAGTCTATTATACCTTGGGTTGTAAATTGAATTTTGCCGAAACTTCCACGCTGGGGAAATATCTTTCGGAACAAGGGATACAAAAAGCGGCGGCGGGCGAAAAAGCTGATATTTGCATTGTTAATACTTGCTCCGTGACCGAATTGGCGGACAAGAAATGCCGGCAAGCCATTCGCCGGATCAAAAAACAACATCCGGAGGCATTCATGATTGTGACCGGTTGTTACACGCAATTGAACCCGGAAGAAGTGCGCCAAATCGAAGGCGTGGATTTGATATTGGAAAAAGATTTGACTAAGTTTGTCCCTTCCTGTTCGCAGGACGACCGGACCCGCCATTTCCTGAAGGTGCAGGACGGTTGCGATTATTACTGCACCTATTGTACGATTCCTTTTGCACGTGGCAGAAGCCGGAACGGCAAAATCGAAGATTTGGTGCAAATGGCGGAAACAGCCGGAAAAGACGGTGGCAAAGAAATCGTGTTGACCGGTGTCAATATCGGCGATTTCGGCAAAACCACCGGAGAAACTTTTTTCGATTTGATACAAGCACTGGACAAAGTGGAAACCATCAAGCGTTTCCGGATATCGTCTATTGAACCCAATTTGCTGACGGATGAAATACTGGAATTTACGGCTCAATCCCAACGGTTTGCACCTCATTTTCACATTCCACTGCAAGCCGGTTCCGACGAAGTTTTGAAACTCATGCACCGGAAATACACGACTGAATTTTTCAAATCCAAATTGGAGAAAATAAAAAATATCTTGCCGGATGCCTTTATCGGAGTGGATGTAATCGTCGGAATGAGAGGAGAAACGCCTGCTTATTTTGAAGAGGCGAAACGCTTTTTGGAAGCCTTGCCTTTTTCGCAATTGCATGTATTTCCGTATTCCGAACGACCGGGAACCATGGCTTTGAAAATAGAACCGGTGGTTTCCCCGAAGGAAAAACAGGTACGGAGCAAGCAATTATTGGAATTGTCGGATAGAAAGCTGAAAGAATTTTACCGCTCACAAGCCGGAACGACACATCAAGTTTTGTTTGAGCACACAAAAAGAGGTGATAAAATGCACGGATTCACCGAAAACTACGTTAAGGTAGAGGCGGATTATAATACCGGTTGGATAAATAAATTGACAACTGTAACATTGAACGATTTCGATGAAGAAACAAACTGCTATCGTCATTCTTAATTGGAACGGTCGGAAGCTGTTGGAACAGTTTTTACCGTATTTGTTGAGGCATACGCTTATGAACAAGGTAGATGTTATAGTGGCGGATAATGGCTCGACTGACAATTCGTTGGAATTTCTGAAAACACATTATCCTTTCATCATTATTCAAGCCTTGGATAAAAATTACGGTTTTGCAGAAGGTTACAACCGGGCGTTGAATGATTTGGATTACGAATATGTGGTGCTGTTGAATTCGGATGTGGAAGTCAGTCATGATTGGTTCCGGTTGGCGATTGATTAT
>JAISKM010000068.1 GCA_031261285.1 Candidatus Symbiothrix sp. | reverse complement strand
GAAATTCTCGGCGGTGTTCCGCCTTGGATTTTGCGGTGGGGGATCACGGTGCTGGCTGTTATTGTGCTAATTCTTATCATTGGCAGTGCCTTTTTCAAGTATCCGGACATTATTTCGTCGAGTGTTGTTCTGACCGGTTCCACGCCACCGGCAGCGATTGTCGCCCATTCGTCCGGCAAGTTGAACGAATTGTATGTGACGGATAATCAGGAAGTAACAGCAGGTGAGTATCTGGCAGTGATTGACAATCCCGCCCGAACACAAGATGTGTTGACGTTAAAGCAGTATTTGCAAAGCGGTGTCCTCTCTCATTGTTGGGATTCCCGCCTGCGCGGGAATGACCCGTTGCCGCCGCTGCCGGACAAAAATCTGCAACTCGGCAGTTTGCAAAGCGTTTATTCGTCGTTTTACACCAATTTGTTTGAGTACCTGGAGTACAAACGGCTGTTATACTATCCGCAAAAAATAGCGATGACCCGCGAGCGGATTGTGCAGTACGAACAGCAGTATCAAAACCTGCTTCGCCAACAACGCATCACGGAAGAGCAACATCTGCTTGTTCAAAAACAATTCCGTCGGGATTCCACGCTTCATGCCCAAGAGATGATTTCGCACGAGGAACTGGAGAAATCCAAAAACGCCAGTTTACAAAGCGCCCTGTCCTGTGAAACGATGCGTTCTACACTCGACAATATGCAGATACAACTGGCACAGCTGAAAGAATCGCTGTTAGATACGGGGCATCAGGATATTGAAAAACTCAATGGCTTGCAAACGCAGTTGCAGTCGCTTGTTTCCCAATTGAAAAAGGAAATTCAGAATTGGGAATTGAGTTATGTATTGATTGCACCCATTGACGGAAAAATCACGTTTACCAATTTTTGGATGACCAACCAAAATGTAAACGCAGGCGAAGACGTGTTTACCGTCATTCCCGCGCAGGCGGGAACCCCAACAATGAGAGAGGATACTAAGGTTGAACTAATCGGCAAAGCCTCGCTCCCGATTGCGCGTTCGGGAAAAGTAAAACCGGGACAAACCGTCAATATCCGAATCGAGAATTTCCCGGAAAACGAATACGGCATTTTGAGAGGCACCGTGCAACACATTTCCCTTGTTCCGGTCAAATCGGGCGACCAGGTGTATTATGCGGTAGAAATCAGTCTTCCGGAGGGATTAATGACTACTTATAAAAAAGACTTACCGTATCTGCCGAACATGCAGGGACAGGCGGATATTATCACGGAAGACATCTCGTTGCTCGAACGGCTGTTTTTGCCGCTCAAAAAAATACTGAAAGAGAATCTATAAACTCACCGGTATGCTATTTTTGTATTTTGGGTCGAAATAATTTCAAAAAAGAAATTAGGAAAGTGACGTTTTCTCAAAAACATTAAACCGATTTTTATAATTTTACGTCATATTAGTAAAAGCGATTTGTTTATGAGAATTATTTTCGACAAACTCAAAGAATTGGAACGGATTATTGATACCCATCAAAATCAGTTATTTTCGTTTGCATTCTATCGAGTCGGCTCGTATGAAGCGGCGCAAGACATTGTGCAAGAGGTGTTTCTGCGATTTTATGAGGATATGAGGCGTGTGTCTGCAGCACAAAACGTCAAACCGTATCTTCTGAAATCCATTGCCAACGCTTGCACGGATTATAAAAGGAAATTCGCTAAAATACAATACGTTGATATTGAGCATTTTAGCAATTCATTAACTGACGAAGAACAAAAATCTTGCCTCGCCGAATACGTTAGAATCGAAGATTTGTTACAGGATTTGCCCCCGGAACAAGCCGAAGTTGTGCGGTTAAAATTTGTCGATGACTTAAATTGGGAAAACCGTTTAAATCAGGAACTTATCCCGGAATTTTTGTTCCCGTAGAAGTCCGTTTAGCCAATGGCGAGATTAAAAAAATCAACCTCGCCGTTCGCAACGATAACAAAGCCAAAGTGTGGATTTTGGACGGCGGCATTTAATTGATACGTGCAATTCATTAGTGGGCAAAATTACAACTGATATCACTATTTTTTGTAATTTTGCCCATTATGTTCACATTAAAAAATATCAGCTACACCCATCCCGACAGGACTTTATTGTTCGACAACATCCACTTGACCGTGAATCCGAAAGAGAAAATCGCACTCATCGGGAATAACGGCGTGGGGAAATCGACACTTTTGAAACTGATTGCCGGCGTTTTGCAACCCGCAACCGGTGCATTGACTGTGGATTCAAAACCGTATTATGTGCCGCAAATCGTGGGGCAATTCAATGAACTGACGATTGCGCAAGCACTTGGAATAGACACAAAACTAAATGCGCTGTCTGAAATTTTGGCGGGCAATGTGACGGAGGAGTATCTGACCACCTTGGACGACGATTGGACCATTGAAGAACGCTGCCGGGAAGCATTAAGTTTGTGGAAATTAGACCGGTTGGACTTAAATCAAAAAATGGAAACCTTGAGTGGCGGACAAAAAACAAAAGTTTTTCTTGCCGGCATCACGATTCATCAACCTGAAATCGTGCTGTTAGACGAGCCAAGCAATCATTTGGATGCCGAAAGTCGCGAACTGCTTTATCAATTTATTCGGAAAAGTCCAAGTGCAATCATCGTTGTAAGCCACGACCGGACGTTGCTCAATCAATTGGACACCATGTGCGAGATGAGTGCTCACGGCATTAAAACGTACGGCGGCAATTACGATTTCTATACCGAACAGAAACAGATTGAAAATGAGGCGTTTAAAAACAACTTGCTCGAAAAAGAAAAAACCTTGCGCAAAGCCCGAAAAACCGAACAGGAAATAAAAGAACGCCAACAAAAATTAGAAGCCCGTGGCTCAAAACAGCAGAAAAAAGAGGGCACCGGAAAGGCAATGATGGACAAACTAAAAAACGACGCCGAAAACAGCAGTGCCCGAATAAAAGGCGTTCACGCCGAAAAAACAAGCGGTATCGCGCAAGAACTCAGCGAGTTAAGGTTGCAAATCCCGGACAAAGATAAAATGAAATTCGGTTTCGACAACTCCCAACTGCACAAAGGAAAAATCCTCGTCACGGCAACCGGCATCAACCACGGATACGGCACACCGAGAAATGGAAATCCTGAATATGAAAACAGGTCGCTTTGGAAACAACCACTCAATTTTCAAATCACGAGCGGCGAACGCATCGCTTTGAAAGGACAAAACGGCTCCGGCAAAACCACATTAATCAAAATCATGTTAGGCGAACTTACGCCAAAACATGGCACAATCTCTCTGGCGGACAGTAAATCGGTCTACATCGACCAAGATTATTCGTTGATCAACAACAATTTAAGTGTCTATGAACAGGCACAAACGTTTAATCAGTCCAACCTGCCCGAACACGAAGTGAAAATCCGGCTCAACCGTTTTTTGTTCACAAACGAATTTTGGGACAAGTCGTGCCAACGATTGAGCGGCGGCGAAAAAATGCGCCTGATGCTTTGCTGCCTCACAATCGCCAATCAAGCGCCCGACATCATCGTGTTGGACGAACCAACAAACAATTTGGACATTCAAAACATTGAAATCCTGACCGAAGCAATCAACGATTACCAAGGAACGCTCATCGTGGTGTCGCACGACGATTATTTCTTGAAACAAATCAACATTGCAAAAGAATTTGCGTTATAATACCACAAAAAAATTATATATAAATCTTTTATCCGGCGTAACTGTGCATGCCGCCCAGAAAATAATTTACTCCAAAATAGGTAATCAGCACGCTGAGAAAGGCGATGACGCAAAAGCAATGAAAATAAACCGGATGCGTAAACAGTTTTAAATGGCGTTGATGCAACGGCAAACAGTAAATTAGAAACGTGATTAATGCCCACACTTCTTTGGGATCCCAGCCCCAATAACGTCCCCACGAGATGTTTGCCCAAACAGCACCGAGGAAAATTCCTGTGCCCAAGAACAAGAGCGCGGGGTAGAGGCAGATGAGGTTGTATTGGGTGGAGTGTTGGGACATTGGGGACATTGGGGATGAATGGGATAACGTGGAAATGAGGTGGTGGATTAAGGTGATGAAGCTGTTGAGGAAGATGAAGGCTAACAGGGTGTAGGCTACCATGATGGTGGAAACGTGAATGCTCAATAGTGGGGAGGATAATACCGGCACTAAGGGCGTGATTTGCGGATTTTTTGTTCCGATGTAGGCTACCAACAGCGTGCAGCCGGAAAGTAGATAGCCGAACGTGATTAGGATACGGATTTTTCGTCCGAACAGGACAGCGAGAAACATCGCGCACCAAGCAATCAATAGCATGGTTTCGTAGCCGTTGCCGAAAGGAAGTCGTCCGGCAAGGAAAGTGCGCAAAGCGATAGATAGTGTGTGAATGAGCAAACTGACTATCAGCAAGATATAAAATATCCTCGTTGCTGTTTTTAATTTTTTTCCGGAAAAAGCCAAGAGCGATACCAACGCCAAGAGCCCTAATGTGAGATTTATTTTGAATAACAGCGAGGTAAAATTGGTTTTCATATAGAAAATTTCTACTGCTCGAGCGGTATCCGAAGGCAAAATTTCGCCAGCATTTTGTTGTTGAAAATCGCTGATAATTTGCAAACTTTCTGCCGTTTTTTGTGCATCATTGGCTCGGATGGCTTGATAATAATTGAGCAGCGACTGTCGGATAATTTGGATATTTTTTTGCTCTTCTTCGGTCGGCAAATCTTGCGTAGGATAATACCATTGCACGCGATTTTGGATGCGTTGCGGATAAATCTGCAAAAGATTTCCGGAATGTAACATATTGATTAACTGTATTTTGTCGTTCAATTTTTCCACTTCTTTCAGTTGGGGCGAGCGAGCGGTTTGTTGGCTCAAGGCTTTCCAATAGGAACTGAGTTTATAATTTCCTTCCGCATCATAAAAATCCTGCAAGGCTGCCTTTTCCGTTTCGGCATTCAGCAGTTTTTTCAATTCGCTGTCTTTCACGTCAAACAAAGCGACGTGTTGCCATTTTTCGGGAAAGAACAAAAATCCGGCTAAAAATTGGTTGGCATCCAAATAACCGAACGACGTTTTGCCGGTTAGTTTTAAGGTAAAATCGTGGGCAAAAGTAGCCACAGGCATAATTCTTCCGTTGGAAAGCATCCATAATTT
>JAISKM010000054.1 GCA_031261285.1 Candidatus Symbiothrix sp. | reverse complement strand
AGTCCAGGAGCCATCGTCATTAGTGAAGCCTTTATTTGCTGCCGAACTACTCCACCACCAACCGCTGTAACCCCAACTTACCCACGTACCGCTGCTGTGATGAAAACCTGCCAGAGAAGCTGTTCCTTGCCAGCCGGCTTTTTCGTCATCCGTCAACGACGCATAGCCGGCTATCAGTAACGCCCAGTCGGCATCAGTGGGAATGCGGTAATAGCGATTCAAGTTTTTCTTACAGATATCATCATCGCCTGTTGGCTTGGCTTGCGCCCAAGTGTAGTAATAGCCCCGGTCTTCGATTTGACCCTCGTAATTCGTAGCACTCTCACCGGCTTCCATCAAATTACTGAGTGTCCAGCGAAGGTGTTTCAAATCCGTTGTTGCATCCGGATAGGTAGCCGTACAATACGTATTGCCGGAAAGACTTGTTATCGTGCCGTTACCGGCACCGCTACAGGTGTAAGTACCACCACCCGAACTGCCTAAAGCCGTCCAAGTAGACGTGACATCGTTGTAAGTATAGACTGTGTTATCAGCCTGGCTGAACACCATCATACCGGCTGTGCGAGTAGCCGCAGTCGTATCCGTGACTTGTGGCAACAGCAGTCCGCCATAGCCCTGACTTAAATCCAGCACTGACCCGGCCGTGACCGAATCGGTTGCACTACCAATTGAAACCTGGGCAGTTACCAGTGAACAGTTACCAGTTACCAACAAGCAGATTATCGTGAACAGTGTCATTGCGGGCTTGATCCGCAGCGATGATGATGTCATTGCGGAGCAGATCCGCACCAATGATGATGTCATCCCGGATGTAATCCGCACCAATGATGATGTCATTGCGGATGTAATCCGCGCTAATGATGATGTCATTGCGGAACAGATCCGCACCGACGATGGCGTCATTGCGGGCTTGACCCGCAATCCCATCCGTACTCTCCTAAAATTATTGTTTTTCATTTGTTTGTAATTTTATAAATTTAATTTGTTTGTTCCCTGCATTCCTTTAGGAATGTTAGCTCGGTAGAAAACAATGCTCGTCGCCCATTCCCGCATGCCGGAGGTGAGGGAGGGTGATTGCCTTTTCTACCGAGCTATCATCCCCAACGGGATGAAACTAATCACCCTCCTCTCTATGCCCTTCTATTGTCATGAATGTTTTATTTGTAATCATTTTTTTTGCCTCCCACGTTCCTTTCGGGCGGGAGATTTAAACATAAAAAGGGCGCAGGAACTGTTAATTTATCCGTCTTAGAGACATCCACATACCCGCGAAACAAATAAACAACAATCCTGCGCCCTTAATTGTATCTAATGGTTATTAGTTACAAACAAAGAACGCAAGCATTTTGTTGTCTAATCACTTTGTTTCGCTTTGAAAATTGTGGATTTTCTAAGACAAAGTAATATCTAAAATGCTTATCATTTAACCCAGAAGTCCATCCAAACGGGTTGTGGTCATCAACTCTGTTTGGAATATGATGCGAAATTAATCATTTTTTTAGAATCTACCAACTATTTTCTGAAAAAATGAAAAAATCGTAATCATAAAGACTTATTTTTCTGGGTTAAACTCACAAATCCCGAACACACCGTATGGACACATGGTCTATATAATTCGAAATGAAATTAGGATCCCCGCCCGGGCATTTATGAGTTTCGGTCAGAAAGTCGTACACAAAGGTGGGTTGCACGCCCGGTGTTATCGACACCTTCGGATATCCAGCACCGCCTATCAGAAAAAAAGAAGAGACATCCCACTCAATTGCGATGTCAGGTTGGATCCCGCCATTACAACGAGTAATTGTGCTTCTACGTCCGGCAAGTGCGTTGGGCGCACCGACCCAGTAATTCGACTCGGCGTAGGTGAGATCTCCCATACCCCCCTGTAACAGTTCCCAGTCGTGCATGTTAGGAACACGCCATTGGCTACCCACGCTTTGCTCGCAAATATCGTTTCCCGGAATGGAAGCCACACCCGAACCGTAGTAATATCCACGAACCTCAGCCTTCCCAGTATAAGAAGTAAAAGACGCTCCAGCCTCAAGAAGGTTGGTTAGTGTCCAGCACAAGTTTTTCAAGTCATTTTGAGCATAAGGATAACTCCCAATCGGATAAAGATTGCCTGACACACCCATGACTGAACCACCGCAAGTTTTGGGCGAGGGTGTGGGGTCAGGCTCACCGCCTCCGCCGCCACCACCGGAGCCTCCTGAACCACCACCGGCACTCCAAGCAGAACCGTTGTAAGCGTAAATTTTTCCGTCTGTTTTGTTGTAAACCAGCATGCCCGGCTTTTTCAATACGGCAGTCGCTGTGTCTGCACTTACAATTTGAGGTAACAACAAGCCGCCAACGTCAGTGACTTGCGATAAATCTAACAACGCACCCGGCGTGACGGTGCCATCCCCACCAATTGCCACTTGGGCAGTTACCGGTGAACAGTTACCGGTTACCAGAACACAGGCAACCAGCAATGCAACTGTCATTGCGGACTTGATCCGCAATCTCCTGAAATTAAATGTTTTCATTTGTACATAATGTTTTTTTCGCCTCTCCGTCCCCAAGTTCGGCAATTTATAAAATGAGAAAAGCGCAGGGACCATTCACTCTCCACTTAAAGGCTCTAGTAAGCCCACAACTCAGAGAGCAACAGCCACCCACGCTTCTGCCATATATAAATGTTCAAGAATTCAAAGAATTCAAGAATTATATACAACCAAAAACGCTAGCGCAGTGCCCATATCCCGAGTTGTATTGAATTTACTAGATTCTTAAGTGAGATATGTACGCTTCTTCTAAACAATTGACAACGCTTTGTCAACATTTTGTGGTTTAGAAGGACTGCAAAGTACGGCATTTTTTTTGAAACTACCAAATATTTTAATAATTATTTTTTTGATTCCATGTCTTGTTGCACACCGGCTTCTTGTGTTACCTTTGCAGCATCAGTTTTTGTTCTCGCATCATGAATGGCACTATTACCCAATTGAAATATGAAATAGGGTGGGAAACGCTTGATGTTACGTTAGACGGATTAATTAAGCCCACGCGTTTCAACCTGGGTTGCTACTGCACAATCGAAGTCGAGCAGGACTTGTTTACCGTAAATTTAGGTTAAAAAATAATTTCGAGTGCTATTTTTTTGGAATACATAGACAAGTCGGTTGAGACGAGGCTTATTGGCAAGGGATGTCTCCGCTCCGCAGAGCAGGCTAACGCCCACTCTGCTGCGGTCGACATGACGACTTTCAATGTGGAGTCAAAGTGGGTGGGACAATGGAGGGAACGGTGAAGCCGCTCCCTCCATTGTCCCACCCACTTCCTTAAAAACGCTTCGTCCTGTCGACCGAGCCGTAAGGCGAGCGGAGACATCTCATGCCAACAAGCAAAAAATAGCACTCGAAATTATTTTTTAACCTAAATTTCGTGGATTTTATTTTGAATTTGAACGAGGTGCGGATGCTTCCAGAATCTTGTTGTATTCATCAGTGTTTTGCAGCAGTGCTTGCGCCGTTTTGACGGCAGGGTCGGTGCGCAATTCGTAGATGATGGGACCTTTTTGATAATAGTATTGTTCCAGAATTTCTTGCGCGAGATTGTCGGAAATTTGCGGTTTGTAGAGTTTTAAATCGCGGTCTAAATCGGGTTTGAGCTTGTTTTCGAGGGTTTGAAATTCGGCAGACGCCCCTTCATAATAGCCTTCAAATTCCATGATTTTCTTCAAGTTTACCAACGTTTTTTCGCTTTGGCGGTCGTAGGTGAAATTTTTGGATTTCACATAGGCCGTAAATTCGTTGTAGGTCGCATCCGTCACTACGAATTTATCCGGAGAGGCCACCGTTGGATGTTTGATGCGCCAATTGGCTACAAAATCGAAATAGAGGTCTTGCGCCTGCAAATAGTAAAGCATCGTCGGCAACTTCTCATCTTCGAGCACACTGTCGGGCAAAATGCCGCCGCCATCGCGCACGGGGCGGTTGTTGCGCGTGTAATAAAGAGTGGTCAGGCTGTCGGGAATCGCCATCACGCGTCCATCTGTGTCGCGTTGCGTGTAGTTAATCGCCTGAATCGAACGTCCGCTTGGGATGTAATATTTCGCGGTCGTCACTTTCAATCGTCCGCCGTAAGGCAGTTCGTGGGTCGATTGCACCAAACCTTTGCCGTAGGTTCGCGAACCGATGATGACGCCCCGGTCCAAATCCTGAATCGTGCCCGCCAGAATTTCCGACGCCGATGCCGAATTGCCGTTTGTGAGCACCACCAGCGGCAGGTCGGGCGCAATGGGTTGATTCAACGCTTTGTAATCGCGATCCAACAGCCTGTTTTTTCCTTTTAGCGACAATAGGAGTTCGCCTTTCGGGAAAAAATTGTTGAGAATTTCCAAACATTCTTCCACCGAACCGCCACCATTGTCGCGCACGTCTATAATCAATGACCGAATCTTGTTCTTTTTTTGCAAATCCGTCAACGCCGTTTTGAACGATTCCGCCGCGCTTCCAGCCGAAAAACCGGACAGATAAATATAGCCTACATCCTTGCCAAGCACACCATAATAGGTCACGGGGGCGATTTGGATGCGTTTACGTTCAAGAGCCACTTCGCGAGGAGCGTTCTCACCCCGCCGTTGATACGTGATTTTGAGCGGCGTATTGGGCTGCCCTTTGAGCAGTGCGCTGGCATCCGCAGACGTTTTGCCCACCATGCTAATCGTGTCGATAAACAAAATTTCATCGCCCGGAATCAGTCCCGCACGTGCTGCCGGCATATTTTCGTAGGGTTCTCGAATCCAAATTTTGTTATTGTGCATCGTGATAATCGAGCCGATACCGCCATATTCGCCGGTAAGTTGATACTTAAAATCCGCCATTCCTTCTTCCGGAACATATTCGGTATAAGGGTCTAATTGCCCGAGCATATAGTCAATATCGCCCTTAATCGTCTTATTGACGTCCAACGTATCCACATAATAGAGGTTCAGGTTTTTAAATAGCGTGTTGAAAATATCCATGTTTTTCATGATTTCAAAACGTTGATTTTCAGAAAGTTGCGCCGAAACAGTCGCGCAAAATCCCAGCCAGGCAACCAATAACACTCCTTTTATTTTCATATTTTTATCAAAAATTTCTACAAAGGTATTGTTTATTTAGAAAAAAAGCAATACCTTTGCCTCACATTTTGCAAATTCTTCCTTAGCTCAGCCGGTTAGAGCATCTGACTGTTAATCAGAGGGTCCTTGGTTCAAGTCCAAGAGGGAGAGCTGCTGCATATCAGGCAATTATGAGTTTTAATGTCAATGAAGCGGGTTTTTATGGGGATTTTGGCGGTGCCTACGTGCCCGAAATCCTGTATGCTAATGTAGAAACGCTGAAAAAAGAATACAAACAAATCCTTGCTGCCCCCGGTTTTCAGAAAGAATACCAGGATTTACTGCTGAATTATGTAGGTCGACCTACGCCACTCTACCAAGCCAAACGTCTTTCCGACAAGTATGGCTGCAAAATCTACCTCAAGCGGGAAGATCTCAATCACACAGGCGCGCATAAAATCAACAATGCGATTGGGCAAATACTTTTGGCACAACGGATGGGCAAAACGCGCATCATTGCCGAAACGGGTGCCGGACAGCATGGTGTTGCCACAGCCACGGTTTGCGCCCTGATGGGCATGGAATGTATCGTTTACATGGGCAAAACAGACGTCGAACGTCAAAATCTGAACGTGCACAAAATGGAAATGCTCGGTGCAACCGTCGTACCGGTCACCAGCGGCAATATGACGCTGAAAGATGCCTGCAATGAGGCGATTCGCGATTGGTGTTGTCATCCTGCCGACACATTTTATGTCATCGGTTCAACCGTTGGTCCGCATCCCTATCCGGATTTGGTCGCTCAACTGCAATCCGTTATCAGCAAAGAGATTAAGTGGCAAATAAAAGAGAAAGAAGGACGCGATTATCCCGATTATTTGGTGGCTTGCGTAGGCGGAGGCAGTAATGCAGCAGGCACGATCTACGACTATATCGACGAGCTGCGCACCAAAATAGTTTTGGCAGAAGCAGCAGGCAAAGGCATTGATTCGGGCGAATCAGCCGCAACTATCCATCTCGGCACAGTCGGCATCCTTCACGGTGCAAAAACCCTCCTGATGCAAGACGCAGACGGTCAAGTGCAAGAGCCCTACTCCATTTCAGCAGGTTTGGACTACCCGGGCATCGGCCCCATGCACGCCAACATGGCAAAACAAGGCCGTTCGGAAGTGCTGGCCATCACCGATGATGAAGCCATCGCAGCCGCCATGGAACTCACGCGCTTAGAAGGCATTATCCCCGCGTTGGAATCAGCGCACGCGTTAGCCGTCTTCGGACAAAAAAAATTCAAAAAAGAGGACGTGGTCGTTTTATGTTTGTCAGGACGTGGCGACAAAGACATGGAAACGTATATGAATGTCTGAACTGTGATTTATGTGATTGTATGAATTTCTATGATTAAAAGAAAATGAAAAAAACATTATTAAATACGGAATATAAGACGATTTTGGCGGATTTGCAGACGCCGGTTAGTATTTATTTGAAGGTGCGCGATGTGTTTCCGGAATCGGTGCTGTTGGAATCGTCGGATTATCATGGCAACGAAAACTCGGTGTCGTTCATCGGGCTGAATCCGATGGCTCGTTTTGAGGTCAAAAACAGTACGGTCAAATTGCAATATCCCGACGGCACAACGGTCGAAAAAACCGTTCCTGCCGACACGATTGTGGATGAATTGCATCAATTTGTGCATTCGTTTGACGTAGGGGCGGGTGTAAAACCCGCCCCTACATCGGATTACAATGGATTTTTCGGATTCACCGCCTACGATGCCGTGAAATATTTTGATACGATCGACCCTGACGTACCGGATACGCCCTTTAACGCAAGCGAAATTCCCGACATGATTTATATTTTGTATCGCTACACCATTGTGGTCAATCATTTTCGCAACGAATTGACGGTTATTGAAAATAACCTTGTTGATGAAACCGGCGGCAACCAAAAGAGCCAAATGGACGACGTGCTGGCGTTGTTGAACAACCGCAACTATGCATCGTACAATTTTGCGCTTGCAGGCGAAGAAACATCGACCGTCACCGACGAACAATACAAAGAAATGGTGCGTCAAGGCGTAAAACATTGCAAACGCGGCGATGTGTTCCAAATCGTGCTCTCACGCTGTTTCGCTCAGCCTTTTGCAGGCGACGATTTCAAAGTGTATCGCGCGTTGCGTTCTATTAACCCGTCGCCTTACCTGTTTTATTTTGATTTTGGGTCGTTTCGTATTTTTGGTTCCAGTCCGGAAACGCATTGCGGCATTTCCAAAGGGCTGGCGTATATCGACCCAATTGCAGGTACGTTCCGGCGCACAGGCGATGACGAAAAAGATAAACAACTGGCGCAAGCGTTGTTGGAAGACCCGAAAGAAAATGCCGAACACGTGATGCTGGTGGATTTGGCACGCAACGACTTGAGTAAAAACACAGAAAAAGTGCACGTCGATTTTTACAAAGAAGTGCAATTTTATTCACACGTCATTCACCTCGTGTCACGCGTGGTGGGCGAAGTGCGCAAAGGCACAAACACGATTCAGATTTATGCCGACACCTTTCCGGCAGGGACGCTTTCCGGTGCCCCGAAAATGCGCGCGATGGAACTTATTCGCGACATTGAACCGCACAACCGCGGTGCCTACGGCGGCTGTATCGGCTACATTGGCTTGAATGGCGACCTCAATCAAGCGATTACCATCCGTTCCTTTATCAGCAAAAACAATGTTTTATACTATCAAGCAGGTGCAGGCATCACCGCGCGTTCCAATGATGAATCCGAATTGCAAGAAGTAAACAACAAGCTCGGTGCCTTGAAAAAAGCGATTGACACCGCTGTTTCAATTAAAAATTAAAAATTAAAAATTACGAAAAATGATAAACGTTGTTTCGTAATTTTTAATTTTTAATTCGTAATTTGTGCATTATAAGCCTCCAACGCTTTTTCAAGCACAATCATCGCCTTTTGCAAATCCTCTTTTTTGAGGACGTAAGCCATGCGCACCTCGTCTTTGCCATGGCCGGGAGTGGTGTAAAAACCTGATGCGGGTGCCATAAAAATCGTTTGCCCTTCGTATTCAAAGTCAGACAGGCACCACGCACAAAATTTGTCGGCATCATCGACCGGCAATCGCGCCACCGTATAAAATGCGCCCATCGGAATCGGCGAATAGACCCCGGGGATTTTGTTTAGACTGTCAATCAGGAAATTACGACGGTCGAGGTATTCCTCATACACATCGCGAAGGTATTCTTCCGACACGCCCAAGGAAGCTTCTGCCACGATTTGTCCTAACAACGGTGGACTTAATCGCGCTTGACACAGTTTCATTACCGTGTTGCGCAAATCTTTGTTTTTCGTGATCAACATCCCCTCGCGGATACCACATTCGCTGTAACGTTTGGAAACAGAATCGATTAAAACAACGTTTTGCTCTATCCCAACTAAGTGCAATGCACTGATATAAGGCGATCCGGTGTAAATAAATTCGCGATACACCTCATCCGAAAACAGATACAAGTCGTGTTTCTTAACCAAATCACGAATCTGATTCATCTCCGAACGAGAATAGAGATAGCCGGTCGGATTGTTGGGATTACAAATCAAAATACCCTTCGTGCGTTCGTTAATCAACGCTTCAAACCGTTCAACCGGCGGCAAAGCAAAACCCGTTTCGATGCTCGCCGGCACCGGACGAATGACCGCTCCGGCTGAAATCGCGAACGCCATATAATTGGCATACGCCGGTTCGGGCACAATAATCTCATCGCCCGAATTCAGGCACGCCAAAAAAGCGAACAAAACCGCTTCCGAACCGCCTGTGGTTACGATAATATCGTCTGCACTGACGTTAATTTTGAATTTGGAATAATACCCTACCAACTTCTCGCGAAAACTGCGAAAGCCATCACTTGGACTGTATTCCAAAATTTTACGGTCTAATTTACGCACAGCATCCAACCCAATTTCGGGCGTAGGAATATCCGGTTGCCCGATATTCAAATGATAAACAGTCAATCCGCGCGCCTTGGCAGAATCCGCCAGAGGCACTAATTTTCGTATAGGCGATGCGGGCATTTCAGCTCCGCGTTGTGATATTTTAGGCATAATTACATTTAAAAATTAAAAATTAAAAATTACGAATTAAAAATTACGAAATAACGTTTAATGTTAATTCGTAATTTTTAATTTTTAATTTTTAATTCGTAATTGATTTTACAATCCATTGTCCAACTTCAGATGTTTTGTAGGCTTTTTTGCCTTCGGCGATGTCTTCGGTGACAATACCTGCCGCCATGCCGGCTGCTACGGCGTCACGAATGGCTTTGCCTTCTTTCGGTAAGTCAAAAGCGTATTCAAACATCAACGCTGCCGACAAAATCGTCGCCAGCGGATTGGCAATATCTTTGCCTGCCGCTTGTGGATACGAGCCGTGAATCGGTTCAAACACGGAGGTATGCACACCAATCGATGCCGACGGGAGCATCCCCAGCGAGCCGGTGATGACCGACGCTTCGTCCGTCAGGATGTCGCCAAACATATTTTCCGTCACAATCACGTCGAAATGTTTCGGTCCGCGCACGATTTGCATCGCGGCATTGTCTACAAACATATATTCGGTGGCTACTTCGGGGTATTCTTTTTCAAGTTGTTGCGACACCTGACGCCACAAACGCGACGTACACAGCACATTGGCTTTGTCCACGATGCACAGGCGTTTACTGCGTTTCATCGCATAATCGTAAGCCAAACGCACGATGCGCTCAATTTCCATCACCGTGTACACGCACGTGTCATAAGCCGTTTGCCCGTCTTCGCTCCGGCCTTGTGGACGACCGAAATAGATGCCTCCCGTGAGTTCGCGAATACACATAAAATCTGCTCCTTCAACGAGTTCCGCACGCAAAGGCGATTGGTGAATCAGCGAGGGAAAAGTCGTAACCGGACGAATATTGGCATACAAGCCCAATTTTTGACGCATGGCCAAAAGCCCTTGTTCGGGGCGCACTTTTGCCGACGGATTGTTATCGTATTTGGGCGAACCAATCGCACCAAACAGCACCGCATCCGACTCCATACACAGCGCATGCGTTTCGCCGGGATAGGGATCGCCCACCGCATCAATCGCACAGGCACCCACCAATGCCGATTTATACTCCAATGTATGTCCAAATTTTTGGCATACCGCTTTCGTGACATCAAGGGCTTGCGCCACAATCTCCGGACCAATGCCATCGCCCGCTAAAACAGCAATTTTAAGCTTCATATACTTTTAACTATTTTTATCTTTTTTTGCAGGTGCAAAGGTATGAAATAATTATGAGCTAAAAAAATCCAAAAAAAAACCAAATATAACTCCTAATTAACCATTAACCATTGACCATTAACCATTATTTTGTATCTTTGCACCTAAATAATGAACAAATGACTTACGAACAAGCAATCGCAACTATTGAAAACAAACTGCAAGCCATCAAGTATCCGGCACAGGCGGCAGAACTTTATGAGCCAATCGCTTATCTGTTGGCTTTGAAAGGCAAAAAAGTGCGCCCGGCATTGACCCTTTTGGCGTGCAATTTATATCAGGAGGATATTGAAAAAGCAGTCGATATGGCTCTGGCTTGGGAAATTTTTCATAATTTCACACTGATGCACGACGACGTGATGGATCAAGCGGACGTGCGTCGCGGACAACCAACGGTTCACAAAAAGTGGGACGAAAATACCGCCATTCTTTCCGGCGATGCGATGCTGATTTTGGCATATCAATATGTGGCTAAAACGGGGGCACATCCAGAACAGGGCGTATGCGATACGTCCCTACGAGAATTGTTGGATTTGTTTTCTACCACCGCTGCCGAAATTTGCGAGGGGCAGCAACTCGATATGGCGTTTGAAAATCGCCTGGATGTGCAAGAGGCGGAATATCTGAATATGATTCGGTTGAAAACCGCTGTTTTGTTGGGTGCAAGCCTCAAATCGGGTGCGATTATTGGTGGAGCAAATGCCCAAGATGCTGAATTAATGTATGATTTTGGGGTGAATTTGGGCGTCGCTTTTCAAATTCAAGACGATTTATTAGACGTGTATGGCGATGCTGCCGTCTTTGGAAAAAAAATTGGCGGCGACATTTTGGCAAACAAAAAGACGTATCTGTCTGTTAATGCGCTCAATACGACGGACGCTATCCTCAAAAAGTCCTATCTGCTTTGGCTGGAATACAACGCCGGCGAAGCCACAAAAATCGACAACGTGACTACTATCTACAATCGTTTGGGATTGAAAGAAAAAGCCCGTCAAGCAATGGACAGCTATTTTCAAAAAGCCTTAAAGGCTTTGGAACAAGTGAACGTACCCGCTGAAAAAAAGTCCGTCCTCAAGCAGCTCGCCACAGATCTAATGAATCGTAACTCATGATTGATACACACGCCCATTTGTTTGAAGAAATCTACGACGAAGACATCGCCGGTGTGGTTGCGCGGGCGGTAGAAGCCGGTGTATCCAAAATCTGTGTGCCCAATTTGGATGCCGCTTCAATTCCACGATTAAATGCGCTGTGCGACCGTTTTCCGGCTATTTGCTTCCCGATGATGGGCATTCATCCGACCAACATCACGCCTGATTTCCGGCACGACTTGTCGGAAGTGCATAAGGCGTTGGAAGCACGAAAGTACATCGCTATCGGCGAAGTGGGCATTGATTTATATTGGGATAAATCCCTGCTCAAAGAGCAGACAGAAGCCTTTGAAACGCAACTGTTTTGGAGCATCGAATACGATTTGCCGGTGTCTATTCATGCGCGCGAAGCGTTTCCGCAAGTGTTTGAAAGCCTGTATAAAGTAGGAGTAGACAAGTTGCGTGGTGCTTTTCATTGCTTCACCGGCACCGGCGATGAATTGGCAGAAGCACTCAAATGCGAAAAATTTTTGATAGGCATTGACGGTCCCATCACTTATAAAAAAGCGGATTTTCGAGACTACTTGACCATCGCACCACTCGACCGGTTGCTTTTAGAAACAGACGCACCTTATTTGAGTCCCGTGCCTATGCGTGGCAAACGTAACGAACCTGCCTACATGGTCTATACGGCGCAAAAATTGGCAGAAATCTACGGTTGTTCGCTCGACGAAGTGATGCAAACGACCACCAAAAATGCCGAAAAATTATTTAACATCTAAGTTTATGCCCGAAAAATCATTAAAAATAGCGATTCTCAATCTGATGCCGCTCAAACAGGCGACAGAGGCTGATTTTTTGCGCATTTTTGCCGATAGTCCGATACCGGTTGCCATTGATTGGCTGAAAATCAAAAATCATGTCAGCAAAAACACCTCCCAAGCTTATTTAGATGCCGTTTACAAAAATTGGGAGGATGTTCACAACCAATCTTATGACGGACTGATTATTACCGGCGCACCGGTCGAACTGCTTGAATATGAATCCGTTACCTATTGGGAGGAGTTGCAGGAAATCATGGATTGGGCACGTGAGCATGTTCCGGCAAGGTTATACATCTGTTGGGCGGCTCAGGCGGCGTTGTATCATTTCTATACTATTCCCAAATATCCGTTAGCCCGGAAAATGTTTGGCATCTTTAAACATCAGGTCAATGATCCTTCTGTTCCGTTAGTAAGTGGTTTTGACAGTGAGTTTTACGTACCGCATAGCCGGCATACGGAAATTCGCAAAGAGGATATTTTGAAAGTTCCCGAACTGACTTTACTGACCGAATCCCTGGAATCGGGCGTCCACATCGTAACGGCTCGAGACGGCCGCGACATCTTTATCACCGGTCATTCGGAATATGCGCCCGACACGTTGCACACCGAATACCATCGGGATTTGAATAAAGGTTTGCCCATCGAACGGCCTGTCAATTATTACATTGGCGATGATCCGGAAAAAGGCATTGCTTTTCAATGGCGCGAGGATGCTATCAAACTGTATACTAATTGGTTGATACACTATGTCGCCTAAGGTGCAAACGCCGCGAGAGGCACCACATTCACGCCCGATTTGTCGCGAAAGGCGTATCCTGCCGCAGTAATCACCGTCAACGCCAAGGGTGCACCCATACGATCCTGGTCGATTGTATGCGCCACCTTTTGCAGGGAGGCTATGCCGGCACTTGCTGCGCCAAATCCTAATTTGATTTCAAAAGCCGCCCAGGAACCGTCGCGCATTTCAAGGATTGCATCCGCCTCAACGCCATTTGAATCGCGATATTCATAGATTTTTGCACCAAGAGTCTGGGCATAGATACGCAAATCTCGAATGACGAGCGACTCAAAAATGGTACCAAAATACTCCAAATCGTTCAACAACTTCTTCGAGTCGAGACCAAGCGAAGCTACTGCCAGTGAGGGATCCACAAAATGCCGTTTTTGAGCCTTTCGCAGGCGGGCACTCGAACGGATATGCGTGTTCCACGTGGGCAAATCTTCCGAAATCATCAACCGTTGCAACGCGTCCAAATAGTCCGTAACGGTGTTTTCCGACAGCGGTCCGTCCGCACCGCCGGCATCCTTTGCGAGAGTGGATATAGCACATTCTGTAGAAACATTGCGAGCCAGAGATTGCATCAGTCGGCGCACCTTAATCGGATCGCGTCGCGTGTCTGAAACGCGGCTTAAATCCACTTCCGTCAACAGGTCAAAATAGTTGTCCATATTTACAATCGCCGCCTTTTCATTGAGACCAATGTTGCCCGGCCAGCCACCAATAACTATTTTTTTCGCAATATCCGCAAGGTCGGTTTCAATCATCTGAGATTTTGGCGTTTCGCCTTCGAGCAGCCTTTTCAGACTGACTTCTCCGGTTGACCAGCCGCTCTCAAACCACGACATTGGGCGCATTTGCAACACGCCAAAACGTCCAACACCGGAATGAAGTTTGGCAGTTTCTTCAGGATTTGCTGATCCCGTCAAAATAAATTGACCTTTTTTCCGTCGGTCATCAACGGCATGGCGAATGGTGTTCCAAAGCGCAGGCTGCTCCTGCCATTCATCAATAAGTCGAGGCGTAGCACCCTCTAACAGTATTGACGGGTCGCTTTCCATCGCGTTTTTGACCGTAATGCTGTCGTCAATACGAATTTCACTCTTGGCAAAATTCCGAGCCGTTTCCGTCTTTCCGCAACCTTTCGGTCCACGAATCAAAACAGCTCCCGCACTTGCGAGTTGCGTTAAAACAAAGTCGTCTATTAGTCTCTTTTTATACATTTCTATCCTTATTTAACTATCTATTGCGTGATTTGCAGCTATTTCATTGAGGAATTTGTAGACATTTCATTGAGGTATCTGCAGACATTTTATTGCGGGATTTGCAGACAAGCATTGCTTATAAATATCTAAAACGCACGATTTATTTTTTAAAATAATATTTTTAATACTTCAAAACACTCTTTATTTCTGCACAAAAGTACGAAGAAAAATTGAATTAGCAAAAGATATGCAAATTATTTTTTCATTAACCATTAACCATTAATCATTAACCATTATTTTTCGTACCTTTGCATCATGTTGCAAGTTCGAAAAATTGAGTTGTTAGCACCTGCCAAACATGTGGAGATTGGCAAAGAAGCTATTTTGCATGGAGCAGATGCAGTCTATATCGGCGTTCAGGGATTTAGTGCGCGGTCGGCGGCGGGCAATTCACCGTCAGAAATTGCCGAATTGGTCGATTTTGCGCATATCTATCACGCGAAAGTGTATGTGGCTCTCAATATATTAGTGCACGACGACGAATTGACGGAAGTCGAACAACTGATTTGGGACATTTACCGTGCCGGTGCTGATGCATTGATCATTCAAGATCTGCAAATTTTAAACTTGAAATTGCCGCCTGTCGCCCTGCATGCCAGCACGCAAATGGACAATCGCACGGTCGAGAAAGTGCAATTCTTGCAAGAAAACGGCTTTTCACAAGTGGTGCTTGCACGCGAATTGAGCCTTGATGAAATCCGGGATATTGCAAACAATACGTCTGTTCCGTTGGAAGTGTTTGTACACGGCGCACTCTGTACGTCGTTTAGCGGGTGTTGCAACATCAGTCAAGCCATCGCCGGTCGCTCTGCCAATCGGGGGGAATGTGCACAGTTTTGTCGCCTGCCTTACACATTGCAAGATGCTGACGGACAAACGATTGCGTCGCGTTCGCACTTGCTTTCGCTGAAAGATTTGAATTTGTCGGAGCATTTGGAGGAATTGCTGGACGCCGGTGTGAGTTCATTCAAAATTGAGGGGCGACTGAAAGATATGTCGTATGTAAAAAATGTGACTGCCTATTATCGTCAAAAATTGGATGCGATTTTTGCACGGCGACCGGAATTTCAAGCGAATTCGTCCGGCGAAACGGTGCCTTTTTTCAAGCCCGACCCCAACAAAAGTTTCAACCGTGGGTTCACCGAATATTTCTTGCACGGACGAAAATCAGCGATTTCATTAGGAGATTCGTCCATCGCATCGAAGGATTCGATTTCATCAAAAATGTCGCCCAAATCCATCGGCGAAAAAATCGGCACAGTCAAAGACCTCGATCGCCATTTTTTCACCTATTCCGGGAAAACGCCGGTGCACAATGGCGACGGGTTATGTTTCGTAGGAACAACCCTCGCGGTTGCCCACGCCCCTACAGAATTGGTCGGTTTTCGCGTCAATCGTGTGGACGGCAACAAACTATTTCCCGCCGAAATGCCACGTTTGGAACCCGGTACGGTATTGTATCGCAATTTTGACCACGAGTTTGAAAAAATTCTATCCAAAAAATCGTCCGAACGCAAAATAAATATCGAACTCACGTTGGCAGAAACGCCTTTCGGATTCTCCCTCACAGCCGAAGATGTCATTCCCGCGCAGGTGGGAAACAACGTTCGGCGGCAGCCAATCCCCTCAACAATAGCCATCCCTTTCCCCAAAGAACCTGCCAAAAAAGATCAAAAAGAAAACATCCAAACGCAACTCTCCAAATGGGGCAACACGCCATTTCAATTAACCAAATTAACCAATCACCTGACCGAAAATTGGTTTATTCCATCATCCGTCCTAACCGACATGCGCCAAAAATTAACAGATGCCATTTTGCGAACACGCAAATTGACCCGCGTAGGGGCGACCCTTGCGGTCGCCCACCATGATGTAATCACCAACAATAACGCAATCGCCCACCATGAAACAATCACCCACAATAACGCAATCATCCACCATGAAACCATCACCCACAATAACGCAATCGCCCACCATGAAACCATCATCCATCATGCAATTGATAATTGCAAGGGCGACCGCAAGGGTCGCCCCTACGAACAACACGATTGGAAACAGGGCGACACAGGCGTCGTGATGACGACCAAACAGTGTTTGCGTCATGAATTGGGTTATTGCCCGCGCGCCGGCGTATCGCACACATCTTTGCCAAAAGAACCGTGGAAATTATTAACAGGCAGTCACACACTGAATTTAAAATTTGATTGCCAAAATTGTGAGATGCAAGTGATTTATTGATTTGTTGTTATCGGTTTTGTCTTTTATTTTGTCGTTATCGGTATTGCTTTTATCGTAGCGAGAGGGGGGCATGATCCCCCGACCTCGCGATTATGAATCGCGCGCTCTAACCAACTGAGCTATCTCGCCATTAGTTTTACGCTGCAAAGGTAATACATTTTTTTGAATTAGTTGAACAGTGAGAGCAAAAAAAAACAAATAAATTTATTTTTTTGCCGAATCGGAAAAATAATCTGTGCAGAATGAACAAATTTTAAAACGAAAATTAAAAAAATTGTCTGAACTGTAATTTTTTGATTAAAAAGATTTACTATGATCCGTTCTCGTTAAGACTTACGCAACCTCATTTTCACCTAATTTTTTAACAAACCAACCTCAGTAGAAAAGGAATATTAGTAATTTCCATCCACCTCATTACCCAATTGAAAATGAAACGAAACGAAAAAAATCGAGTAACGAGGTTTCCGGAAATTAAAAAAAGAAAGAGACCCGCACCGGAAAAACGAAACGAAACTATGTACAAAAACCCGTGCGAGTTCTCTTTCTCGATAGTTTAAGCGCTGAATGAGCTTCATATCCCAGCCCCTGGCAACGCCTGGGTAATACTGCCGATACAGTTATGGGCGGGCTGAAAGTCCGGTATATCTTGCCCTTTCAGGGTGCAATAACATGATCTCTATCATTCCCCAGGGCGATGCCCTGGGCTAGGGTATGTCAGGCTTTCAGCCTTTTACACAGTCTGCCTGAGCCTTCTAAAAAGCAACCCACGTAGAAGTGACCCCATTGTAGGTGTAGACTTTGTTGTCAGCCGTGCTGAACACCATCATGCCGGCTGTGCGCGTCGCTACAATTGTGTCTGCCACTTGCGGCAAAAGCAATCCGCCGGAGCCTTGGCTTAAATCCAGCACCGAACCAACTGTGACGGAATCGTTCGCACTACCAATTGAAATCTGTGCGTTGGCTTGGATTGGGCGAAGTGTGCTTTGTCCAATCAGCATCAAAGTAATCACTACAAGTATAAATGTCATCCCGATGTATCGGGGTTTTCTAAAATTATTTTTTTTCATTTGTAACCATTTTTTTGCCTTCCGTGTTCCTTTCGGGCGGCAGATTTAAACATAAAAAGGGCGCAGGAACTGTTAATTTATCTGTTCAGAGGTATCACCAAACACCCACGCTACAAATAAACAACAGCCCTGCGCCCTTGGTTGTATCTAATGGTTATTAGTTACAAACGAAGAACGCAAGCATTTGTTGTCTACTACTTTGTAACGTATTGAAAATTGGTGATTTTCTGAACAAAGTAATATCTTAAATGCTATGCATTTAACCCAGAAGTCCATCCAAGCGGGTCGAGGTCGTCAACCTCGTTTGGAATATGATGCGAAATTAATCATTTTTTTAGAATCTACCAACTATTTTCTAAAAAAAATGCAAAAAAGACTACCGTGCGATCACTAGCCACTATATCCGTTTTACGCACCTCACGGGCGCGCCTCCTGAGTGATTAACCTGTCCTGCAGCGGTCACTGATGCAGCCTTATCACTTATACGGATCAAAAGGGCCCACGTATACAGATTGCTTCGTGTCTCACCATGTATTCGCCAATATCCTATCGTATCCCAGCCGGACCATGCAATAGGGTTCCCCACGCTGTATCCCGCGAGCGCATCGCCGGAAACCCACGGTTTTTTCTCATCATCGCTCATTTCATTAAGTCCACTTGCGAGTAGTAGACATTCGTACTCTGACGGAGTATGCCATTGGTTACCGAAAATTTCAGAGCACAGATTCTTCCCTGTGGTATTATCCAACACAACCTGCGTATATTTGTAGTAATATCCTCGATTTTCCGTTTCCCCGGGATAAGATGTAAAAGAGGCACCGGGTTCCATAAGATTAGAAAGTGTCCAGCACAAATATTCCAAACCGTTTGTAGCATTTGGGTAACTCCC
>JAISKM010000013.1 GCA_031261285.1 Candidatus Symbiothrix sp. | reverse complement strand
GTTGCACTACCAATTGAAACCTGGGCAGTTACCAGTGAACAGTTACCAGTTACCAACAAGCAGATTATCGCGAACAGTGTCATTGCGGGCTTGACCCGCAATCCCATCCGTATTCTTTTTAAATTATTGTTTTTCATTTGTTTGTAATTTTATAAATTTATTTTGTTTGTTCCCTGCATTCCTTTAGGAATGGTAGCCCGGTAGAAAACAATGCTCGTCTACCATTCCCGCATGCCGGAGGTATGCCACCATCTCCCCCTTGAGGTGGGGTGGGCTGGTAGTAACCATTTTTTTGCCTCCCGTGTTCCTTCCGGGCGGCAGATTTAAACATAAAAAGGGCACAGGAACTGTTAATTTATCCGGTAAGAGGTATCACCAAACACCTGTCCAACAAATAAACAACAGCCCTGCGCCCCTGGTTGTATCTAATTTTATTGTATACAAACGAAGAACGCAAGCATTTGTTGTTTATCACTTTGTTGAACATTGAAAATTGGTGATTTTCTTACCAAAGTAATATCTTAAATGCTATGCATTTAACCAAAATTTCCTTTAAAAACAGACAACGCCATGTCTGTTTAGAATTGATGCGAAATTAATCATTTTTTTAGAATTTACCAAATCTTTTCTGAAAAAATGAAAAAATCGTAATCATAAAGATTTATTTTTTTGGGTTAAACTCACAAAACTCGAACACACCGAATAGTAACAAAGTACCCGCGATTTTCATAAAACGTGCAATCGGAACCAGGGTTTTTGGGCGCAAGTTGATTAAAAGCCCAACCGGACGCTAATGCAGTGACTTTTACACATGATGACGTCGCTCCAACTCGGAAATACGTCGAATATCCCCCTTCGCCATAACCCACCGACCAACTGCAAGTGCCCGCTTTCGAATTTCCATAGGTCACATACCCATTAAGAGCGTTGGGCGCCTCTGTCCAAGCTCTCAATTCAGTGTAAGAAAGATCTGCAAAACCGTCCATCAGTAATCCCCAATCGGCAGTGTTAGGAACACGCCAATTGCTACCTATCGTTTGCTTGCAAACATCTGTCGCCGGAGTCACTGCCGTGGCGGATCCATAATAATATCCAATAAGATTGCTCTGACCATTATAAGAAGTATATGACTGGCCAGCCTCTTGAAGGTTGGTTAGTGTCCAACACAAATTTTTCAAGTCGTTTTGAGCATAAGGATAACTCCCAATCGGATAAACAGTACCGGACACACCCATGACCGAACCACTGCAAGAGGTAGGTGAAGGTGTAGGCTCCGGTTCACCTCCTCCACCACCTGAGCCTCCTGAGCCTCCGCCGGCACTCCAGGCAGAACCGTTGTAGGCGTAAATTTTGCCGTCTGTTTTGTTGTAAACCAGCATACCGGGCTTTTTCAATACGGCAGTAGCTGTGTCGGCACTTACAATTTGGGGTAACAACAAGCCGCCGGCATCAGTGGCTTGTGATAAATCTAACAACGCACCCGGCGTTACGGTGCCGTCGCCACCAATAGCCACTTGGGCAGTTACCAGTGAACAGTTACCAGTTACCAGAACACAGGCAATCGCTAACGCAACTGTCATTGCGGATTTGATCCGCAATTCTTTAAATAAAATTCTTTTTTTCATTTTCTTATACAATTAAAATTAATAGTGCTAATTCAAATTGTTTGCCCTTTTCTCGTTCGTATACACACATAAAAGGAGGGCGGGCAAACTTATTTATCAACTATAGAGGTTCTGAACTACCCACTCAACAAGATAAACAAGAATGCCCGCGCTTTATAACACGAGGTCTCCCTTGATTATTCTATTGTTGAGTTGAAATTGTTCAGATTTCTATAGATAGAATATTCCCTAATTTTTTTAAAATGTGTGTATCACATTTGCTTCTATATCATAAGCCAATATTTTTTATTTTATATTTATATTTATATTTATGTGACCCCGATACATCGGAATGACACTGCAAAGGAAAGCATTTTTTTTGGATTGTGCAAACATTTTTGATTTTTTTTACATATTTAAGTTATAAACCGGTTAAACCCTGTGTTTGACCGGTGTACCGGAAAAAGAGCCACTTTGGTACTGATTTTAAATTGGATTAAGACTAAAGCGTAACACAAATTTATATCCATAACTAAATTTGGTTATTGGAAAATCTATCAGTATCTTTGCAGCATGAAAGAAACTGAAATGATATTTGGCACACGTGCCGTCATAGAAGCCGTTCAAGCCGGCAAAGAAGTGGATAAAATCTTGATGCGCAGAGACTTGCAAAACGACCTGGCGCGTGAGCTATTTACTATCGTCCGTGAAACAACTATTCCGGTTCAACGCGTGCCGCAAGAAAAATTAGACCGCCTGACGCGCAAAAATCATCAAGGCGTTATCGCTTTTATTTCGGCTGTGACCTATCAAAAATTGGATGATATTATCCCTTTTTTGTTTGAAAACGGCAAAGACCCGTTCATTGTTTTGCTCGATGGCGTGACTGATGTCCGCAATTTCGGTGCGATTGCCCGCACCTGCGAATGTGCCGGCGTGGATGCGATAGTCATCCCCACGCGCAACAGCGTATCCGTCAATGCCGATGCGGTAAAAACCTCTGCCGGCGCCTTGCTCACCTTGCCCGTCTGCAAGGAAGAAAGCATCACGGAAGCGATTCGTTTCTTGAAAAATAGTGGTGTGAAAGTCATTGCCGCCACCGAAAAAGCCTCAGCAGACTACACAGAATGTGATTACACCGTCCCTGTAGCCCTTATCATGGGCAGCGAAGACGCAGGCATCGCCACCGACAACCTCCGCATCTGCGACGAAATGGTACGCATCCCAATCACAGGCACCATCGCCTCGCTCAACGTGTCGGCAGCAGCAGCCGTCCTCACTTACGAGGTAGTTCGGCAACGTCTTCCGCGTGATAATCGGCTTCGTTAAGACCATGTTCCTTGATGGCTCTGTTTTCGCAGGTTTTGCACAGCTCGGTAATATTTTTTAGTTCCCTTGCTTGCGCCACTGTTCCTGTGAAAATCTCGGACGTTCTGTCGGTATTGATATGCGGACAATCTTCATACAGGTGATATTTCGTTCCCGATTTTGTCCAGAATACGTCATTACCTCCGGTCAACCACTCCACGCGATTGGTTTGCTCTGTATAGTGTTCTACAGACGGCGGGTTAAAATCAGCACCCGTCAGCCCGGCAATAACTAAAGCGACCGCGGCAATTCCGCCTAATATTCCTTTTTGTTTTCCGTCTAAATTTTTATTGGTTAAAATAAAAACAACTAATGGTACAAAAGCAACCACAGCAGCCACTAATCCTAACTGACTTTGCATAAAGAACTTGAATGTGTCCTTTTCCGAAGCCGGATCTAATCTGTTGGATTTTTTCCAAAGGGCGGAACCAATGACAACCAAAATCAAATCAACAACAATCAAAACGATAATCCAGATGAGATTGACTGGCTGCTTAAACAACAGCGAGATAGCACCAATTTGCGCACCAATTGCCAAGAACCACAAAAGTCCTGCAATGATACGAAGTTGGGTCGCTTTTCCCTTACTTTCTGCCGTAGGCACAAAAACCGGTCTCTGAGAGGGGGTTGATGTGCCTCCTTCTACGTGCGTAATCTTCTTTTTTGTTTCCATGATTGTTTTTTTACTGATGTCACTTTGATAACTTTGGAAGCTTATTCCGCTGCTTGCTCAACGTCCTGAATAAGTGGTTTCTCTGTATCCGGAATTACCTCAATATTCTGAACGGCAGGTGCCGGTACAGGCGAATCCTTGCCTTTCAAATACTCCGGCAAATTCATTCCCGCCTGATTGAATAAATCGTTCAAAGGCGGAACGGATTTCATTAAGCCCGACAGGAAATTGGCGGTCGACGTTGTGCCGTCTTTGCCGTTGTTGCCGTCCCAAACGGTGATTTTGTCGATTTTGATGTTTTTGATGGCTTCGACTTGCGTTTTCACCAATTCCGGTAATTTTTCAATCAACAATAATTGGTAGGCACTTTGGGCGTTGCCTCCGGCGGCTTTTACCATGCGGTCGTAACCTTCCGCTTGCTTGGTCAGGATTTCGTACAAACCACGGGCTTCGGCATCCATTTTTGCAAAAATAGCGTCGGCTTCTCCCTTGGCATTTTCGCGGATTTTTTCGGCTTCGGCTTGCGCCTCGATAATCCGGCGTTGTTTTTCGATTTCTTCCTGCACGATAATATTGGCCTGTTGCGTTGCACGTTCACGTTCGGCACGCGCTTTTTCCGCTTTTTGTTCGGCGATGTACGACTCTTGCAAGGCGTTCGCTTGTTGCACTTTTTCGGCGGTCACTGCTATTTTCATGGCTTCCGCTTCTTTTTCGCGACGGGCCGCATCGGAATTAGCAATATTGATTTTTGCCGTATTTTCGCCTTCTACAGCCAGGGCATTAGCTTGAGAAGTTTTGATACGCGTGTCGCGATTTGCTTCGGCAGCACCAATTTCACCGATTTTTTCCTGCTCAGCCACGGACACTTTGGCCTCGTTAATGGCTTTTGCAGCTGCTTCTTTTCCGAGTGCCTCAATGTAGCCGCTCTCGTCTTTAATATCGGTCACATTGACGTTGATAAGTTTTAACCCGATTTTTTTAAGTTCCACTTCCACATTTGAAGAAATGCTTTCGAGAAATTTGTCACGGTCGGCGTTGATTTCCTCAATGCTCATGGTGGCAATAACCAAACGCAACTGCCCGAACAGAATATCGCGTGCCAATTCCTGAATTTGGTCGGAATTTTGTCCTAAAAGACGCTCTGCAGCATTGTTCATCGTGTCGGCATCGGTTGAAATACCCACCGTAAAGCGGCAAGGCACATCCACACGAATATTTTGTTTACTCAACGCATTAGTCAAATTGGCATCAATGGAAATCGGAATCAAACTCAAATAGGCATAATCCTGAATCACCGGCCAAATAAATGTACCACCACCGTGAATACATTTGGCAGAAGAGCCACCCGTATTTCCATACACTACTAAAATTTTGTCCGACGGACAACGTTTGTAACGCGAACTCAACCACATAATCGCCACAAGAGCAACGACACCCACTAAAATAACTAAGGAAAATGGACCCATTGGATGTATTTTTAAATTTTTATTACTAAAACTGTTTGACTGTCAATGACTTTCTCTACCCGAACAATGCCGCCTGTGGGAATCCGTTCGCCTGCCGTTTGCGCATCAATTTCATGAAAAGCGCCTCTCACACTGATTTGAATCTTTCCCCTACCCGATTTTTCGCCCGGAATAGCCAAATAAACATCAGCCGTTTTCCCGACTGTTTCGCCGATTTGAAACGTGTTATCGCGTTTTAGCCGCATCATTTGTTTGAAAATAACAAGGAAAATCAGCACCAAAACGATACCGGTCACTACGGCGGCAACAATCACCCACAAATTGGAGGTAAACGTGTCATAAAAACAAACACCGCCCCAGCCGACACCCAAGAAAAAATTCACTAAACTGCGCACGGAGAAAAAGGGATACGACGCATCGGCATGAACCTCGCCGGACCCGGAGCCGTCAAAATCGACATCCAAGCCATCGGAATCCATACCAACAAAAGACATAATCGTCTGTATAACAAACAGTAACGATGCAACTCCGGCAATAATCCAGTACGTTTTCAATACCGGATCTAATGTATTAAACCATTCCATAGCGGCAAAGATATACTAAATTTCCATTCAAACCAAATTTTGACACTCTTTTTTCACAATTACGAAAAATATAGCGATTTATTGACAAGAAATCACTATATTTGCACCTTAATTCAACTCAATATGAAACAGGCAATTTTGAGCACAAACGCGCCCGCAGCCATCGGACCGTATTCACAAGCGATTAAAACAGGTAATGTGGTGTATTGTTCCGGACAATTAGGACTTGATCCGGCAACCGGCAATTTGGCAGACGGGGTGGTCGCGCAAACCGAACAAGCATTCAAAAACATCCGGGCAGTGTTGGCAGCCGCCGGTCTGACAGTAGATAATGTAATAAAAACAACGGTGTTCTTAGCAGATATGGCCGATTTCACAACCGTGAACGAAATCTACGGCAACCATTTCAGAGAACCCTACCCCGCCCGCTCGGCAGTAGCCGTAAGAACCCTCCCGAAAAACGGTCTGGTGGAAATCGAAGTCATCGCAGCCCTATAATCCCGCAGGGATGAAACTTTATTAACCGTAGGTTTCAACCTACGGATAGACAAATGGACGAATTTCTAAATGAATTGAACGAAAATCAGCGCGCTGCCGTGCTGTACAACGACGGTCCGTCGCTCGTGATTGCGGGTGCCGGATCAGGGAAGACACGCGTCATCACATACAAATTGCTGCATCTTTTGAAACTCGGAATTTCGCCGTATCATCTTCTGGCACTGACGTTTACAAACAAAGCCGCCAAAGAAATGAAATCGCGTATCGGACAAATTGTTGGCGACGACACGGCACGCCGGATTTGGATGGGAACGTTCCACTCCGTCTTTTCGGGCATCCTCCGGCGCCATGCGGAAGCAATTGGTTTTCAACCGGATTTCACTATTTACGACTCGCAAGATTCGCAAAACCTTATCAAGGCGATTATCAAAGAAAAGGAGTTGGACGACAAGGTGTATAAAGCCTCAACCGTTCAATCGCAGATTTCCAGAGCGAAAAACGCCCTGATTACGCCCGAAAAATACTGCCGGAGTGGCGAATTAATCGAACACGACAATTTCGTGAAACGACCCTACACCTGCGAAATTTATCAGACGTATTGGAATCGCTGCCGAACGGCTAACGCCATGGATTTTGACGATTTACTGTTGCAGACGTACACGCTTTTCAAACAGAATCCGGAAATTCTGGAACGCTATCAAAATCAGTTTCAATTCATTTTGGTCGACGAGTATCAGGACACTAACCCCGTGCAGCACGAAATTATTCTGCAACTGGCAGCCAGCCATCACCGCATTTGCGTGGTGGGCGATGATGCGCAAAGCATTTATTCGTTTCGTGGGGCTACGATTGGCAATATTTTGGGATTTCAACAGACGTATCCGGAATGTAAACTGTTCAAATTGGAACAAAATTATCGCTCGACACAAAACATTGTCAATGCCGCTAATTCGTTGATTAAAAAAAATCAGGAGCAAATCGCCAAAACGGTTTTTTCCGAAAAACCGGTGGGCGAAAAAATCACCGTCCTCAGCGCGTTTAACGACCACGAGGAGGGCTACAACGTTGCCAGTCAGATTAAACAGATGCAGATGCGACACAATTACGTCCACAAGGATTTTGCTATTTTGTATCGCACAAACGCTCAGAGCCGCATTTTTGAAGAATCGTTGCGCAAACTGAACATCCCCTATCGCGTCTACGGCGGATTATCATTTTACCAACGCAAAGAAATCAAAGACGTCATCGCTTACATGCGACTGATCGCCAATCCGCAGGACGAGCTGGCACTCAAACGCATCATCAACTACCCTACGCGCGGTATTGGCGACACTACCGTGAATAAAATTACTGCTGCGGCCAATGCTCAAAACATCACTCCGTGGGAAGTATTGTCCGATCCTGCTCGCTACGAAGTGGACATCAATCAAGGCACCACCAAAAAATTAGCCGATTTCAAGGCGTTGATTGAGGGCTTTCGGAAAGACAACGAAACGATGGACGCCTACGAATTAAGCACCGAAATCATCCGCAACACAGGACTGATTGCCGACTTGAATGCCGACAAAACGCCCGAAGGATTGAGTAAAGTGCAGAATATGAACGAGTTGAGCAATAGCCTCTATTCGTTTGTCAGCCAGCGCATGGAAGCCGGCAACGAAGCCGTCAAGTTGCAAGATTTCTTAGCAGAAATATCGCTGCTCACCGACCAGGATAAGGATTCCGAAGCCGACATGAATCGTGTCATCATGACTACCGTCCATTCGGCCAAAGGTTTGGAGTTTAAAAATGTATTTGTGGTAGGCATGGAAGAAAATCTCTTTCCAAGCGGACGTGTCAACGAACACCCACAAGATTTGGAAGAAGAACGCCGCCTGTTTTACGTGGCAGTGACGCGCGCCGAAGAAAATCTGACGCTAAGTTATGCCAAAAATCGCTTCCTTCACGGCACGCCAACCGGCTGCCGCCCCAGCCGCTTCCTCCAAGACATCGATCCCGGCTATTTGCAGGAACCAGTTACCAGGAAGCAGTTACCAGTTACCAGTTATCAGTTACCGGGAAGCAGTTACCGGCGGTCGTTTTCGTCTGAACGTCCGACAGACCGTCATTGCGTTGCGGGCTACGACCCGCAATCTCACCCGCAATTCCATAATAACAGAGCAGCCTTCCCTAACAAGGGGATTGCGGAGCAAGTCCGCAATGACGAAAAAAAACTAAAACGCATCCCAACTGCGTCCGGCTCGTCACATCAAAGCATCGGCAATCTCAAAGTAGGAGCCAAAATCCAACACGACCGCTTCGGCAAAGGCACCATCGTCGAATTACTCAACGAGGCAGACAACGCCAAAGCCGTCGTAGAATTTGACGACAACGGTCGCAAACAGCTCCTCCTGAAATTTGCCAAATTTGAAGTGATCGACTAAAAATCACAGTTCAAGATTTTTTTCGTATCTTTGTGGCCGAATATGGGACGAATTATTGCAATTGATTACGGAAAAAAACGGACGGGATTGGCGGTCTCGGATCCGCTGAAGATGATTGCCGGAGGACTTACGACGCTACCCAGTCATGAAATTATTTCGTTTTTGAAGCAATATATGGAAAAAGAGCCGGTCGAATTGTTCCTGTTAGGCGAACCGCGACAGATGAATTATCTGCCGTCGGAAAACATGCCGCGCGTCCTGCAATTTCGACAAAAATTGCATCAGGCAATCCCGAACGTGGAAATTAAACTGGTGGACGAACGCTTTACATCCGTGTTGGCACACCAGGCGATGCTACAAGGCGGATTGAAAAAACAACAGCGACAAAATAAAGAATTAGTCGACGAACTAAGTGCCACAATTTTATTACAAACTTATTTAGAGTGTAGAGTGTAGTTATTAGAGTGTAGAGTTTAGAGTGTAGTTATTAAAAAATTAGTTATTAGAATTTAGTGGGTTTAACTACACTCTAAACTCTAATAACTACTAACTATTATTATATGATATTGCCGGTTTATTTATATGGTCATCCGATTTTGAGGAAGGTTGCGAACGATATTTCGCCTGATTATCCTCATTTGAGTGCATTGATTGATAATATGTTTGAAACGATGTACAACGCTGACGGTGTGGGTTTGGCTGCACCTCAGGTGGGTTTGGGCGATCGTATTGTCGTGATTGACTTGACGCCGTTAGCAGAAGATCATCCGGAGTGTGAGAATTTTAAACGGGTGTTTATCAATGCGCATATCCTCGAAGAAAGCGACGATACCGTCGTTTTGGAAGAAGGCTGCCTGTCGCTTCCGGGCATCAATGAAAAAATTACGCGCTCCAATTGGGTGCGCCTCCAATATCTGGACGAAAATTTACAACCCCACGAAGACGTGTTTGAAGGTTTTCCGGCGCGTTGCATCCAGCACGAATATGATCATTTGGAAGGTAGAGTGTTTACCGATCATGCTTCAGGCATGCGCAAACAAATGATTAGTTCTAAACTCAACCGGATTAGGGATGGCCGTGTGAATTGCAATTATAAAGTCAAACGACACTAAAACCAAGTAGGCTGAAAGCCTTATAGAACTTAGCCCAGGGCATCGCCCTGGGTTTATAATTTAGAGTTGTGAGCCCAACAGTCTCAGTTGTTCTTTGACGCTGGCATCCAATCGTTTATCCTCTATTTCGAGCACAAATCCGCCAATCAGATTGGGGTCTGTTTTCGTGTGAAACTCAATTTTACAGGGCGTTTCTTTGGCAATCACCTCTAACAGAGCGTGTTTCATGCCATCGCAATCGGGATCCACCGTGATCAAATACACCACCTGAATGCCTTTTTGGCGGCGGTATTCTGCCACATAATTTCGGGCGATGGACTCCATAAAAGCAGCGCGATCGTTTGCAAGCACTACATGGATAACCTGTTGTGCAACAGCGTCCTGACCGATACCGCCTGCGGTCGTGATGACTTTGATTTTCTCTTCTTGAGAGATGGTCGGGTCGCTCAACACTTGACGCAACAAAGGCTGGTTGTTGAAATTTCCGTTCAACAACTGCATTCCCTCATACAAAGCCGTTTCGTCGTTTTTCCCGGCTGCGTATTCATAAATCGCTCGCGCATAACGCGCTGCAATAACTCCTTGATCCATCTTTTTTAGAGTGTAGTTATTAGAGTTTAGAGTGTAGTTAGTAGTTATTAGAGTGTAGAGTAATTTTAACTACACTCTACACTCTAATAACTACTAACTAATTTCTTTAATTAGTTTGTTCACCAAATCTTGTTGTGCAGGCTTGTTGTCGAGGTTTTTCCGAAGGACTTTCTCTGCAATATCCAAACTGAGGATGGAAATTTGACTGCGCACATCCTGCATCGCCACTTCTTTCTCCTTTTGGATAAGCAGTTGGTTTTCTTCACGAATCCGACTCGCTTCCACTTCTGCACGCTCTTTGGCGTCGCTGATAATTTTCGTCTTTGTCTCGTTGGCATCTTTCAACAGGCGTTGCTGCTCCTCACGCGTCTCGTGCAAGAGGCGCGCTTGCTCGTCTTGAATCCCAATGAGACGCTCGTGAGCTTGTCGAGCCTCGTCCAGCGATTTGTCGATATACGCTTTCCGCTCGTCCACCATATTCACAATGATAGGCCAGCCAAATTTTGCCAGGACGAAAAAGACGATCCCGAAGGACAGCACCATCCAAAAAAGTAAGCCAAATTCCGGCGTTAATAAAGCCATGTTTATTAGAGTTTAGAGTGTAGTTAGTAGAGTTTAGAGTGTAGAATAATTTTAACTACACTCTACACTCTAATAACTACTAACTAATTATAGGATAAATCCACAAACTGCAATCGCGAAAAGGGCAGACACTTCCACCAACGCTGCGATAATGATCATGCCCATACGAATGTCATTGCCGGCTTCCGGTTGGCGTGCAATGCCGTCCATCGCGGCAGCACCAATCTTTCCAATTCCCAAACCTGCACCTATAACCGCCAAACCTGCGCCCAAAGCGGCACCTGCCTTAGCCAATCCTGCACCTGCAGCTGCTTGTAATAAAATAGTTCCTAATAACATAATTATATTTTTTATTTATTTAATTTTTCATTTATGAGATTGCGGGCGTGCCCGCAATGACGGGGCAAAGATACAACAATATTTTTAGAAAAAAAAGATTTTTTACCCAAATTCCGAAAAAGAGAGCGGCAACAAATCCGTAATCTTTGGAATAATATACACTTCTTTTTTCCCGTACAAAATTAGTCGAACAGGATGTTGATAGCGATTTTGTGCCTCTAAAATCACCTGTCGACATCCGCCACAAGGCGTGATTGGGGCGTCGACATAATCCCCATGCGCGTAGGCGGCAATCGCAATCGTGTCCACAGCCCTGTCCGGATAGTGCGCATTGGCATAAAACAGAGCCGTTCGCTCGGCACACAAACCGGAAGGATAGGCAACGTTTTCCTGATTATTGCCTGTCACAACGATGCCATCCGTCAATTGTACCGCAGCTCCCACCTGAAAATGAGAATAAGGTGCATAAGCCGCCTGTGTCGCTTCTTTGGCAGTATCCACGAGAATTTTATCTTGCGAACTCAGTTCGGTGTAGTCGCAAACCCGTATCTGTGCCGTAATGTTAATCTGTTTCATGTTGCAAATATAATCATTTTTCTGATGCACGCGTTCTTTATTGCAATTCCGCCTCTCTCAATTCTTTGATGATAGTCGTATCAATTACCTTGGTATAAATTTGGGTCGTTTTCAGGTCTTTATGTCCCAATAATTTTTGGACGGTAGTGATACTAACGCCTCTCCCCAATAACGAGGTGGCAAACGTGTGTCGCGAAGCATGAAAAGAGAGTCGTTTTTTTTTGACGCCCGCAATGATAGCTAATTCTTTTAAGCTGCGATTCACGAGCGTGTTAGATAGCCCTTCAAAAATCAAATTGCTGTCGGCAGAGGTATAGCATCTTAGAATACGAACAGGCTTTTTCCCAAATAAAAAAGATACGGGAATACGAATCTGTTCCGATGTTTTAATCATAATGAGATCAAGCCAAAGATACCCGTTCATCACGCGCAATTTATCCTTGGTCAAGGCTCTTATATCGCTGAAACGCAATCCGGTGTAGCATGCAAACAAAAACATATCCAAAGAAACCTGCAAGCGATATTGCTGGGGATTCAACCGAATGTTTTCAAAAGCGGTCAATTCTTCCGGCGTAAGATACTCACATTTAGAAACATAACTTGGTAACTTAAATTTGCGAAATGGATTTTCGACGAGGCTAATATAGCCTTTGTCGATAGCTAAATTGATGTATTTGCTGAGATGTCGAAAATATTTGTGCACCGTGCTTGGCAATAAGCCTTTTTGAAACAAAAATCGCTCAAAGCCGACCAAAAAGTCGTGATTGAGATTTTCAAACGGAATCGCCCCTTGAAATTCCTTCAACCCTTTCAGTGTGGTCTCTTCAATCACCCGTGTGGAAGGTGCCAAAAACATATTATCTTCCAATTCATCACTTACAAAGTCTGTGAATGTGTATTGTGGAATTGGAGCATGGGTGTCAATGGTCGGACTCAGCACATACCGTTCATTGTTTAGCACCACTTCCATTGGCCTGTCGTGCCACTTGGAAATTTGTTTTTTTTGTAATTGGGGACTCTCTTTTTCTTCTGTTGTTGTGTAATTTTCCTTCATGTATATTTGTTTATATTTAGATTCCGAGTAGTGTTATTTGACCGGGGTTAGTGTCAATTTCAAGTAATTCGGATTCTGTTTGCAGACGACAATGTCCGCCGGCTTCACTGATGATTTGGATAAAAGTAGTGCGACCGTTTTCTCTCTTGGCACTGATTAAAAATGCGCCTTCTGCGCGCAGGTTGATGAATGAGGCATCTTTCCAATCCACCTCTGCAGTGGATACAACCGGCTTGTCTACAAATTTTGGACTTGCAGACAAAGGCATCCCGAAAAAAAACGTCAGGGCGCCAATCGTTAAAAATGTAAGTTTACGAATCATGTAATCTACGTCTTTATTTGTTATAACACCTAAACGGGTCTCAAAGTTCAAACGCAGACCTCTGTGTTATTCCCAAGCCAAGGCACTCGCACCCAATATCGGGGCTTCGGCATCGTTGAGTTGCGAAATCAAGATTTGTGTTTTATCTTTGTAGACACTCAAAATATGTTTGTCGAGCGACTGCAGAAGCGGTTTCAGCAGAAAATCGCCCGAATGTGCCAACCCGCCAAACAGGATAATCGCCTGGGGACTTGAGAACGTGATGAAATCGGCAAACGCCTCGCCCAAAATTTCACCGGTGAAATTGAAAATCTCGATTGCCAATTCGTCACCTTGCTTAGCAGCTTCATAAACGTCTTTAGACGTCAACGGACGATACACGATGGCGCGCAAAAGCGATTGTTTGTGTGGATTTTCTTCCAGCATTTCACGCGCCGTACGTGCTACGCCTGTTGCCGAAGCGTATGTTTCCAAACAGCCCGTTCGCCCACAACCGCACAAACGTCCATTGCGACGAATCATAATCGCATGCCCCAATTCACCTGCAAAGCCATCGTGCCCCACAATGAGTTGACCGTTAGCAACAATGCCGCTGCCAAGTCCGGTGCCCAACGTGATCACAATGAAATCTTTCATGCCTTTGGCGGCACCGTAAGTCATTTCGCCGACGGCGGCTGCATTCGCGTCATTGGTGAGTTTGCAAGGCAATCCCGTGCGTTTGGTCAGCATTTTCGTCACCGGCACCACCACTGTTTTTGCCCAGGGGATGTTAGCCGCTTTGGCAATCGTGCCATCGTTCATATTGCCGTTAGGAGCACCCATGCCGATGCCTCGCACTTTATCTGTCAGCTCGTTGTCTTTAATCAGTTGATTGATAGCGTCGCCCAGCGCGTTGATATAGTCTTCGCCGGTGTCATAATCGCCTGTCAAAATTTGTCCGCGACAAGCAATGCGACCTCTGGCGTCTACTGCGCCGAATGCGGTATGGGTTCCCCCCATATCTACGCCAATAACGTATGTGTGATTCATGAGTTGTGTGTATTAATTTTAAATAAAATCGGTAGCAAAGCTAATGCTTTTTTTGCTATTTTGCAAATCTTTTGAGAGAAAATTGCAAATCAATTAGAAAAACTTACAAATAGGGGATAGCCGCTTCCAACCCATTGGCGCGCGAACCTTTCACTAAGACAGTACAGCCACTGACCGGTTTTTCTTTTAGATAAGTCAATAAATTACCGGTGTTCTCAAAAAGTTTCCAATCAGGGTTGAGAGTTGCTCTCCCGCTTGTTATGGGGGTTGGGGGGAGGCTAAAGTGTTTGCCTACCAGCCACACCGTCAGGTTCGAATCCCGCAGCCTGTCAACAATTTTTTGATGTTCATCGCGACTGTACGCCCCCAGTTCCTTCATTTCGCCCAAAATCACCATTTTTGGAGAACCCTCCGTCTGTTCAAAATTGTCCAAAGCCGCCTGCATACTGCTCGGATTGGCGTTGTAGGCGTCTACAATAACGGTATTCGCTTTTGTTTTAAGAATCTGCGACCGGTTATTGGTAGGCGTATAGGCTGCTAAGGCGGTGTTAATCGCGGCATCTTCTACGTCAAAATGAGCGGCGACACAAATAGCTGCCAGCACATTTTCAAAATTATACGAACCCACCAACTGCGTCGTGATGAAGCCCCCCGGTCTTCCCCCCGACCCCCTAACAGGGGCTTTTTCCCACTCGATTTGCAACGTCGGATTCAGCCCTGTGATACGTCCGTGGATGTATGCCTCGGGCGTAGTGCCGTAATAAATAGTTGAACTGTTTTCGTGCCATTCCTTCAAAATCAGGTTATCCAGATTGGCGAAAACCGGCGCACTCTTAGCACGCAAGTAGTTATATAGCTCCGTTTTTGTGCGAATCACGCCTTCAAACGAGCCAAAACCTTCCAAATGCGCTTTGCCTACATTCGTAATCAGTCCGCAATCGGGATCTGCCAGTTCACACAATTCCTGAATCTCGCCCGGATGATTGGCGCCCATTTCAATCACGGCGAATTGGTCTTTCGGCGTCAAGCGCAGCAAAGTCAACGGCACTCCAATGTGATTATTCAGATTGCCCTGCGTGTAAAGCGTTTGATAGTGGGTACTCAGCGCGGCGGCAATCAATTCCTTCGTCGTCGTCTTGCCGTTTGTGCCGGTAATGGCAATCACGGTTGCAGGCATTTGTGAACGGTGATAGTGTGCTAATTGCTGCAACGTTTGCAATGCATTGTCCACCTTTATAACATGATTGGTTGTACTGTCAGGCGTGATAAATCGCGCCTCAATATCCTCCCGGTCTGCCACCACATAAGCGGCTCCGGCTTTGAGCACGTCAGCCACATAATCGTTCCCATCAAATTTATCGCCTTTGAGCGCAAAGAAAATAGCTCCCAGTGGACACTTGCGACTATCGGTCGTAATCACCGGATGCTGCTGAAAAATCTCATACAGTTGTTCAATTTCCATTCGATTCTTGTTTTAATGCACAAAAATAGTGTTTTTTTACATTATAACGACCATTCTATGCCTAAAATTTTATTTTTTGTTAAAAATGTTTTGTAAATCAAAAAATAATTTTTATCTTTGTCGCAACCCCGGAAGTTAAAGAGGATGGTTTCGGGAAATATTCATTAAAAATTATTGGTATGAAAAGTAAATTTTTCACGTTCATTACGCCTTATTTGTCTTTTATAGACAATGGGAGTCTTTATCGTAAACCGTTTAGTTGGCTTTACGAAGTGATTGCGGTGCTTAATTTGTTATTGCCGTTCTATGTGTTGTATAAGGCTATCGACACCGGAATTTTCGATTCCCCTGCCAAATTTATAATTGCGTTTTTACTTATTTGGGTGGTTATAGCCTTTGTGAGCTGGATTAGTTTTCAGATTTGGTGGGACAGGAAAGACAAAGTGTTGGAATCATCACGGGAACGGAGCGAGTTTGTAGCGACGCCTGTTTTTTCTCATTTTATCCAAACAGCCGGCGAGTGGATTGGCACGTGGGTTGGAGTTGTCGGTTTCAGCGTAGCACTATTGATCACCATTTTCCTTGGAGACGAAGCCTATTTGTTAGGCGGACTTGGAATCCCATTCTTGAATGGCGGACTAATGGCCATCATCACCATGCCTATTTTTGGCTTTTTGATCATCGTTATTTCCAGATTCTTTGCGGAACAAATCCGGGCATTAACATCCATAGCAAACAACACGAAAAGAGACTAAACTCTTTTCAATAAATCCTAATTCAAACCGCCCGCAGCAATCTGTGGGCGGTTTGTTGTTTCAAATTGAGCACTTTGCTCAATTATTCAAATTAAAATATAGATGCAATAATCTTATCAACCATTTGTGAGAAATAGGGGTCTTTCATTTTCCCAAATTTTCGAAATACATCTCTTTCCATATTTGCCACAATCAGATGACATTTTACAAAACTCTTTTTCTCCATTTGGAAAGTGAGCATTTCGTTATTTAATTCGAAACAATACTGGGGATGATAATCCTTCGAAGAAATCAAGGCAAGATAAACAAATTCTTCCGATGTTTGTAATTCGTTATTAGATACGATAATTGCAGGATGCGGTTTAAATGTTCCATTAGGGAACATGAAATTTATTTCAACAATGTCTCCTTGAGTATATTTCATTACAAATATTTTGAAAATATTTTAGATGCATTCACTTTTGAGGTATATATAAAAGCATCTTTTTCATCATTAGGCGATTTATCTACAGTCACACCGACTTCTCTTAAAAAAGGCATAAGACGTTCACCATATTTATTCAAATCAATACGAGCATATCTTGCACGTCCCCGAGTATTACGTTCTATTGTGATTCCTGCTACCTGGTTCATAATTTTCTTATTTTTCTATATTTACATTGCAAAGGTACGGTTTATTTTGGAATTACCAAACTATTTTGAATTTATTTTGAAATTTTCTAAAAAATAGTTGTTTAATCTAAAAAATAATGTTTACCTTTGTGCCAATTCTATGCAAACGAAGTGTCGTCAGACGTATAGAAGGACTTTTTGATTAAACGAAAGCGTTTAAATATTACTTTACGTAGAAAATCGGAAATTTTCAGGTGTAACAAAGTGATAGGACAATAAATGCTTGCGTTCTATTTGTGTATAAATTGTTATATACAATAGAGCGTGGGTCTGTTGCTTTATCTGTTACACGGGTTTCCGATACCTCTACGTAGATAAATTTAACAGTTCCTGCGCTTTTTTTATGTTTAAATTTGCCGAACGGAGGGGACAGGGAGGCGAAAAAAACTTATGTACAAATGAAAAGAAAAATGTTAGTATTGCTGATTACTGCTCTTGTGGTAGCCGGTAATTGGTTGCAGGCAACTGCCCAGATTGCAGTTGGTAGTGTGAATGACTCGATTACGCCCGGAGCACTTCTGGACTTAAGCCAGGGCGCAGGCGGATTGCTCCTCCCTAAAGTGACGGCTGAACAAATGAGCGACAATCCGGATTTGTTGCAGCCCGGAATGATGGTTTTTAACACTGACGATCGTAAGGTTTACACCTATGGTGAAACTGACTGGATAAGCAATAGCGGCACCGGAGGTGGTGGCGGCGGTGGCACGAGGTCCTGTAGTGATTACGTTGAAGGGAGCTGGCAAGTAGGTAACATCTGCTTCTATCCAACTGATTCGAGTAGCGGTGCTACGTTCGCGAACGGCATTGTTGCGTGCCCCCGATGGTGGCGGTTGCCTTCGTATTCCGAAATTAATAGCGTGCGTGGTGAAATACAATCCGGGAATAATATGCCCGTAACAGATGGTGCATGGGTTGCGTTAGAAGGTGCGACATACTGGCTCGGTAATTATGGTGTGGCATCTGGGGCACTACCCACTCATAAACACAGTTATACATCAAACGGTGGTACATCCGGTCCATCGGGGAGTACATCAACGGTGGGGGTGATTCCAATATGGTATGGATATTCATATGATGGTGCGTCGTTTGACATTAACAACGCTGCCGAACTAATAAACCTCAATCGTGTAAGATGCGTGCGAAACATTTGATTTGCGGTTAAGCGACTCCTTCGGCGTTTGGAAAAATAACTTGCTTCTGCTATGCAGATAAGATCATCATGTTCGTTTTTTCTAAACTCGTTTGCGAAAACCTTAATAAATTCCCAAAAACCTCGTGACCCGATTTTTTCGTTTCGTTTCATTTTTAATTGGGTAATGAGGTGGATGGGAATTGTTTTGCGTTGCCTGTTATTGCCTTGTGTCATTCTTTTAACCGGCACCAAAATGTGCAAAATTTTGTTTTTCAATTGAAAAGTCGTACATTTGCAGTCCATAATTGACTAACGTTGTACAACGTTCGTAATTTTTAATTTTTAATTTTTAATTAGAAGATGCCTTCATTAAAAGAAATAAAGAGCCGGATCGGATCCGTCAAATCGACGAAGAAGATTACTTCTGCCATGAAAATGGTGGCTTCGGCAAAGTTGCGCAAAGCCCAAAAGCGGATTGAGAGTTTTCTGCCCTACCAGCAGAAGTTGGACGAAATTTTGAAGTCTTTTTTGGCTTCTTCGACAGAATTTCAAACCGATTTGGCGGAGGTGCGCGACGTGAAACGCGTGGCAATCGTCGTTTTGTCGTCCAATTCCAGTTTGTGTGGCGCTTTTAATGCCAATGTGTTCAAACTGTTTAAAGAAACATTGGCACACTATCAACAGTTGCCCGACGAAGCGATCGAAATTTATGCCATCGGCAAAAAAATCGAGGGCGATAGTCGCAAACTGAATCGACCGTTCGACTTCAAAGGCAGCTATATCCCGTTGATGGACGAGCCTACTTTTGCCGGTGCCAAACAGATTGCACAGGCTTTGATGGCGGATTTTCGTCAGCACAAAATTGATAAGGTAGACTTGGTATACAACCGTTTCAAAAGTTCGGCGGTGCAAGTGCCGACGGTGGAGCAATTTTTGCCAGTGAGCAGTGAACGGTTACCGGTTACCGGCGATGTACAACATTCTATTCAGACGGATTACATTGTTGAGCCGGACAAGAACACTATTTTGCAGGCATTGATTCCTCAATCGTTGCAGAGTAAAATTTATGCCGTCATTGCCGATTCTGCTGCTGCCGAACAGGCGGCACGGTTGGTGGCGATGCAAGTGGCAACCGACAATGCGGAAGATATTTTGGACGAACTCACGATTCAATTCAACAAACAGCGTCAACAAGCAATCACCAGCGAGTTGCTGGATATTATCGGCGGTGCCGAAGCACAAAAATAAACTATGATTATTCCAACAGATTCTTTGAAACATATTGCCTCCGAACTGGAGCAGAATAATGCGCCGGCATGCGAGTTTATTCCGCGTCCGAGCCATGCGTTGCCTAACATTGACTGCATCAAGGAGTTGGTGAACGAGGCCATTGTTATTTTCTTTCCGCTTTTTTTCAGCGACGCCAAAAACGGCGGTGTAGAAAAATCTTTGGAGCGCCTTTATACGCTTCTTAACACGCAGATATACAGCTGTTTATATAATGGCGACGAATCAACAGGCAAGCAAACAGCAATAGATTTGACGCTTGCGTTCATGAACAAACTGCCGGAAATAAAGCGATTGCTGGCGACCGATGTGAAAGCGGTGCTCGATAGCGACCCGGCGGCAACTGATTGCAGCGAGGTCATATTTTGCTATCCTGCCATTTTGGCGATGGTGCATTACCGCATGGCGCACGAACTGCTGCTGATGGACATCCCGCTATTGCCACGTATCATGACCGAACTGGCGCACTCTGCCACGGGTATCGACATTCATCCGGGCGCAAAAATCGGCGACTATTTCAGCATCGACCACGGCACAGGTGTTGTGATTGGCGAAACGTGCGTGATCGGCAATCACGTCCGGCTGTATCAAGGTGTGACGCTCGGTGCCAAAGGTTTTATTTTTGATAGCAACGGCTTAGCGATGAACGTGCCGCGCCATCCGGTCATTGAAGACCATGTAATTATTTATTCCAATTCCACCATTTTAGGACGCATCACTATTGGACATGATTCCGTTATTGGCGGCAACGTCTGGCAGGTCTACAGCGTGCCTCCTCATTCACATATCGTTCAGAAAAAAGCCGTATCTTCGTTTATGGATGGCTTGGGAATTTGAAATTAATGGTTAATGGTTAATTTTAGGGTCTAATCAATTTGATAAATTCTTCTCGCGTCTTAGCAGCTTCAAAAATGCCGGTAAAATCGGACGTGGTGGTGATGGAATTTTGTTTTTCGACGCCACGCATCTGCATGCACAGGTGTTGCGCTTCGATGACGACCATTACGCCTAAGGGGTTGAGTGTCTGTTGGATACAGTTTTTAATTTGGGTCGTCATCCGTTCTTGTACTTGTAAGCGACGGGCAAAAACCTCGACGATGCGGGGGATTTTGCTCAGTCCGGTGATGGCGTGATTGGGGATGTATGCCACGTGCACTTTGCCGAAAAAGGGCAACAGGTGATGCTCACACATCGAATAAAAGTCAATGTCCTTCACAATAACCATCTGCTTGTAATCCTCCATAAAAATGGCTGAGGATAAAATTTCAGACGGTTTTTGCTCATAACCTTTGGTCAAAAACAGCATGGATTTCGCTACGCGTTCGGGTGTTTTCTGCAGTCCTTCGCGCGTTGGGTCTTCGCCCAGCAATTTCAATATTTCCGAATAATGAAACGCCAATTCTTTTATTTTTTCCTCCATTCGGTTTCTTATTTTAGGGGTTTGCGGATTCCCGAATTAAGTTCAGGACAGGCACGACTTCGTCGTTCCGCAATGACACTCATTTATTCTACTTTTGGAACAACATATTTTATTTTTGCGGGCACGATAAACGATTCGCGACCAAATGCAAACGACTTGATTAGCAACTGTTTAAATAGTTCCGCCTCCTCACGTGTCGGAAAATCGCCCACCGTCACTTTGAAATTGGGTGAATTGTAGGTCAAATAGGTTCCAATAGTCGAAAATTTATTTTTAACAGCCGATTGCCGGTACTGCGCTTCTGCACGGGCTTTTTTCGGGTCGTTACCGAAATAAATCTGCACACGATAGCCTGCGGCAATCACGTAATCTCCCTCCGGTAAAGAGGAAACAGTGCCACCGGCGGCGGCATCTACAACCGTTGTATTGCCGGACGAAGTGGAAGTGGGCTTGGCAGGAGCCGGATGGGTGGTCGCATGAGCAGCAGGAGGAGCAATCGTAGTCTCCGCCGCTGTTGCTACAGCCGCAGTTATTGCTGCTGCATTGGCTTTACTTTGCGCGACCGCGTTATCGCTTGCGCGACCAATCAAAGCATCGACACTCGGATCGGCATCAATGCGAATCCGGCCATCCGTGGCTAACGTCTGTCCTTCCAAATCTTCGATGATGGTTTGTGCCTGCACTGAGGCGCAAAGCATCAAAGAAAAGGCAATCAAAAAACAAATTTTTCTATCCATAATACAATCAATTGTTAATGGTTAATGGTTAATGGTTAATGGTTAGTTACCATATTATTGAGATAATTAACCATTAACAATTAACAATTAACCATTGATTAGAATGCTTCTACGATTGGCATGAAGGTGTCTACTTTTAGGGAGGCACCGCCGATCAGACCGCCGTCTACGTCGGGATTTGCAAATAATTCTTTGGCGTTGGCGGCGTTGCAGCTACCACCGTAGAGGATGGAGGTTGCATCAGCTACTGCTTGACCGTATTTTGCTGCCACTGTTTGGCGGATGAATGCGTGCATTTCTTGTGCTTGATCAGACGTTGCCGTTTTGCCGGTACCGATTGCCCAAACGGGTTCGTAAGCCAACACGATCTTGCCAAAATCTTCAGCTGAGAGGGCGAATAAGCCTTCTTCGATTTGTTTTTTCACGACGGTGTTTTGTTGACCGGCTTCGCGTTCGCCCAATACTTCGCCGATACAGAAAATCGGGGTCAGATTGTTTGCCAACGCCAATTGCACTTTTTCTTTCAACATATCATTCGTTTCGCCGTAGTAAGCGCGGCGTTCGGAGTGACCCAAAATTACATATTTTGCACCCGTAGATGCTACCATTTCGGCAGAAATTTCACCCGTGTAGGCTCCTGAAACTTTATCGGCGCAGTTTTGCGCACCTAATTTCACTTTGGTTTTATCAATCATTCCGTTGACAGCTCCCAAGTGAATAAATGGTGTACAGACCACCACGTCGCATTTCACTTTTTTGCTAAAAAGCGCAGTTTGCAAATCTTTTACCAAGTCAAGACCTTCTTGCAGGTTTTTATTCATTTTCCAGTTACCTGCTACAATGTTTTTTCTCATTTTCTTTTATATGTTTTTTGTTAGTTTGTTTAATTCTTTTTCGCCCGGCAGATTGTTGTGCGACCATTTGCCGATGATTGTGGCGTTGTGCATCAACACTAAGCCCGGATTGGAACGAACAATCGTTTTTAATGTGATGTCGTCTGTGGTGCAAAACGGATAAAGTGTCTTTGTTTGTGTCGACCAATCAGCAATTTGTTTCGGCAAAGAAGCCGTTAAGCCGAGAAAATGATGACCGTTCTGAATCGCGTAATTAGCTATTTCATTTAATCGAGGGGCACCGGACTTAGCTGCATTTTCCAATTTGTGTGCAATCACTAAAAAGGTATAGCCCGGATAATCCAGTATCTGCTCGGTGACATCTATGCCTGCCTGTACCTGATATGTGCTATCCGGCGTACGAGGATCAATAATTGGTAATTCTCCGGTCGTAATCGTGAAATTATGAATCGGCGGTTCGTAGCCTTTTTTCACCAATTTGATTTCAGAGTCCACAAACTCCCAGCCACTCCCCTCTTTCGGGTAATTTTCCATTGTAAATTTCTGTGCTACACCGTCTTTCGCGTAAATCAGCGTTGTTTCGTATTCATCGCTCGGCGCACCTTCGGGAATGATACTCAATTCCTTAATGTTGTTGCCGATTTTATACGGGCGAAAATCTATAATCGGCAGATACACAAGGCAATACAGTGTTAATCCGGTGATTAACAGCACAGTAATAATCGCTGTCCACAACGCCCTGACAGATACGCCTTTCTTAGGGGGAGATTGCGGGGCACGTCCGCAATGACAGTTGCTCCAAACAACAATGATTGCAGCAATCAACAGGACGATATTTTTATAAAATGTTTGCCAATTCGTTAACAGCAGGGCATCGCCGAAACAACCACAGTCCGAAACCGGATTGTAAAGTGCCACATACAACGTCAGAGGAGTCATAAAGCACATAATCAGCAAAAGCAGCAGACTGGCATACTTGCGGTAAACGCCCAACAACAGAAGTACGCCCAACGTAAATTCCACAACGGATTGCACGATAGAAACCGGCAAATCCAAAAAATAGAAACTCGAAAGTCCCCAAGCCTCCAAATAATCGTGAATTTTATAAGCTGTACCCAACGGGTCAACCGCTTTCACAAAACCTGAAAATACGAATACGAGTCCCAAAAGCACTCGACAACATTCAACAACAATTCTTTTAACTTTCATCATCTTCAATCCTCCAACTCCTTTAATTTCTCCAACATCCTTAACTCTTCTATTTAACTTCTCTCTTATCTAACTCCTTTAACTTCTCTAACTTCTTAATCAAAGCAAACAACGCATAATTAATCATATCCATATAGTTGGCGTCAATGCCTTCCGATGTCAGCGTTTGTCCTTCATTTGCCTCAATCTCTTTCGTGCGATTGATTTTTGTGAGGATAAAATCAGTGTACGAACTCACCCGCATCCCTCGCCACGCCTCATCGTAGTCGTGATTTTTAGCATACATCAACTCTTTGGTGGCGGTGATGTGTTTGTCGTACAGTTCAATTGCCTTTGCTTGAGAAATATCCACCTTATCTGCAAATCCTAACTCCAGCTGAATCAACCCAATCACACCATAATTGACAATCGCAATAAACTCCGGCTCGATGCCTTCGTCTACCTTATTCACGCCTTTCGTTTCCAGACTACGGATGCGTTTTGCTTTTATAAACAGCTGATCCGTAATTGATTGCGGACGCATAATGCGCCACGATGCACCATAATCTTTGAGTTTTTTCTCAAACAAACTACGGCAGATGCCAATCACGTGTTCAAACTGTTCTTCTGTTTTCATATTTTTATGCTATGCCAAACGAAATCGTTCCGATGTAGCTATAAATGCAACTAATAAATCCAATCACTAACAAACCTGCCACGCAAAAGAGCAGACTGGCATTGTTGTAGCTGTTATTTTTGAACGCACCCACCGCATCGCTTTCCGGCTCGTGAATAAACATTGCCTTGATGATGAGCAGGTAGTAAAAGAGTGAAACCACCGTATTTAAGAGGGCGATAAACACCAAAATATACTGTCCCTGCTGGGCTGCTGCCATAAAGATGAAGAATTTACTGAAAAAGCCTGCTAACGTGGGAATACCACCCAGTGAAAACACCGCGAGCATCATCACCAACGCCAATCGCGGATTGGTTTTATACAATCCGTTGAACGCCGTGATGCGCGTGTCGCCGCCATTCTTATTTTCCACTGCCGAAATCACGCCAAACGCTGCCATGTTAGAAAACAGGTAGACCAGCACAAAGAAAATCATGGCAATCATCCCTTGGGTCGTTCCTGCAATGATTCCCAGCATGATATAGCCCGCTTGCGAAATAGACGAAAACGCAAAAAAGCGTTTGATGTCTTTCTGTCGGATGGCAAACAGGTTACCGAGCGTAATCGTGATGACGGTGAGCCACCAAATAATGTTAATCCAAACTTCTTGCAACGGTGCAAAGACTTCATACAACGCGAAAATCAACGCGAAAGCCGCAGCTCCTTTTGACGCGACGGACAAATAGGCTGTGACGCTCGTGGGTGCACCTTCGTAAACATCCGCCGTCCACAAGTGGAACGGAACTAATGATAGTTTGAAGCCCAATCCGGCAAAGAAAAATACAAAGCCTGCGATAATCAGTTCGTTAAAGCCTGTACTCACTATATTTGCAGCCATGTCGGCGTAGTAGAAACTGCCCAGCGCGCCGTACAAAAACGACAAACCAAAGAGCATGATTCCCGAACTCAACGCGGAGATAAACACGTATTTCACACCTGCTTCAGCTGATTTCCCGTTTGATTTATTGTAAGCACACAAGCATGCAAGCGGCAAGGATGCCGTTTCCATACCTATATATAATAGCATGAAATTGTTCGCGGAAATCATCAAATACATGCCCAACAGTGTGATGAGCGTGATGGTGTAAAATTCGCCCTGACGCACCGCCGTTTCTTTGGATTTCAGCCAGCCATTGGCTTGCAAAAACACCATCAGCGTGGTCACATTCAGTATATTTTTCATGAATACGGTCAGATCGGAGCGGACAAACATGCCGCCAAACGCCGTTTCCGAACCGCCTTGAAAGAACGGACAATACGATTCAGCCAATCCGAATGCCGTGAGAGCAGCAAACAACGTCACAGCAATCGCCTGAAATTGTGTTTTACCGTTTTCGGAGGCGAACGTATCGTACAAAAACAAGAATACAAACAGGATTACCAATCCTGCTTCTTGTCCTAAATATAAAAAATTACTAAAATCCATTTTCAATTAAAAATTAAAAATTAAAAATTATGTTCGACCCCTATGGGGTCGCATGTTTATAGCAAAAAATGTTATTCTATAAACATCTGACCCCGTAGGGGTCAAACAACCATTAACATTATATGTTTAATTTCTCTATTATCGGCGACACACTATTGTTGATGATGTCTGATACGCCTGACGGATAGCAACCTATGAAGGCGATTGCTACGATTAAGCCTACCAGCGATACTTTTTCAAACCAGGCTGCATCTGTTAATTTGCTGTGTTCGGGGTTGTGAACCGGTCCGTAGAGGATTTTTCCGACTGTGCGCAGGATATAAACCGCCGTGATAACAATCGTGCAGCACGCAAAAATCGTCAAAGCGCGGTGGAATAAATCTGCGTGTTGAAACGCTCCCACGAAAATCGTCATTTCAGCCACAAAACCGCTTAATCCGGGCAATCCCAACGAGGCAAAACCCGCAATCACGTACGCCACAGAGGCAAACGGCATGATTTGCATCAGTCCGCCCAACTCCCGAATGTCACGCGTGTGCGTGCGTCCATAGATTAATCCGATAATCGCAAAGAAAAGTGCCGTCATCAACCCGTGCGACAACATCTGCATCACCGCACCGGTCATCGCCGTTTGATTAAACATCAAGAGCGCAAATAACACCAATCCGCAGTGCGACACCGACGAATAAGCGTTAATGTATTTCAAGTCAGTCTGCACCACAGCACTCAAACCGCCATAGACCACACTGAAACCGGTCAAAATCAAGAAAATCCAACCCAATTCGTTCACTGCTTCGGGCATCAAATACATCGCTACACGGAAACAGCCGTAGCCTCCCAGTTTCATCAAAACCCCTGCGTGGAGCATGGAAACCGCCGTTGGCGCACACGCGTGACCGTCGGGCGACCAAGTATGAAAGGGAAACATCGCGCCCAAAACCCCAAAACCCAAGAATGTAGCCGGAAACAACCAGCGTTGGTATTCAATCGGGATGTTGAGTTGTGCGAGTTCCAGCAAATTCATCGTTGAGTGACCGGCAGCGTAATAAATGCCGATGATGCCAACCATCAAAAACGCCGAACCACCCATTAACATCAGCGTCAGCTTCATCGCCGAATATTCTTTGTTGCCCGTGCCCCAGTGCCCGATGAGCAGGTACATCGGAATCAGCGCAACCTCGTAAAACATGAACATCGTGAACAAATCAATCGAGATAAAGAACCCAAACACGCCCACCGCCAGGAGGCAATACCACATAAAATATTCCTTCGCCATCTTCATGTTCCACGACGAAAACACGCCCGTGAACACGATAATCGACGACAGCGCAATCATCAGCACCGAAATGCCATCGACACCCACAGCGTAAGCGATATTTAGCGGTTCATACCACGTTGTAGAGGATGTGAACAACATTGTCGCCGTATTGCCGGCTGCGCGTTCTTGCAGAAAAAGTGTTGCCAAAATGCCGGTCAGCACCACCAACACAGACGCTCCGGTGATCATGACCCCCCGCACCGATTTCATGCCTTTGCACAAAAACAAAGACAAAATCATCAGCACCGGTACTGCTACAAATAAACTCAATATATTCATAAAACAATCAAATTTTTCAATCCTAAAATTCTTTGCCCATTTTCGGGTGCAAATTTACAACTTTTTTTTCATTTTTTGCTTATTTTTTTCGAGAAAAATTTCTTTTTTATCTTAAATTCCATTAGTCAATGCAAAAAAATAAAACCTTACTCTATTTGCGTGACAATTTTTACGAATTTCACTTGTTTATTTGAGATTTTATTTATTACTTTGCAAAATATTTGCAAAATATTTTTAATTAAAACGCAAATTAAACAACTGATTATGAACAAGAAAGATGAAATTGTATTCTATCAGACCAATAGTTCTATTAGGCTAGCCGTGAGAGTAGGGAACGAGACAGTATGGCTAACACAAACGAAAATAGCAGAGTTGTTCGGTGTTAAACAACCGGCTATTTCTAAACATCTAAAAAACATTTATGATTCGGGAGAATTAGATGAAAACAGCACATATTCCATTTTGGAATATATGGGTAATGATGGCAAACAAGCATATCAGACAAAATATTACAATTTAGATGCAATACTTTCTGTTGGTTATCGGGTAAATTCCATCCATGCAACACAATTTCGTATCTGGGCAACTAGTGTTCTAAAGGATTATATTCTAAAAGGTTACGCCGTGAATCAACGCTTTGAACAGATTGAGCAGCGAGTGACCAAAACCGAAAACAAAATTGATTTGTTTGTCAATAAATCTTTGCCTCCAATGGAAGGAATTTTCTACGACGGGCAAGTGTTTGATGCCTACACCTTTGCATCCAATTTGATAAAATCTGCAACAAATACGATTATTTTAATAGATAATTATATCGACGAGAACGTACTATTATTGCTTTCCAAACGTGTAAAAGGCGTAAAAGCGACCATCTATACTCCAAAAATATCACCACAATTCAAACTCGATTTAACAAAACATCAAGAGCAATATTCTCCAATTGCCATCGAAATAGTTACAAATGTACACGATCGCTTTCTGATTATTGATGACGAGGTGTATCATATTGGTGCATCGCTTAAAGACTTAGGCAAGAAATTAGTTGCTTTTACAAAGATGGGGTTGAAAGGAAAAGAGTTATTATACAACTTACATCAGCGGCGCAAATAACCAATATAGGGGCAGAAAATTTTCGGCCCCTACACACATATTTATATTATATAAAAAAATTACAATTTCCGGGCACCGTCTTTGATGACTACGTCGTAGACTTTCGGCTTGATGCCAAATTTCTTTTCGTAGGCTGCAGACGCTTCTTTTACGAATTTATCTTTCAAGTCGTCTTTGACTAAGTTGATGGTGCACCCGCCGAAACCACCGCCCATCACGCGTGAGCCGGTGACGCCGGCTACTTTCGCCTGGTCGTTCAAGAAGTCCAATTCCGGACAACTGACTTCGTATTTTTTGCTCAAACCTTCGTGGGTCGCATACATTTTTTTGCCGACCGTCGCGTAATCGCCTTTTTCGAGGGCGGCGCACGTGTCGAGCAAGCGTTGGATTTCTTCAATCACAAATTCTGCACGCATGTAATCTTCTGCGCTCACTTGGTCTTTCACCTCTTTCAACTGATCCAAGTTTGCATCACGCAACAATTTGACTTCGGGGTGTTTTTTTGCAATCGCTTCCACCACGCGTTCGCACGATTCGCGACGTTTGTTGTAAGCCGACGATGCCAATTCATGCGTCACACAAGTGTTCAGAAGCACTAATTGATAGCCTTTCGGATCGAACGGCACGTATTGATGTTCCAATGAACGGCAATCCAAACGAATCAGCGAGCCTTCTTTTCCCATGCAGGAAGCGAACTGGTCCATGATGCCACATTTCACGCCCACATAGTTGTGCTCGGTAGATTGTCCGATGGTCGCCAATTCCGGGCGAGTGAAGCCTAACTTGTATTGATCGTTTAAGGCATAGCCTACTGCGCTTTCCAGTGCTGCCGATGACGACATGCCTGCGCCCAGGGGTACATCGCCTGAGATGACGATGTCAAATCCGGGGATGGATTTACCGCGCTTAATCATTTCGCGCGCTACACCGAAAATGTATTTAGCAAAGCCTTCTTGGGGTTTATCTTTTTCTTCCAAACCAAATTCAGACGATTCGTTCAAATCGGCTGCGAATGCACGCACCTTATCGGTGCCATTGGGCTTGACAACGGCATACATGGCTTTGTCAATCGCGCCCGGGAGCACAAATCCGCCATTGTAATCGGTGTGTTCGCCAATCAAATTGATACGACCGGGGGACGTGTAGGTCATGCCGCCGTCTCCAAATTTTTCTTTAAATACTTTTTGTATTTTTTCTTTCATAATAAAATAATAAAATAATAATTGTTAATTGTTAATTGTTAATGGTCAATTACGAAATCTCATGACAATTAACAATTAACCATTAACAATTAACCATTAATCATTATTATTGGACGGTGCCTTTGATGTGTACTTTTAGTGTGTTTGGTTCACCACTGGTGAGGATGGTGATTTCTTTGTCGAACGGACCCGGACGGTCTTTTGTGCTGTATGTTACGGCGATTTCACCTTTTTTGCCCGGTTCGATTGGAGTTTTTGTCCACGCGGGAACGGTGCAACCGCAAGTCGTTTTCACATTGGTGATCATGATTGGTGCACCGGTGTTATTGATCACATAAAACACTGTTTTAACATCACCCGCTGTTTCCTGAACGGTACCGAAATCATGTACTGGACGGTCTACAGACACTACTTTTGTCTCTTGTGCCGTCTGAGGTGTTGCATAAGATAGCGTGTTAGCCGCTGTTAATCCCATAACAGCAATAGCTACAAATAAAATTAATTTTTTCATTATTTTTTTATTTTTAAATTTTACATACGTAGTAGGGCGACCGTAAAAGTCGCCCTACGGATATGCAAAAATACAACTTTATTTTTGATTATCCAAATAAAACCGCAATTATTTTTTTAGCGCAGCAAATATTCCAATGAAGGAGCTTGCTTTACCGGCATCGTTCCCGTTGTTGATTTACCTTGCAAATCAGTTTCCGCTGCTGAAGTAGTTACCTCTTCCGTTGCAGCCGCATTATCTGCTACTGAGGCTGTTGTAGATACACTTGACCAACCCAAACCAATCACTGAACCTGCTGCTACAACAGCTACTAACATCATTTTTTTCATATTATTTTTTTTAAATTAAACCAACTAATTTAGGACTTGCCGAACAACTCCGTAAATTTGTTTTTGTATAACTTTTAGGAGAAAATAATCCCGAAAAATAAGTTAAAAAATATTAAATTCAATCGAGCTAAAGACTAAAATTGAATAAAAAGCGTACTTTTGTCCAAAATTGAATACGGATACCCTTTATGAAAACACGCTTACGTCCCCAAGTAATTACATGTATTATTGCTTGTATAGTGCTGCTTACTGCCTTGAGTTGCAATCCTTTTCAACAGGATTTGACAAAAGATCCTGAAATTCGCTGGTTTTACACGCATGCAACTTCTGCCAACGACCTGCTGCTTCAAAATAGACCCAACCAAGCTAAATTAGCTTTAGATTCTGCCGAAACCCTTTTAGAATACGTGGAAGATGCCAAGGCCTATAGATTATTAGGTTTTTACTATCAAAATCTTGCCCGTTACTATGAATTAGCCAATCATCCGCTCGAAATGTATACCAACTATTACAAAGCGATTGCACAGTTTGAACGGACGGAAGAAAATTATTTTTCACTGCCTATTTATTACAATTTGGCATTTATGTATTATCAAAAAGAAGATGCCGAAAACCTGCACCTCATCATTGAAAAAGCCACACCAATCGCATGGCAATCAGACGATCCATTGGATAAAATTATTCTAAACGAACTCCACTCGTATTATTTTACGGCATTGGTTGGGAAAGGGGATGACCAACCGGCATTCATGGACTCTATTATTTTTTACGAGCTTCAAGTAGTCGAGCAATTTGAACGTCATTCGGATATTCATGAACGGAAAAAAGATGGTATTTCATTCAATTATGCCCGCTTGGCAGATAATATGCTCAAAAAAGGTAATACTTCAGCCACTCAAATCGGTCATTACATTGACAAAGCGCAAGAATGGGGAATTCCAACGGATACGACCATGCTTGTTAATTGTTTGTCGCTCCGTGGTCGATTGGCTTATCAGCAGACAAATTACACACAAGCCGAATCGTTTTTGTTGCAGGCAAATGCTTTACGCAACGAATATTCCAACAAACGCATTCACTCAATGTATCCCGAAATCATTTATTATTTGTCGCTCGTAGCTGAAAAACTGGGTAATTACCGCCTTGCGTTGGCGTATGACCGGGAACGAAACGAACTGATGACCGACGTCAATGTACACAAAGAAAGTCAATTAGCGGACAACCTCCATTTCAAGATGGAGTTGCAACGGCGTGAACTGCAAATTGAACATTTGACGAAAATCAATGCGATGAGTATCACTATGAAATGGCTGTTTGTAGCCATAGCTGTCCTGTTAACATTAGCACTGATCTTTCTCTATGCCTATTTTCTTCAAAAAAGGCGATTGTCGGACACCTACGTTGCCCGGTTAGAAAAACAGGTGAGTTATTCCGCTAAAACAAATCAGATGCAATTAGAGGAAATATCCAAAATGACAAAGCGGATAAGTACACAAACGCTTGAACTCACACATCTTAAAGAAGCTCTTCAACTCTATTCGTCTCCACAAACCGTGGCAGCGATATCAGGACAGGAAATTTTTATCAATCCTAAGGTGACCGACCCATTTTTTCAAGCGATTTATCAGGATACCTATAGTAAGATTAAGCGCCGGTTGAATCCAAGGCTTAAAGCAACCGGCAACTATTTGGACACCCTGGAACGTATCGACAATGAGTTTTTCTTACGGCTTCAAGGCAATACAAGCCTGGATTTGTCCGCACTGATGATGCAATATTGTTTGAGTTTTGCCATCGGAATGGATATTAAGGATGTGGCTGAATGTCTGTGTGTGGAACCGGAAACGGTGCGGATCACCCGTTACCGGTTGAAACAAAAATTCCCGATAGACGATAAAACAGATTTTAAAATCTTTTTGAAACAAATGATCAATTAGGGTATGAAAACAACGGTCGCTATTCAGCAATTTGAAAATTTATATCGAACGTATCGCAGGCAATTTACTGCGTATGCTCATCATCGCTATGGCATTGAAATGGAGGTAGCAACCGATATTTTTCAGGAGAGTATTGTGGCTTTTTATGAAAAAATTCACCTGGGACACCTGACGGCCAAAGATTTTACGGCTCCGATGCGTACCTACCTCTTTGCGATCGGCAAGAACCTGATTTTCAATTACCTGCGACAACAACGTAAAAAAGAAGTCAAACCTGAACATGAGGATTTTTTTGAACAAATCACTTCCGATGTGTTTGCAAATCCGTCACACGCAGAGGAGATTTTCCCTCAAAGCATTAGTAATGAGGCAGTTAAACGGCTGGACGATCTTTGTTACCGCGTCTTAATAGCCCACTATGTGCAACACTTAGACATGGCAACGATTGCACGCGAAATGGGCTTTAGCAGTGCCAAACGGGCAAGTTATCGACACATCATTTGTATGGAGCGATTGAAAAAAAACATGCTGGATATTCAAACTAAGAAAGGAAAAACGTATGAAAAAGACACAAACATCTCACGAACGTATCGACAATGATTTGAAAGAAGATGCTCTGAATCAATCAATTATAGATGCACTTCATCGCCGGGCGGAAGAACCTGCATGGGAACTTTTTGATCAAGTGTCGGGCGCAGACGAGCTGAGGGAGATCATGCGTCATGCAGAAGAAACCGGCGTTCCGGAAAAGCCTAAAGCGACGAAGTTGCCAATCCTAATTTATGCGAGTATCGCAGCCGTGCTCCTCCTGCTCTTGGTGTGGGGTGTGCAACCACGTTTCTCTACGCAAGAGTTGTATCAACACTACAGCAAAATCACCTACGTCCAATCAGAAGCCACTCGTGGCGAACAAGGCAGTGAAAACAATCCGGAACGTTCATCGCGATGGCATCAGGCGCTTGATTATCTTAAAATCGGTAAACGCGCCGAAACGAAAACCCTGTTATTGGAAATGGAGTCTCAGGGTCAATCGTTTGACGCGTCCACCGAATTGCTTGAAAAATTGGGTGAGAAAAATATTACGTGGGCATTCCCTTCTTTCTGAGGGGTTTGCTTACTCTCGTAATGAGCATCTAACTTGGCCATTTCTGCTTTGATCTGCTCAAAAAAGACATCGTTGGTCACGGCAATCCTGTTTTTGGAAAGCACGACACTCAAAGCATACGACAATGGTCCATAACTTTTGTTAGAATAGCAGTCGCGATACTCTTTATTATTTTGATCTTCGGCGCAGGCACTAATCAACAGAAAAGGCGCCAAAGCGGAATTGTCAACCGGCTGATTGTCATCCACATAGAGGGAAGGGATTCGCTTGGCACGAGCGACGGTTTCTACACCACGAATCTCAAAAATTTCACCGGTGCCACGAATCACCGTTTCCGGCTTTTGAGCACCTCGATTGATGGTGCCACTGTGGCAAGCATCCACAAAAATCAGGACAGAGCCTTTTTTGCCGACTTTTTTCCGCAAAGCTAACAGGAGTTTATTGAGTTCATCATCGATCAGGTGCTTGTCGGCACTGCGAGCGTTTTGCTTGTTGTATTTTGGCGCATCATACGCCACCAACGCCTCATCCAGACCATCTGCTTCGTCGCCATTCAGGTCGGTCACTTGTTGACCGTGCATCGAGAAGTGCACCATCAGCCGGTCGCCGGCAACACTCTGTTGCAACAATTGGTCAAACGCATTCAAAATGCCTTGCTTCGTAGCCGCTCTATCCCGCAGCACCGTGATATTTTCGATAGAAAAACCTTGTTTCAAAAGACCGGATTTCACTACCAACACATCATTGTTGGCATGAATCGGTTGCCAACCGCTCTTTTTGGGGTATTCGGCGATCGCCACAATCAACGCCCGACTGGTCGCCTGCACCGGCACAAAACAAGTACAAAACAAACTAATAATTATCGTTCTCCAAGTATTTAACATAATGTCATCAACGTTTATGATTCAAACGCCTGTGATTTGACAAATGTTTACCTTTTTCCGTTAAGTTTTTGTTACTTTTTTGTTAACTTATTGTAATGTTTGTGTTGCCGGTCAATAACATTGCGCTACAACGCTTATTTATGCCTTTTCTTCAACTCATTTGCCAGGTCTTCGAGGCGATACCCTTTGGACGTCAAAAGCACGATGAGGTGATAAATCAGGTCGGATGCTTCGTAAAGGAGGCGTTCGTCGTTGCACGCCATCGCTTCAATAACCGTTTCTACAGCTTCTTCACCTACTTTTTGAGCCATACGCCCCACCCCGCTATTAAATAATGACGTGGTGTAGGAATCTTCCGGCATCTCTTGGTAGCGACGGTCAATGAAATCCTGCAAATAGCGCAAAAAGAGAATGTCCTCGCTGTTTTTCTCGTTGAAACAGGTGTCTGCGCCTGTGTGACAGACGGGACCAACGGGATTCACCTTAATCAGCAGTGTATCTTGGTCGCAGTCTTCGGCGATTGAGACGACGTTCAGAAAGTTGCCGCTCTCTTCGCCTTTTGTCCATAAACGGTTTTTCGTGCGACTAAAAAAAGTCACTTTACCGGTTTCCTGTGTCTTGGCGAATGCTTCGGCATTCATAAAACCCAGCATCAACACTTTTGAGGTGTTGTTGTCTTGTATGATGGCGGGGATGAGACCGCCCATTTTGTTGAAATCTAAATTCATGAGATTATCGAATTGTTATGTTTTCTTGCTGTAAGTATTTTTTTAGAGCGGGGATTGGAATTTCGCCGAAATGGAAGACGCTGGCGGCAAGGGCGGCATCGGCTTTGCCTTGTTGGAACACGTCTTTGAAATGTTCTTTGGTGCCGGCACCGCCTGAGGCGATGATGGGGATGCCTAAATTGTCGGCTAATTTGGCTAATGCGTCGTTAGCATAGCCCGTTTTTGCGCCGTCGTGTGCCATGGAGGTGAACAGGATTTCGCCGGCTCCACGGTTTTCGGCTTCTTTTGCCCAATCAAACAGGCTTTTTTCGGTGGGGATGCGTCCGCCGTTTAGGTAACACAACCATGTTTGTTGTGTTTTTTTAGGGGGGGCGACCGCGAGGGGGGCGACCGCGAGGGTCGCCCCTACGGGTGGCATGATTTCGATGGGGTTCGCGTCGATGGCTACGACGCAGACTTGGGAACCGAAATGGTTGGCGATTTCTTCAATCAATTTGGGGTTGCGGATGGCTGCCGAATTGATGGATACTTTGTCGGCACCGGCATTCAACAGTTTGTCTACATCGCTCAGTTCATTGATTCCGCCGCCTACCGTGAAGGGGATATTGACCGTTGCAGCCACGCGACGTACCAAGTCGAGGAATGTTTTTCGTCCCTCGTGCGATGCCGTGATGTCGAGATACACGAGTTCGTCAGCACCCTGTTCGCTGTATTGCCGACCCAACTCCACCGGGTCACCCGCATCGCGAAAGTCGACAAACTGGACGCCTTTGACGGTGGTTCCGTCTTTTACATCTAAGCAGGGGATGATTCGTTTTGCAAGCATCTCTTTTATGGGATTACGGGTCAAGTCCGCAATGACGGATTGTTTTCTGTGTATTTGACTAACTCTTTCAGGGTGATTTTGCCTTCGTAAATGGCTTTGCCGATGATTACGCCGGGGATGTGTGCGTCATCTAATTTTTGCACATCTTCGATGCCCGAAACGCCGCCGCTGGCAATCAGATGTAGGGGCGTTGCATGCAACGCTCCTGCATTTAGGTCGGCGGCTATAATCTGTTTGTAGAGGTCGGTATTCGGACCTGTGAGCATGCCATCGCAACTAATATCGGTGCAAATGACCTTGAAAATACCGTGTTGACGCCATTTTTCGATGAATGGGATGATTTCTTCTTCCGTGTCTTCCGTCCAGCCTGTTACCGACACTTTATTGTCGCGACAGTCTGCGCCCAGAATGATTTTATCGGCACCATAAATTTCTATCCACCGTTGAAAAATTTCCGGATTTTTGACGGCGATACTACCGCCCGTAACCATTTGTGCGCCACAATCGAAGGCTACATTGAGGTCAAAACTTGATTTCAATCCACCGCCAAAGTCGATGATTAGCGATGTATGTGTTGCGAGCTGTTCCAACACGTCATAATTGACAATGTGCTGCTCTTTGGCACCATCCAAATCCACCACGTGCAGGCGATGGATGCCGTGGTCTTCAAATTGTTTCGCTACTTCCAACGGGTCTTCGTTATACACTTTTTTGTGTGCATAATCGCCCTTGGAAAGACGGACGCATTTGCCGTCTAAAATATCAATTGCAGGTATAATTTCTATCATGTTGCAAAGGTACGAAATAATGGTTAATGGTCAATGGTTAATGGTTAATTTTTTAATTTTTTAATTTTTTTTTGTACCTTTGTGCCCGCAAATATGGATACAAGTAACAAAACATCAAATTCTACTCAGGCTGCCGAGAATACTGCTTTTGCGGTGCTGTTGGCTGTTTCGTTTATGCACTTGTCTAACGATACGTTGCAATCCCTGATTCCGGCAATGTATCCGTTGCTGAAAGAGGGGTTGGCGCTCAATTTTTCGCAAGTGGGATTGATTACGCTGGTTTTTCAACTCTGCTCGTCGATTTTTCAACCCGTCATTGGCTGGTATACGGATAAAAAGCCGCAACCTTATTCATTGCCTGCCGGCATGGCGTTCTCGATGATTGGAGTGATTATGCTTTCTTTTGCGCACACGTTTCCATTCGTCTTGTTTTCGGTGGCGCTCACGGGTTTAGGGTCGTCGGTGTTGCATCCGGAAGCGTCTCGATTGGCGTATATGGCTTCGGGCGGCAAACGGGGGTTGGCACAATCTATTTTTCAGGTTGGCGGCAATTTCGGCAGTTCGTTGGGTCCGCTCTTGGCGGCGTTGCTGATTGCCCCTTACGGACAGGGAAATCTGATTTGGTTTGCGATTTTGGCTTTATGTTGTATTCTGTTAATGGTACGCGTGAGCCGTTGGTACAAAACTAACTTGCACCGCCTCAAGCCTGCCGAAAAGCCGAAAGTGGCGAAGCACGGTTCGGTCGATTATCTGCCAAAAAAAACAGTCTATTTTGCCTTAGGAATACTCCTGGTGCTGATTTTTTCCAAATACATCTACCTGTGCAGCATCACAAGCTACTATACTTTTTATTTGATAGATAAGTTCGGCGTTAGCATTCAGCACTCGCAATACTTTTTGTTTTTGTATCTGTTTGCAGCAGCAGTCGGCACCTTCTTGGGTGGTCCGATTGGTGACCGCATCGGACGCAAATATGTGATCTGGATTTCTATTTTGGGCGTGGCTCCGTTCACGTTAGCGATGCCGCACCTGAATCTGCTGTGGACGGTCATTTTCAGCGTTTGCATCGGGTTCATCCTGTCGTCTGCCTTCTCAGCCATCTTGGTGTATGCACAAGAATTGATGCCCGGCAAAGTGGGCTTGATAGCAGGCTTCTTTTTCGGCTTTGCTTTCGGTGTGGCAGGAATTGGCTCGGCTTTCTTAGGAAAATTAGCCGACAGCACCAGCATTGAGCATGTGTATCTCATTTGCTCGTTCTTGCCGCTTATTGGGCTGATTACTGCTTTTCTCCCAAATTTGAAAGGGCGGAGTTAAAGAAATTTGCAAAATCCCGGCTGAGAGCCTTGAATGAGCTAAAAAAATGAAACGAATAAACATGCTGATTCAAGACTTTCTCGCCGGGATGATTTTATGTTTAGTCCTGGTTGCTTTCTTTGTTTGCCGGTGCACTTACACGATCAGAGCTATGCATTGAATAATAGCCAATGCAGATGATGCCGGCACACAGCGCACCAAGCAGCAGCAATAGCCCCCACGAAATATCGGAAGGTCGTTCCGGTGGATCACTTAGTAGCTTGTTCATCAGTTTAAAGAATGTATGTGTATGAGTGCGTGCGTTGCAAGTTGCTTCTACGGGATTAATAATCCCGGCACCAAGTCTCGAATGCGCTGAAAAATGAAATGAGGATAAAAACATTAAGTGTTGCTCATTCAAGACTTCCATGCCGGAATTGTTTAGTGATAAGAAAGAAGTACCCGCTCAGGAAAAACGAA
>JAISKM010000009.1 GCA_031261285.1 Candidatus Symbiothrix sp. | reverse complement strand
TCACCCAATCGTTGCAAGTTAAGGGCAACGCCCTTTTAGCAATAGCACAGGGCAACGCCCTGTGTATTGGAGGATTGTTGGTTAGCCTGCGCCCTGAAAGGGCAATAGCAACAAGGTATTGGCTAACGCCCTTTCAGGGCTATGGTTGGAGTTGGACATTCCTACACAGGGCGTTGCCCTGTGCTAGTGCTCATAAGGCTTTCAGCCTTATTCTGATGTCGTTGGGTAGAATATCCGATATTCATAATATTTCATTATTTTTACTATCTTTGCAAAGTCATTCCCGTTAACGGAATGTTCCATTCCGTACCCGCAACTATCCGCTACCCTCCAATTAACCATTAATCATTAACCATTAACCATTAACAATTAACCATTAACCACTAACCATTACTTTAAAGATCCCCGCCACAAAGCCCAGACCGAACAAAAATGAAACGAAACGAAAACATTCCGTCTAACACTTTGCACGGGATCTTATGTTTAATCATCCAAATGGACACAGTACTCTTTATACTGCAACTTTGGTGATTTTATAAATGATTGATTGACAGGGAATTATAAATTTTTGATGCAAAATTTATTTTAACATTTGAGGTTTAAAAAGGGGTCAGTTGATTTGCAATGACCGCTGTGAGCCTTGAAAGGTCGTTCTAAACTAAAAAAGTGACAGAGTATAAAGAGTACTCTGTCACTTTTTGTTAGATTTAACTCCGCAAAAGTAAGTCTAATTTTTTAATTATCCAAATTTTAGAACATATTTTTTGTATTTTATTAAATATTTATGCATACAGGTATGTTATTGAGCAAAGAAAGCCTCACTCGCAAAATCCTGATCGTATGCCGGTTTTTACGTTACCACTCGCTACGAGAGCTCAAATTGTATGTTTTTCAATGCAGTGGCAGAGTGATTAAATTCGGCGATGATTTCGTCGATAATTTGTTTCGCGGGCTTAATTTCTTTGATGAGGGAGGCTATTTGACCGATTTCCAATTCACCTTCGACTAAATCGCCTTCGAAAATACCCAATTTCGCACGACCTTTGCCCAGGATTTGGCGCAATTCATCCACGCCCATTCCGACTTCTTCGGCGACTGCTACTTGGTCATAAAAATTATTTTTAATGAGGCGCGTCGGGGCGAGTTTTTTCAGACACAGCATCGTGTCGCCTTCTTGCAAGGCGATGGATTTTTCTTTGAACGCCTGGTGTGCAGAAGATTCTTCCGCTAAGGCAAACGCCGTGCCGATTTGCACGCCATCGGCTCCCAGAGCCATTGCTGCCAACAAACCGTTGCCCGTGGCGATGCCTCCGGCCGCAATCAGCGGAATTGAAATCGCCTGTCTCACTTGCGGAATCAGCGTGAATGTGGTGGTTTCTTCGCGACCATTGTGTCCGCCCGCTTCAAAGCCTTCGGCTACGACCGCATCTACGCCTGCTTCTTGCGCTTTCAACGCAAATTTGGAACTGGACACGACGTGCACAACCTTTATGCCGTGTGATTTCAGCATTGGCGTCCATGTTTTGGGATTGCCTGCCGACGTGAACACGATTTTCACACCCTCCTCTACAAGGACTGCCATGATTTTGTCAATCTCAGGATAGAGTAACGGCACATTCACGCCAAACGGCTTGTCGGTGGCTATTTTCGCTTTGCAAATGTGTTCCATCAACGTGTCGGGATGCATTGATCCGGCGCCAATCAGTCCCAATCCGCCCGCGTTGCTCACTGCAACCGCCAATTTCCATCCACTGCACCACACCATGCCGCCGGCGATGATGGGGTATTTGATTCCAAATAGTTCTGTCAGTTTATTCATAAATGAGTGATATTTTTTGTGAAAAGGCGCATGCGATACGCTCCTACAAAATTTATTGTGCGATTTTCAATATTTTGGAAGTCGAAACCCTGCCTGAAGCATGGATATTTTTCACAATATAAACGCCGGTTTGTAGGGATACAACATTTTGTGCCCCTACGAGTTGCCCTAACAAATTGTAGTATTTCGTCGCCACAATCACATCGTTGGCATCTACCGGTTTAATGCCGGTGCCGTCTGTATCGTAAGTACCTTGAACTATTGTTACACCCGTATTGTCCGGGTCAAGATAGGACTTCATCCAATCGGATTCACCGGGGCTTCCGTTCCAGTGATATGCCAATTTTCCATAAGAACTGTAACGTCCCGAAGCTGTTTCGCAGTTGGAAGTGTTTCCGCCTGTCAATGTGCCGATAATCAATCCCGTATTTCGATCGAATAAGGGTGAGCCGGAAGAACCGCTCTCCGGAAAACTGTATCCATGTAGCGTAGCAACATAGTTTGGAATACGCCAATGTGCATCGGCTTTACCTGTGTTATTGGTTGACTTCCACGTTGTAGACGTAATTTTTGATGAGGAGGTCGATATTTTTTTCACGTCGCCTTTGGGATGATGAATACCTATGGTTCCTCCCGACGCATTTGTAGCTGCCGGCGGAGATGCCGACACATCAAAACCATTATAATAAACGTCGTACTCCACAGGAATATGATCGTTAAGCAACAGCAAAGCACCATCGGAACCACCGTCCGTAGGACTGATCACAAGGAGCTGGGCACCAATCATCGTTTTTGACTGCGGTTCGGATGCAGTACCGGAAGTGTCACCGCAATTAGCATATTCATAATGAAAATAAAATTGCGATTGATCCATGAAATAGGAGTCCGTTTCATCCACACAATGATAAGCAGTTAGCAAGTACGGTTTAAAATCGCCACGCACATTGTTGACGATTGCACCGGAACACCACGAATAAGTGGTAGGCGTTTTGCGCATCATCAAACGAGTAACGCCATTAATTTGATTTCTCCACTCATCACCTTCGCTACAAACCACATTGACCTGACAATCTAAACTTTCCCCATATTTTTCAGACACAACATTGGAAAACACACGGATATGATTGTAACCATAACCTACTCCTTCGATGCGGATCCGTGGCCGGTCGCTCCCAATCTCATCAGGTGCCACATATTCCAAGGTAATCACATCACCTGCTACTAATTCGGTGGCAAACCCTCGATTGGCAGGATTGGCAGTCGAAGTGTAAGCGCCCAGCACCTGCGTCTTGGCTTCGTTGTAAATAAACAATTTACCGCCTTGAGGAATGTAAAACTCTCTGTAACACAAAGTGATAGCAATCGCATCCGGAGCTTCGATGGTCAGTTGCCACACGTTCTGTCCATTGGGCAAAGTCGACCATTCGCCGCTATTTTCCATCGTCAAATCAGCCGGAATAATGCGCACCGCATTTAAGGGCACATCCCCTAATGCCTCATTCGCAGCATCTTCTGCTTTCAATTTTTGCACATCAAAATCAATCGGCATCACAATGCGCGAAATGGTTTCTCCATGTCTCAAACGGCTCTCTTTTGCATACTGAAAACTGGGAGGAGTGCCCCCTTCACTGATTTGTGCCGAAAGCGTGCCGCAAAGAAATAGCAACGAGAGTAATAAACTAAAAACTAATTGTGTTTGTTTCATCTGTCACTATTATAATTCTATAGCCGATAATTCTTTACCAAAATCACGCACCGTTTTTTCGATTTCTTTTACTCGTTTTTTCGATGGTGTCTTGGTGCCATTCACATAAGCGGTCCATAAACTTTGTTGTATCCCCATGCGCCTCGCAATAGCAGATGCATTTAATTCAGAATACTGGTGAAAAAACTTTGCCACTCCAATGGGCTCCGGATCGTCGTATAAAAAACTTTCTAACGACACATCTTCATCCAATTCTTCCCAGCGAATAGAATCATCATCAAATTCATACTCCATACGCTGTTTTTTTGTTGCATATCTTAAGCGAGGATACCACAGAAGCGATTGCCACAATTCTTGTCCATCATCTGTACGGATAAAAATTTTGTCATTATCAAACCATACGGTTGTTATTTTCATAATCTTCGTATTTAATATTTGTTCTTTCCTTGAAATTCTTTCCATTCTTTGATGAAAAGTTCTTTATTTTCTTCAATAATGCTTTCTGCAATTTTTAAATCTTTATTTTTAATGCCTGTATTAGAAATTAATTTTATTTCTTCTTCAATTTCATACTTTGCCTTTCCATCTGCATTCCTTACATGTACATGGATTGGTTCATGTTCTCTTGAGAAAAAATGGAATCTCAAACCTAAAGCGAGAAAAATTGTTGGCATATTTTTTTGTTTTTATAATTATTTGACAAAGATATGTATTTTTTTTCAACAAACAAACTATTTTTCAAAAAACACTTTGCGGCAAAGTTTGACTTAGTAAAAAAGCCCCCGAAACCGGAGGCTCTTTTGTATTAGCGTATTGGGCGACCGCAAGGGTCGCCCTTACGAAGTTATTATTTTCCTGTCAAATGAGGAAATTCGCCAGCTGAGATAGCCCAAATATTGGTGAAATCCCAACTCAAACCGGTGTAGGTAGATTGCGTTTGCAACTCTACTAACGTCTTGTTTGCGCCGGCGCTACTCGTTGTCGAAGTCGAACTTTCTGTTACTCCTTTCACAAGCATATCCGCATAGCCATAATTGTTTGTTGGTGTAAACATATCATTCGTTGTATGCGATGCATAAATCCGATGTACTGTTGCTCCTGACGCTGCTGTTAGAGATTCCAATGCTGCTACGCAATTACTAATAATTATATATTGCGCACTGGCAGTCGTGTTGCCATATACCCTACCGGCTATTCCGCCGACACGCGCACCAGTATTAACTGTACCGGTATTTATGCTACCGGCGGCAAAACATTTATCTATTGTCACGGCACCGCTCGTAGCTGTAGATACGGTAGGGCGTCCTACTATACCCCCAATAAAAGCTTCACCTGTTGCTTCAGTAGCTGATATTGCTGCATTACTATAGCAATTAGAAAGAAGAATACTACCATCACTTGTATTCGTACGTGCATATCCGACAATACCACCAACATAAGTGTCACTTAATGCTCCACTCACAATGGTTGCGGTATTGCTACAATTACGGATGATAGTGTTACCAGAAACATTATTATAGATATAGCCTACAATAGCACCTACATACGCATCTCCCACATGGGTAGCATCGTTAGTAATGGTGATCGTTCCTCCATCAATGTGTACATTTTCAATAATCGCACCGTCACCGGCTACACCAAATAATCCATGATAGTTTACCGTAGTAGCACTCGTTGCGGCAGTCGTATTAATGGATATATTAGATATTTTGTAGCCATCGCCATTGAATTGTCCTTTAAATGGCGTAGATGAAGATGTAGAAATAGGAGCCCATACTTTTCCGGCCAAATCAATGTCTGCAGCTAATTTGTATGACGCTGAGAGATTGTTTTTCATATTTTCCAATTCAGTCCGAGTGGTAAGTATATACGGATCGGTAGGAGTGCCGGTTCCTCCGACCACTTCCACTTGAATAGTGGAGGAATAGAACGGATCAAAGTTATCAATCTTCGCATACGAACGGATGTAATAAATGGTCTTACTCAATCCTGTCAGCAAATAAGGGTGAGTACCCACTTCGACAGAGGCATCTTTCACAACAGTACCTGACTCCAACGTTGGGTTAGCCGATGTGGAATAGACAACACCTTGCTCTGCAATAGTCACACCGGTGCCTAAGAGTTCGGATTTGAAAATGCCGGCAATCGTCAATCCGCTAACGATTGTTACGTCTGCAGGATCAATTGTCATTTTCAATATATTATTGTTCGATGGTTTAAGCGGATCGGAAGTCGTCGAATAATACGTGCCGAAATTTTTTGTTTTGACGTATGCTCGCACATAATACGTTTCTTCTTCGGTCAAACCGGTAATCGTAATAGGGAATGTACCTGCAGCTGTTGACGCATTTTTTAAAACAGTACCGGTTTCCAAAGTAGGATCAGTTGTTTTAGCATAGACAACGCCATGTTCCAAAATTTCTGTTTGCGAAAGCAATGCCAACGTATATTTACCTTCTTCAATACTTGTTGCCAAAGCAGTTGGAGCTGTTGTAATAGCTATCGTCAATAATTTACCTGTTTTCTGTTCTACTTCTGCGCTATACAGGGTTCCACCGGCATACGTCACATACGAACGGAGGTAGTAGGTGGTTTCCGGCTGCAAACCGGCAATAAATACAGCAATTGTAGCATCTTCCCCTTGTATTGCTTTTGAAGTCGGAAGATCGGATGTCGGATTATGTGCAGTGCTCCAACAAATGCCTTTAGACAAGACCGGGATGCCTTTGCTGACAACGGTTTTAACTCTCGTATAGATTGAATCCGCTACTACTCTGTCTATCTTCAAAATTGCAGTGTTAGGTACGTCCGGATCAAACGTTTTGCAATACCTGGTTTCGCCATACACTACGTCCGAACCACTAATGGCATACGCACGGAAATAATAGACTGTTGCCTCGGTCAATCCGGTTATCTTAACCGAAAATTCACCTTCTTCCGACCCTGATACAACTTTGGAATTCCCAACAGTTGGTTTTGGAGCGGTGCCATACACAATTCCCGTTTCTGTAGCTCCTCTCCCTGAAACTTCTCCGCCAATCGTCACATAGGTATAATCTACATCTGTGATATTGTCCGTCTTCACCTCAAGGTCATTGATATAGCAGTATTCTTCGCTGCTATTGTCACACGACACAAAGCAGAAAATACTTGCAAAAAGCATCAATGCCTGTGTGATTAAAAATATATATTTTTTCATGATTTTATCTTTTTATTGGGCGACCGCAAGGGCCGCCCTTACATTATTTATTCCCATTTCAGAGTTGGCAAGCTACCGTTAGTGATTTTCCACGTATTGGTGAAATCCCAAGTCGGAAGATTAGTTCCATACCACGCTGCTGTTTTTGCGTCGGCAAGAGCGACATCAGCACCGTCTTGATCATTAGCAGTATTTTTTGTTGGCGTTTTTGCCGTAGTATTGTTATACAAATACTGCATACCTGAATTGGCATAGTTATTTGTCAAAGTAGCTTTAGTCGTGTAACCTTGAACACGGAAGAAATAGGTACTGCCCGTAGATGCCATTTGCAATTTATCAAGTAAAACCACCGAATTTCTAACCGTTACAGCCGTACCCATATTACGACCACCGGCAATACCACCAATAGCACGAGTGCTTCCTGAAGCAATCACGTTACCTGCAGAATAACTATTCTCAACAATAAGCGCCACATTTGCTACCGAACCGATGATACCACCAATGGCGTCATTGGTAGAAGTAGATGTACCGGTAATCGTAGCATTGCTGTAACAGTTGGATATCGTAGCTGCTACAGAGCCTTCTTTTGCCCCAAGAATACCACCTACTCTACTACCGTTACCTACATTTCCACGATTAACGCAAGAACTAATAGTAACCGCTCCGGATCCATTGACAAAACCAATAATACCTCCGGCTGCATACCCTGAGTTATTAGCTTGTGTGCTGATAGTAGTAATGGTTGCACTATTGCTACATTCAGTGATTGTGGCAGCGCCGCTTACAGTACCTGCAATGGCTCCGATTCTAACTGCAACATCCCCTGTTCTGATAGAGTTAATGCTTCCGCCGACGATGTTTACGCCTTTGATATAAGCTCCGTCGCCTAATTCACCAAAGAAACCAACATAAGCAGCATCCGAATTAACCGAGATGTTTTTAATCTGATGATTATCACCATAGAATTTACCGGTAAATGCTCCTGCCACAGGTATCCATGCTCCTTCCAAGTTGATATCGGCAGTCATTCTATACACGCCCGAGAGATCGCTCCCGATGTAGAGCAAATGACCTTCTTTTGAGACAAGGTATGGACTTGAATCCGTACCTGCTCCCGGAGGAAGCGTAGGTTTCGCAGGGAATTTATCCTTAGAAACAAGCACTACATTGGCTCTCGGATCGGTGGCTGTATAGGTTTTTTCATCATCGTCCCATGTGAATGCGGAAAGCGTGATACCTTTCACCTCAACCGGTTCTTGCAAGCGAATACCCGTTGGGGTATAAGCATAAGCCTTAGTTACAGACACGAGTATGTCTTCTGCATCTTTATAGTTAAATGTCAAAATTCGAGTTGCTGCGGCCTGTGCCGATGCAATGGAGTCACCGGCATGCTTAACGATAAAATTACTCGCTCCTGCTGCCGTGAGAGCCATAGCAGCTGATTGTGTCAAATAATCAATACCATTTTCACCTGCAGCCAACGGATGTAAAATCATCTTTACATCGTGTCGTCTACCTTTCAGCAGTAATCCGCCATCTTCGGTTTCGCCCATGATCACAAATTCAAAATCACCACCTTTGCCTTCATTACCGGCAGTACCACTCGCACCGGTGGGATCGCAAAAGAAATCAATGACCGGATTATACAAGTTAAAACTCAATACGGGCCCTTGGGCAGGGATAATGTCCCACTCAGAGGTCGCCGGAGTTATTGCATTCACTCCCGTCTTCGCCTCACAAGCCATAGTCACCTCAGGACCGTTAAACTTCCAATACATAGCATATCCTACTGTAGGAGCCTTACTGTTGGTTACATCATAATCGTAATAATCAATGATCCAACCATTGGGAGCTTCGGTCAATAGATCTCGATACTTCATAATGGCATCACTCAAACGGATGCTCGAAGCTTCATCGAAAACATCTTCTTGACTCTGTACGCAGCCGGTCATTCCGACCGCTGCTATCAATAAACTAACTAAATATAGTATCTTCTTCATAACTTTTACTTTTTAATCAAGATTTGTTAAATCCATTTCCGGCAATTCATTCACTCGTCTGTAAAAAATTGCTTGCATCTCATCCAATTCAATATTCCATGAATTTTTCAAATAGGAACGGATCTTTGACATCTTAGTTGTAAGCTTAATAGACGGTCTATCTGCCTCAATCTTCGCAAGAACAGTAGCATCTGTCACGCCCGCTAATCTCAAAGCATCCAATAGCTTATCCGTTTGCTGGTCCGCTTTTTTCAACACAGCCGACCACATAGCCGGTCCACGAGTCACATAAAGGGCTATCATTTCTGCAAAATCCTCATTCGGACTGCTACCTGCATATTTTGATATTATCCCTTTTGACCAAGCATCAATCGGATTTTTGTAGAACGTATCCCAGTCGCCACCCACATAATCTTTGTCCGACACAAGCGAAAAATCTTCAGGCAGCGCTTTGTTTTGGTGCAAGATGTGTGAAAATTCGTGAAATGCTGTTTTCAAAGAAGCAGATTCTTCGTTGCCGTTACCGGTAGTATCGGTTTTACCCGTCAAACTTTCAACAGTCAAATTGTCTAAATTGATACGCTCATTGAGGTTGAAAAACGTGATTTTCACGCCACCTTCCGCTTCACCCACGGTATTACCCTGTTTAGAGCCTATACACACGATGTTTTTAGGAATATAAGTTTGGGTAAACTCTTGTCCTTTTACTTCATCATAAGTTTTAAGCCATGTATGCATCAAAATTTTAGCAAAAGCAACCCCTCTTTCATACGTGACAGGTGTCAGAGAGTAACTATAGTTATTTTCTCTGTTATCTATGCGATATTTAAAATCAACATTATATGTCTGAACATAATTCTTTACCAGCCAGAAATCCAACTCATTGGGTGAGGAGGAGGTTTCTGTAATCACACTCTGTGAGTCGAGGCTATCTCCGCTACAAGACGTGAAAACCAGCCCCACAAAGAGAAACAGCATCCAATATATTTTTCTTGTTTTCATATTTTCTTTATTTATTAATTATTACCCCTAAATCCCCTAAAGGGGACTTTAAGCCCCCTTCAGGGGGTTGGGGGTATTATTTTCTGTAAATCCCCGGATTAGCTTCCAAACCTGCGGCGATAACATCAGGCGGCAATTGGAAGGCGCGACGATCATCGCCCACCACCAAACTATCAACAACTTCCAAAATAGGTGCGTTGTCGCCCATGCTGGTAGAGCTGTTATAACCATTGCTACTGTCCAAATGGCGGCGATAGATTACCATACCATAACGTTTTACATCATACCAACGTTGTCCTTGGTTGATGGTTTCGATACGGCGGAAATGCAAGACGCATTGCAAGAAATTTTCCAATTCACTGCCTTCTGTCAATCGAGCTGCCAATTCGGGATCAACCGGATGCAAATGTTTCTTCGGAGTCGGATTTTTCCACGTGTAATAAGGTACAGTGCTGTAATAACTGTTAATTTTGGCACGTGTCAAAATATTAGTCGTAATTGAACCATTCGGTCGCACCATCACTTTCATCCAAAGAGCCAAATCAGCTGTAGCAGCATCAAACTCGCCTTTCAGCGCGTGAGCTTCGGCACGCACCAACAGTGTTTCTTCAGCAGTAAATGGGAGCCAAGTTGTATGATTGACACCTGATGATGCCGTAGGACTGTCTTTTTTCATTGCTTGCGGCAAATTCTTCCAAAAAACAGAATTATCATTTGTCAACCGAGTGACGACCATGTAAAATGTACGAGGAGAAAGAGCACCTCTCGCAGGTCCCCAAGGACCGGGACCTCTCTGAGCTTCCATGTCTGCTATCTGATTGGTGTGCTGATATTTTCTCATACTCGTATAATAGCCATACGCCGAAGACGTCCCCGTAATCAACATCAGATTACAATTTTGATCCAAGGTAGTATAATACCGCGTGACCTCAGTGTTGTCGGTTCCTATGTCTGCATAGTGAGCCCAATTTCGCAACATGGGTTCTGCATTTTCACCGATTGCTTCCGTAGCATATTTAATAGCTTTATCGTAGTTGCCATAAAACAAATTGAAACGGGCTGCAAAAGCATAAGAGGCTTTCTTATTAAAATGATATTTGGGATAGGTCCAAATCGCATCATCAATCAACGGCAGACCGGCTTCGATGTCTTCATTGATTTTACGATACACTTCAGCAACCGATTCGCGTGTATATTTTGGATTCAACGTTGTTTCAGCATGATCCATATACACAATACCTAAATCCGTTTCACTCGTTGCGGTGTTGTAATGTTGTCCATAGACATTCACCAGCATGAAATGGTGGTAAGCACGTGTCAAAAAAGCTTCACCTTTTAAAGGCAACATACTTTCGGGAGTGCCTTGCTCTTCAATCGCAATCAATGCTTGATTAGCTGCAGCAATAGCCAAATAATACCCTCCATAAAAATCGATACTGGTATCATTTCCACCCTCATCGCGATTATCTTTCCAATAAAACGCTTCTTCTTGAGCCAAATAATAATAGTTGATACCGGTCTTATCTACCCAGTCTTTATTATCTGAAGCGTGTTCTGTCGCTACAATTGGGATAAATTTTCCATAAGCGGAATTCAGAAGATAACCCACTTTCTTTGCATCAGTCAACTCCGGTCGAGCATCCGGAATTACATCCAAAAAATCATCACATGAAACAGTGAACAGCGTCAATGCCAATGTAAATATTCCTATAAATTTATTTTTATTCATAATTGTTTTCATTTTATAAGCCTAACATAACTGTAAACGTAAATTGTTTGGGCATCGGCGTTGCTACACCACCCGCATTGGCAAATTCAGGATCTTGTCCGTTCAATTTCTTGTCGGCATAGAGCAAACACAAGTTGGTTGCCTGCAATTTCAATCCCAAACTCTTCAAGTGCCATTTTTGCACTAACTCTTTGTTGAAATCATAAGACAGAGAAATATCTTTCAAACGAATAAATCCACCGTCAGCGGTACGTGCATCCGAATAATTATAGGCAGTATAGATGTACCTGTAATTGGAAGAGGATGCATTGGTGCGATAATCCAAAATAACCGGTATATCGGTGTATTTTTCATCACCCGCCAATACCCAACGGTTGGCAAATTCCTTAGGCATAGCCGTCATATCGGAATAACCGGAATGGAATACCGGGTCCAAACGGACCACATTGCCGAAAGAATAAGTCAAGAACAGATTCAATTTGAAGTTTTTGTATCTGAGTGTATTACCAAAACCTCCCGACAACGTTGGGTCGGTACTTCCAGATTCAATCAAGAATTCTTGATTGTCGTAGTCTTGCAAATAAATGCCTTTATTCGACATATCTTGCGTTATTTGCGTATGTTCCTTGTCCATATAGAACTGTGGAACACCGTTTTCGTCCAAACCGGCAAACGGAATAGAAAACAGCGTACGGTTAGAATAACCTTCCTTTGCAAACCCTGTTCCGGTAATCAAATCAATGATCCGTGAACGCGATTCCAATTTGGTCACTTCTACGTGCATTTTAGAGAACGTAAAGTCAGTCGTCCAAGCAAAATCCTCTGTCCGAATGTTTTTGGTAGAAAGTGTCGCTTCTACACCGCTGGTTTTCATCGCTGCTACGTTACCGCGTTTACGAGGTTGTCCGCCAACGCCCATGACAGCGATGTTACCGATCAAATCGTAGTTGTTACGCGTGTACCAGTCAGCCGACAAGTTGATGCGATTGTCCAAAAATCCCAAATCGACACCCACATTCAACTCGTGTTTCTTTTCGTAGGTCAATTCACTGTTTTCCAATTGAGAAATTGTGATTGCCGGTTCGTTTGTGTCTTCGTCAAGACGCCAGGTGTTGGCGCTGGCATAAATAATGGCTGAGTTAGACACACTCAAAGGAGGTGCTTGTGCCGTCAAAGAGTAGGACACACGCCAAGTCGCATGCGACATCCACGATTTCCATGCTTCAAAGAAATTTTCTTCGTGCATATTCCAAGCACCGGAAAGGTTCCATGTAGGCAACCAACGCGATTTGCGGGATTTTCCCATTTGGTTGGATCCTTCGTAACGGGTAGTGCCATTGATGGTATATTTCCCTTTGTAAGAATAGTTTGCCATCGCAAAGAATGAGGCATCGCGACGACGGGTATTCTTAATGGTATAATAGTTTTGCGATTCTCCTTGGGCTTGCCATTGACGGAACGCATGATAATCAATGTAACCAACGTCCCCATTGTTGTATTGACGTCCCCATTGACGGTTCCAATCATTGAAACGATCCACCGAGTTAAACTCCGTACCGGCAAATAGATTGACGATATGTATATCGTTAAATGTAGTCGTATAATTCGCTGATGCACGGAAGTCCCAACCGCTCAAACGATTGTCGGTGCGTTCATAAATACCACCTTCGGGAAGAATACTAACCGGCAAAGAATACGTTTTGTCCAGGTCTTTCCAAAGAAGACCATTCGCATTAGCAATAACCGATGTTCCCATCGCGCGGTACGCTTCTGCTTGGTTAGCCTCATCCTTGATAATATGTTCCATCGTAGACGACGTATTTTTCAAAGCACCCAAAGCCTTAATATTCAATCCTTTAATCGGCGTCCATATCAATTCTGCCTGAAACGTCGTAGACGATTCATTCAGATCCATGTAATTGTTTTCCAATTCATGTTTGATATTGAACGGCGCATAATTGAGCGTGTAATATTCGTCCGCAGCCATGGTGCGCGAAGTTCTCAATGCATAACTATAAGGGTTGTTATCGAAATCACGTGAAATTTCACCACTCACACTGTCAATCGAACGCTTTTGTGTACCCGGTGCCTTTTGAGCACGGTTATAGGCTTTCATAATAATGTTTGCCGACAGTTTATCATTGATTCTGTGATTGATATTCATGTTACCGGTGTAGCGCTTCACCGAACTGGCTATGGTCCATCCCGGATCCAACATCGCACTTACAGAACCATAGAAATTGGTTTTTTCCGTACCTCCGGAAATACTCAAAGAATGATTTTGCACAATAGAGGTAGAAAACAATTCATCAAACCAATCGGTATTGCGATATTCCGCGTCACGCAAATAAGCGTTTCTGGCGGCTTCGGTGTTAGGCATCAAAAAGGCTTGCTTTTTTGGATCGAACGTGTTAATCTGCTGATACATTTTGCCATATACCCCTGAATTTTTGCCATTCAAGATGGTGTAAGGCAACCAACCTTTTTGTTCCAATTCTTGATACACACTCATCTGATCCTGTGAGTTCATAATATTGAAATTATTGTAAGAAGGAATCAAGCGAGAGGTAAATTCGCCGGTGTAACTGATTTGGCTGGTCCCAGATTTCCCTTTTTTGGTCGTCACAACAATCACACCTGCCATCGCTTTGGCGCCATAGATAGAAGTAGCCGAACCGTCTTTCAGGATCTGAACGTCTTCAATATCGCTGGAGTTCAATCCGGCAATGGAGGAACTAACCAAGGTGTTGATATCTCCTGACGACAAATCGTCGGCACTCACTTCGGTTACATCTTCCATAATCACGCCATCCACAACCCAAAGTGGTTTTGACGATCCATAAATAGAAGTGGCACCACGTACTTTAATTTTCGGAGCCGTACCGAACGTTCCGGAAACGTTTTGCACGGAAACCCCGGCAGAACGACCTTCCAGCGAACGGCTAAATTCCGACACCCCGCCGATTTTCATGTCTTCGGCTTTCAATTTGTCGGTAGCTCCGGTAAACAACCGTTTATCCATGGCAACCATCCCCGTCACCACCACTTCGTCGAGCGTGTTTGCACTCTCTACCAACAGGATGTTGATACTGGTTTTGCCTCCAACAGCTACCGATTGTGAGGTATAACCAAGATACGTAAATTCCAATGTAGCATTGGCAGGTACCGAAAGAGAGTATTTCCCATCAAAGTCGGTGGAGACACCGTTCTTGGGATTTCCCTTTTCTACTACACTTGCTCCGATAACCGGACCTTCGGAATCAGAGACAACACCTGATACGGTAATTTTGTTTTGGGCGAAGGCTGTGCCGATCGACAAACAGCCTGCGATGAGAAGAAAAGCAAGCGTTTGGCTCATTTTTCTTAACACACCCATTTTAGGAGGCTCATACGAACCTCTTTCTTTGTGTTTTTTCATACGTGTTCTATAAATTTAAGTTTTAAAATTCACCTTTTTCGTACATAATTTGCATTATGTTAACTAAAAACACAAATTTAACTTTTATTAATACATTTTTTTCAACATCCTGTTAAAAAACACAAAAAAATATGTTAAAATGTTTTGTAGATATAAAAATTATC
>JAISKM010000137.1 GCA_031261285.1 Candidatus Symbiothrix sp. | reverse complement strand
CTTTAACACCATGATAACAACCATCTTTCTTTAATACTTTTGCCTGTAATGCATACCAAACAAAACTACCTGTAGTTGTTTCAACAAAAATGTCTAAATCACTACCAAATTCATCCTCCCTATATCCGTGATTAGCCCAAACGCCACAATTAATATCGTGACGTAATTTTGCAATAATACGCTTTGTAATCCCAATTTCAGGTACATTGACTCCAACTTGATGATGATAAACTATATCCTGCCATATTTCGGTTGCAATCTCTTGAAATAATGCACATCTTGTCGTTTTTGAATTCATATCCGTTTCTGGCTACTCATGTCACTACATTATTTTGTGAATGCTTACTTATTTTTGACACAACGAACAGAGAATTGGCGGTAGTCCTTTTCATGACCATATTTGGAATTGAAGACGTCGGCGTAAAAATAGTTGAGCCCCCTGTAGTACGCATTGGTATCATTGACGGAAGTACTACTCCAGAAGCTCGTATGCGAACCGTAACTGTTGCCGAAGTCTCCTTGCGCGCCAACTAACAATCCATTAAAGCCGCCGTCATCTGCCGAATTCGATGTCGATTTCGACAGGGGATATATGGAGTTAGGAACTTTAGTCGTAGATCTAAAGGCTATGCTTGCCGAACCTTCAGGACCATAGCCGGTACCAAGTCCATCGTTCGAGGTACTATATTTGCTCGCGTGTGCTGCTATTTCTGCTTCCAGTGCAGTCCATTCGGTATCGGTAGGAAGATGCCAACCGGTCGGACAAATACCTTGAGAACCTATGCCGGAAGTCACTCTCGAATCAGCAATTTTCATGGCAGCAGCCCAGTTGTAAAGGTAGCCTAATCGCCCACTACCATAACTTTGTGCCTTAGCTTGCGTTTCAGTGATTTCTGTGATACCATCTGCAGATGGTCTTGTCCATGAAGGGGCCGTAGAGGTGGTTGCAGAATGGATATAAGTGAGCCCTCCATAAGAAGCCGGCGGTTCGAAAGCCAAATTTTCGGTCATCCATTCACCCGCATCACCAAAAGTAGCCGTATGATACACCTGACCATCACGAGTATCTTTAAAATTGCTAATTTTAACACCTTTGCTTGAATATTGTTCTTCCACATGTTCTTCCACATCTTGTGAGCAACCAATAAATAATAGCATATAAACTGCTATGTTCCAAATGAGAATATTTTTTTTCATTTTATTTGTATTTTCTTCTTAAATCGTTATTAAAGAAACTGTTCGTTGAATTTTAGGTTTTTTTTGAGACATATATGAAATTAGGGAGATAATTTTACCTCCCTAATTCATTAGATTATAAATACCGTAGAAACGAGCCATCTTCATTATGGAAAGCTTCACGACTATTTTCGTAAGTAATGATAAATCCATCTCCAGCCATTTTTACATCTACAGCATAGTGTTCGCCAACATACTTAATCATATTTCCTTTGGAATCACGGTATTCAACTCGACCGTTTTGGACACGTAGTATTGGATTTGTTGCCATCTATAAATTATTTTTTCCTACTCTAACGGCTTTGTAGGTCTTGCCATGTTTTTTACGATGCAAATTTAGATGGTATTTCGTTGGTAATCAATGATTTTTAAGGCAAATACAACCCGAAATAATGGCAAATTTTACCCTCTTTTCAAGGTCTTTGCAATTTTTGGGGAATACAAAGCAAAAAAATCTTTTTCTAAAGCAATAGAAATTTGATACAATAATTCGGAATGAATATGTTTGCATTTTAGAATTTTGCAAAGATTGCTGCTATCGCAATTCACTTTTCTGGCAAGCCATGCGATAGAACGTCCGTTATCTATTAATCTTTGTTTGATACTTTGTCCAATATGTATTTCGGTATCTGTTACCATTTGTAAATAAAAAAAGCGTGAAACTATTCGTTTGCTTATTTAGATTCGAGGTCGTAGAAAACCCATTCACAAATAAGCACGAATAGTTCACGCCAATTGGCGTGAACCTCCGCAACTTATTCTCTTGTGAATATTGAAATTTCTACGTTTCGAATCTGAGAGAATAAGAGCTAAAGCTCTATTTTTAATATTTTATAATTCTAATTTTTTCCTTCTTTATATCCTAATCTTTTATAATTCTACTTAATTATACCACTCCCCGCGCGTTGTGCCTTGTTTTTGCAGGAAATTTACTTATTAATCACTACCCAATAACCGCCTTTGTCAGCATGCAAAGATACAACTTTTTTTCTAACTGATAGCCGCTTGTGAATAAAAAGTCGTATCTTTGTATCCTTTAATACGAAATTACGGTGAAAAAAATAGAAGAATCATTTGTTGATGTGCAGGGCGCACGCGTCCATAATTTGAAAAATATAGATATAAAAATTCCGCGCGATAAGCTGACGGTGATTACCGGGCTGAGTGGTAGCGGGAAATCGTCGTTGGCTTTTGATACGATTTTTGCGGAGGGGCAGCGGCGCTATATTGAGACATTTTCGTCTTATGCCCGCTCGTTTTTGGGTGGAATGGAGCGTCCTGATGTGGATCAAATCACCGGTTTAAGTCCGGTCATTTCGATTGAGCAAAAGACTACCAATCGCAGTCCACGCTCCACTGTGGGCACTACAACGGAGATTTATGACTTTCTGCGCTTGTTGTATGCCCGTGCCGGCGAACCGCATTCTTACCTGAGCGGCGAAAAAATGGTGCGCTACACCGAAGAGCAGATTTTAGAACTGATTATGCAGCGTTACGACGGCAAAAAAATCTACCTGTTGACGCCTATCGTGAAAAATCGCAAGGGTCATTACAAGGAATTGTTTGAAAATTTGCGTAAAAAAGGCTTTTTGAATGTGCGTGTCGACGGCGAATTGATGGAAATCCGTCCGATGCTGAAATTAGACCGCTACAAAAATCACTCCATAGAAGTGGTGGTTGATAAGTTGCAAATACTTGATACTCAGCAAGAACGGATGAAAGAAAGTCTGGCTACAGCCATGAAATTAGGTGATGGTTTGGTGGTTGTTTTAGATGCTGAAACCGGCGAATCGCGCTATTTTTCAAAGCATTTGATGGATCCGGGTACCGGCATTTCGTACAACGAGCCGGCGCCGCACAATTTCTCGTTCAATTCGCCGCAAGGGGCGTGTCCGCGCTGTAAAGGCATTGGCACAGTCAATCGCATTGATATGGAAAAAGTGGTGCCAAATCCGGAATTGAGTGTACAGAAGGGCGGCATCGCACCGCTTGGCAAACAGAGTGGCGCGTTGATTTTCAGACAGATAGAGGCAATTCTCGAAAAATACGGCGTCGCACTCAACACGCCGTTGAAAAACGTGCCCGAAGAAGCCCTTGACGAAATCATGAACGGCACGGACGAGCGATTGCATATCAAAAGCGATACGTTGGCGCATACAAGTTATAATGTTAGTTTTGAAGGAGTTAACAAATACATCAGTATGCAGCACGAAGCGGATTCCGGCATGGCGCAAAAATGGGCAGATCAATACATCAGCACGTCCGTTTGCCCCGAATGTCACGGTCAACGGCTCAACAAGGAGGCTTTACATTATTATATAGACGGCAAAAATATTGCGGAACTGGCTGCGATGGATATTTCGGAATTGGCAAACTGGTTGGGTGAAGGGTTAAAGGTGAAGGGTGAAGGGTTAAAGGTAGAGGGTGAAAGGTATAAGGTGAAGGGTGAAGGACAAAACGGTCTTGTACCTTTTACCTCACACCTTTTACCCCTGGAAGAACGGTTAGGCAAACAGCAGACGCAAATTGCGACGGAAATCTTGAAAGAAATTCGCACGCGCATCCGCTTTCTGCTGGATGTGGGGCTGGATTATTTGTCGCTCAACCGGGCGTCGACCTCACTGTCGGGGGGTGAAAGTCAGCGGATTCGTTTGGCGACACAGATTGGTTCGCAACTCGTGAATGTGCTGTATATCCTCGATGAGCCGAGTATTGGACTGCACCAGCGTGACAATGAGCGGTTGATTACCTCGCTCAAACAGTTGCGCGACACCGGCAATTCGGTGATTGTGGTGGAGCACGACAAAGATATGATGCTTGAAGCGGATTATGTCGTCGATTTAGGTCCGCGTGCCGGTCGATTGGGTGGCGAAATCGTCTTTTCAGGTACGCCTGACGAGATGTTGCAAGCTCAAACGTTGACGGCGGATTACATCACAGGCGCACAAACGATTCCTGTGCCGAAAAAACGTCGCAAAGGTAACGGTAAAAAAATCGTGATTAAAGGAGCTACCGGCAATAATTTGAAACATGTGACGCTCACTCTGCCTCTGGGGATGTTTGTCTGTGTGACCGGCGTGTCTGGAAGCGGCAAATCGTCGCTTATCAACGAGACGTTGCAACCCCTGCTTAGTCAAAAATTCTATCGATCTATCCAGGATCCGTTGCCCTACCTGTCGGCAACCGGTTTGGATAATGTGGATAAAGTTGTGACCGTCGATCAATCGCCTATCGGACGCACGCCGCGTTCTAATCCGGCGACTTACACCGGCGTTTTTTCGGACATCCGGACGCTTTTTGTGGAGGTGCCCGAATCCAAAATTCGTGGTTACAAGCCCGGACGCTTCTCTTTCAATGTCAAAGGTGGGCGCTGTGAAGCGTGTGGCGGCAATGGCTACAAATCCATCGAGATGAATTTTTTGCCAGACGTGATGGTGCCCTGCGAAGAATGTCACGGCAAACGCTACAATCGCGAAACTCTCGAAGTGCGTTATCGCGGCAAATCCATCGCCGACGTGCTTGACATGACCATCAATCAGGCAACCGAATTTTTTGAGAACGTCCCGCATATCTACCACAAAATCAAAGTGTTACAAGAAGTCGGACTGGGCTATATCAAGTTGGGACAATCGTCGACCACCCTCTCCGGCGGCGAAAGTCAGCGTGTGAAACTCGCGACCGAACTCTCCAAAAAAGACACAGGAAACACGCTCTACCTCTTGGACGAGCCGACCACCGGACTGCATTTCGAGGACATCAAAGTACTCTTAGACGTGGTCAATCGCTTGGTGGACAAGGGCAACACGATGGTCATCATCGAACACAACCTCGACGTCATCAAATCAGCCGATTATGTCATCGACATGGGGCCCGAAGGCGGAAAGGGTGGGGGAGAGATTCTGTTTGAAGGCACGCCCGAACAGTTGGCGAAGTCAAAAACCGGGCATACGGCGCGGTTTTTATTGTCTGAACTGTGATTAATCAAAGTTCAGACAAAAAGAAAAGGTTGTCATCACGACAACCTCAATCTCATTGTTAACCTTAAATCTAATACCATGAAAAACACGGTGCAAAGGTAAGCATAAATATGTTATAAAACATAATTTTTCAGCATGTTTTTCAATAAAAATCAAATATTTAACTTTATTTAACTAAATTGCATTAAAATAAGGACGAAAAATCATATTGAGATTAAAAAAATCTTGCAAAACAGACATGCGTATTTCCAAATTCAGGTTTCCCGAAAAATTAAAAAAAATAGTTATTTTTTCTTGCACAATTCAAAAATATGTTTTACCTTTGCAGTCGCAAAACGCGAAAGTAGCTCAGTTGCCAAAGATAGACCATGAAATGCTCTACCAACTGGGTGAAAATACGCAATAGTTGACATAATAGGCGAAAGTAGCTCAGTTGGTAGAGCACGACCTTGCCAAGGTCGGGGTCGCGGGTTCGAGTCCCGTCTTTCGCTCAAGGAGCGGTCGCTTTCAGCGACATCCGAATCCTAACATGTATCCATTAAAATTTGAACCGATATTAAAGCCCATCATTTGGGGAGGCAATCAGATCGCCGCTTTCAAAAATCTGCCGGCAACGGACGGAATTGGTGAAAGTTGGGAAATTTCCGGTGTGCCCGGAGATGTGTCTGTGGTTAGTAACGGTCCTCTGAAAGGACAATCGTTGACCGGTTTGTTGGAAAAAAACGGCGAAAAATTGCTTGGAAAGGCAGTTTACGAGCGATTTGGTACTACGTTTCCGCTATTGATAAAATTTATTGATGCCCGCACGCCGCTTTCAATTCAGGTGCATCCGAACGATGAATTGGCGGAAAAACGACACCATTCATTCGGCAAAACGGAGATGTGGTATGTAGTGAAAGCCGACGACGGAGCATCGCTCTATTCGGGTTTTCGGAAACCGGTAGATGTCGAAAAATACGTCCGAAGTTTGGCAGACGACACGTTCACCGACTATTTGCAACAGCACGAAGTAGAAGCCGGCGATGTCTTCTTTTTGCCTGCCGGTCGCGTCCACGCCATCGGAGCGGGCTGTTTCATGGCAGAAATTCAACAAACCTCCAACATCACGTACCGGATTTACGATTACAATCGCACTGATGCCAACGGTAATCCCCGCGAATTGCACACCGATTTGGCAAAAGATGCCATCGACTACCGCCTCACATCGCCCAAAAAGGACGTTTTGCCCATCACGTGCCCCTATTTCACCACAGATATTATTGAGATTTGTCATTGCGGGCTTGACCCGCAAACCCCTCATACAACGCTTACTCGCTCGCACAACGACACCTTTGTAATATATATAGGTATAAAAGGGAAATTGACATTAACGGACGCTTCCGGCATTTCCGTCACGCTCCAACAAGGCGAAACCGTGTTGGTTCCGGCAGAAAATAGTTCAAAAATTGAATTGAAATTTGAGAAAGAAAGCAAATTGTTGGAGGTACATTGTTAATGATGTTCGACCCCTCACGGGGTCGCATGTTGATAGAAAACACATGTCGGCTATAAACATTTGACCCCGTAGGGGTCACACGTAATTGGCTAACGCCAAACGTTGTTTCGTAATTTTTAATTCGTAATTTTTAATTTTTAATTGATTTATGTTTTCAGGAATAGTAGAAGAAGCCGCCACGGTGGTAAACCGGGTGATAGATCAAGGCAATTTGCATTTGACGTTGCATTGCTCGTTTTTGAATGAGCTAAAAATAGATCAGAGTTTGGCGCACAATGGCGTCTGTCTGACGGTTGTGAACCTCACGGAGGATAGTTATACGGTGACTGCCATCAAGGAAACGCTCGACAAAACGAATCTCGGCTTGCTGAAAACCGGCGATAAGGTGAATGTCGAACGCAGCATGCAAATCAATGGGCGATTGGATGGTCACATTGTGCAAGGGCATGTCGACCAGACGGCGGTCTGCACCAAAGTCGAAGAAAATCAAGGCAGTTGGTACTTTTCATTTGAGTACAAATTCGACCGGAAAATGGCACAACAGGGCTACATGACAGTGGAAAAAGGCTCCGTATGCGTCAATGGCGTCAGTCTGACGGTGGTCAATTCGCAAGACAACAGTTTTCAAGTCGCCATCATCCCCTACACCTACGAATTTACAAACTTTCATCAAATTCAAGCCGGCACAGTCGTCAATCTGGAATTTGACATCATCGGCAAATACCTCAGCAAACTGAATCGCTATCAATCGTGAACAATTTTGCCACTTCGATTGTTTGTATAGAAAAGTCACAGTTCATCAAAAAATCATATAAAATCACAATTCAGACAATTAATAATTAAAGATATGAAAAAACTAATCTTATTTGCAGTTATTTGCTCATTGGTAACCGGTAACTGGTCACTGACAACTGCCCAAGTAAAAGTGGTTAAGGAATTGACTTACAATGAGCATACGTTGGCAGACACGTATCCGTATGGGAAGACCGGTACGCGTGAGTTTCAATGGGACAAAATCAAAGCCGGCTTGGCAGAAGTGGAGAAATTTACGCTTGCAAACGGCGAGACATGGGGCGTGTTGCAAAACAAAAGCAATGTGAACGGTCGTCCGCCTTTGACACTTGAACATAATGTGGACGAATACAAAGTGCCGACCGATCGCTACGATGTGGAACAAAATCAAAGCATTCCGCTCTATTTGGCAAACGATTTGAAAACGCCGGATCGCTATGGTCGCGACGGTTCGTTGATTAAAATCACCGGCACGCAAGGCACTTACGTGATTGCAAAAGTCACCGGTATGGACGGACAATACCTGATTCCTGCCAAATATGTGCATAATATTGCGAGCACTGCCGGTTTTGCAAAAGTGGTGGTGGTGGATCGCACCAATCAAAACATTTCTACCTACGAAAAAGTGGGCGATACGTGGAAAGTGCGTAGCATGAACCCCTGTACCACAGGAGCCCACAATCCGCCGTTGCAACATCCAACCCCGCTGGGCTTTTTTGTGATTCAAAATAAATTGGAAAAAATGCAATTTTATGTGGACGGAACCACGCGAATTGCCGGTTATGCCCCTTATGCCAGCCGTTTCTCAGATGGTGCCTATATGCACGGCGTACCTGTGAACAAGCCTCACACAGCGATTGTCGAGTTTAGTGCCACCTTGGGAACGATTCCGCGTTCTCACGAATGTGTGCGCAACGCGGCTTCTCATGCAAAATTTATCTATGATAATTATCCGACCGACCAGGCGTTAGTTTATGTGATTGAATAAAAAAGTCAAATAAATTTAATTGGTTTATTGCTATTTCAAAAAATAGTTGTATCTTTGCAGCCTGAAAGTTAAGAAAAAACATAAATAAAATAGATAAAGCGCAATGAAACAGGGACTTCACCCGGAATCTTATCGTCCGGTCGCATTCAAAGACATGTCTAACGATGATACATTTATCACTCGTTCGACTATCAACGCCAAAGAAACCATCGAAATCGGTGGCGTCACTTATCCGTTGGTAAAAATTGAAATTTCAAACACTTCGCACCCATTTTTCACCGGCAAACACAAATTGGTGGATACAGCAGGTCGTGTGGACAAATTCAAAACGCGTTACGGCGATCGCACAAGGAAATAAATATATTTCTGAGCCACACGCGGAAAAGCGACAGCGAGCGGAAACTCCAAACGCCCAATTTTAAACCCCACAGAGACAAACGCCTCTGATTGGGGTTATGTTTTTTGTAAAATATCCACATCCCGTCGTAAAAGACACGCACGTAGCGGTAAGCATCTTGTTTGGAACTTTTTCCTTTGTAGTGCACTATTTTTTCCGGCACATAATAATTTTTGTATCCGGCTTGTTTGATACGCCAAGCCAGGTCGGTGTCTTCCCAATACATAAAAAAAGCCTCGTCAAATCCGCCTGTAGCTTGCACCACTTCCTTGCGCATCAACATACACGCTCCGGCAAGCACATCCACTTCATGCACTTGATCTTTGTCCAAATGCGTCAAATGATAACGACCGTTAAATCCCAACAATTTGCATAACGACACCCACAGTGTTGGAAAACCGCGTTTAGACTCCGGCAAATAGGCTCCCGTTTCGTCCAACATCTGTACTCCAAGTGCGCCGGCATCCGGATGTTCGTCCATAAACCGGCAGACGTGGACTAAAGTGTCTGTACCAATCAGCGTGTCAGGGTTTAACAACAGCACATAATCTCCTTGGGCTTGCTTAATGGCTCTGTTATTGGCTTTTGCAAAACCGAGATTCTCGGGGCTGAGCACGAATTTTACCTGTGGGAACAGAGGAGGTAGATACTCCCGTGAACCATCCGTTGAGGCATTATCAACCACAATAATCTCTGTGTCGGCAATCATCGAGGACGCCAACACAGAGTTTAAACATTGCTCCAAAAACAACTTGACGTTGTAATTAACAATGATAACGGACAGTTTCACAGACATTTAAAGCCGTGTTTACTTTTTCGTTTTCGTTCCGCCGGAATTAACATCCGTAATAATCTTCTTAGCCTTTTCGTATTCTTTCAATTCTGCCGGTTTGAGTTTGTCTTTAATGGCTTCTAATTCAGCCACTTTTGCTTGCACTTGACCCGCCAATTCCGTATACTTATTCGGATCTTTGGTCAGGTTGTTGAACGCTTCACCATAGCTTTTAGCAAATGCTTTAAACTCTTTCAGCGCATCAGCAGGTGCCAAAACAGGCGTTTCTACTACCGGCGCGACTTCTACCACTGCAGAGTCCGCCTTTTCGCAGCAAGTTGCTGCTCCTTCTGTCTTCTTGTTGCTACAAGCTGCCAACGACACCGCGAGGACAGCTAAAATTAAAATGTTTTTTGTTCTCATCTTTATAATAATATTTAATTTTTTTTTATTTTTCTGTTTCTTTGCGTTCTTCTATTTTAAAATAGATCACCAAAAAAACACAAACTAACATAAAAGCAGTTCCTATCATAATCACTCCTACCATTATTTTTTCTCTGATTTTTCAAGTTCATCTAATTTTTTACGATTTTCTATTTTAAAGTAAATTACAAAAGCAAAAGCCGTACAAACCCCCATCGAACCCAAAATAATTAATCCTTCCATATTTTTCTCCTTTCTTTTTTTGTCTTTTTCTTCTCTTTTAATTTTTCTGTCGACTTTTCAGAATCTTTTAATAAAACAAATCCTGCTACAGCAAAACTTATAAAAATAAGTCCTCCTATAAAGTACATTTCTGTACCTCCTCCTAAATTACCAAACACTGTTGCCAAAATACCGGCTGTTAATACATACTTGGCAATGTCTAAGCACCATTTCCCAAATTCTTTCTCCATACATCTTCTTTTTTATTGATTATTAATTAAAATTGGCTAAAGACAGATATGGTTTGGTAACTATCGGTCAGTAACTCCGGTGCAAAGATAAGTCGATTTTTTTGAAAAAAAAAGTTTTTTGCTGAAAACTTTTCATCTTTTTTGTTTGTGGTTCAAAAAAAATCAACTACATTTGTAAACTGAATTTGAAACAATAAAATAAAAATTAAAAATATGAAATTCGTAGTATCTTGTAACCTGTTATTAAGCCACTTACAGACAGTTGGCCGTGTAATTGCGTCAAAAAATGCACAGCCGATTTTGGACTGTTTTCTCTTTGATGTGAGTGACAACCAACTAAAAATCACGGCTGCGGACTCCGAAACGCGCATGGTGACAGCCATCGAAATCAGTGAGTTGACCGGTGCCGGTGCGTTTGCTATTCCGTCCAAAAACTTGTTGGAGGCGTTGAAAGAGTTGCCCGAACAACCCATTCGCTTCGAAATCGACGAGTCAACGTTGGCTTTGTTCATCTATTATGAAAACGGAAAGTACAATTTCGTGGCTCAAAAAGGCGACGAATATCCGCAATCCAAGCCGTTGGCTGACGATGCTGCCAAGCTGACGATTGATGCGGATGCTTTGCTTTCAGGTATCACACACACGATTTTTGCTACGGGCGATGATGATTTACGTCCGATTATGAACGGTGTTTTCTTTGATATCACACCCGAAAATTTGACGTTTGTGGGATCGGATGGACATAAATTGGTACGACTGAAAAATTTAAGTGTGACGGACAATCCGCAAGCATCGTTTATCCTGCCTAAAAAACCGGCGAACCTCCTGAAAACGATTCTTCCGCGTGAAGCCGGTAAGGTGACGATTGCGTTTGATGCCAACAATGCCTATATCACGATGGACAAATTTATGGTTGTTTGCCGCCTCATCGAAGGCAAATATCCACAGTATAATTCGGTGATTCCAAGAGATAATCCTTACCGCGTGACAGTCGATCGCTTGAATTTCCTGAATGCCTTGAAACGTGTATCTACGTTCTCCAGCGGCACTAATTTGATTAAGTTATCACTGTCGCCCAACAGCATTTTCATCACTGCGCAAGACATCGATTTCTCGACTTCGGCCGAAGAAACCATCGTCTGCGTGTATGATGGCGTCCAAATGAGCATCGGATTTAAAGGCGCATTCCTCATCGAAACACTCAACAATATGTTATCGGAAGAAATTGTGTTGGCAATTGCCGACCCGTCGCGTGCCGGATTGTTGTTGCCTGTGGAAAATGAGGAGAACGAAGATTTACTCATGCTATTAATGCCAATGATGCTAAACGACTAATCGCTTGTCATTGCGGGCTTGGCTCGCAATGACAGACAAACAATTGATAAAAAACGTGAAATTAAATTTAAAGAACCCGATTGTGTTTTTTGACTTGGAGACGACCGGTCTTAACATCGCTTCCGACCGCATTGTGGAAATTGCTTATTTAAAGGTAATGCCAAATGGTGACGAAGAGTCCAAGACGCGAAAAATCAATCCGGAAATGGCGATTCCACCTGAAGCAACCGCTATCCATGGCATCAGCGACGAAGATGTGAAGGATGCGCCGACATTCAAAGAGATTGCTAAATCGTTGGCGGCGCAAATTGAGGGATGTGACTTGGCGGGATTCAATTCTAACCGGTTTGACATCCCGTTGTTAGCAGAAGAATTTTTGCGCGCAGGCGTGGATATAGATTTCTCCAAACGGAAATTTATTGACGTACAAACCATTTTCCACAAAAAAGAACAACGCACGCTGGTGGCGGCCTATAAATTCTATTGTGGCGAAACTTTGGAAGACGCTCACAGTGCTGAGGCTGACACAAAAGCTACATACGAGGTGTTGAAAGCCCAATTGGATAAGTATCCGGACTTGGAAAATGACATGTCTTTTTTGGCAGAATTTTCGGCTTACGGCAACAATGTGGACTTTGCAGGACACATTGTGTATGACGACCAAAAGCGGGAAGTCATCAATTTTGGCAAACACAAGGGACGATTAGTAGAAGATGTGTTCAAAACGGACATGGGCTACTATGACTGGATGATGACCGGCAATTTTCCGCTACACACAAAAAAAGTTTTGACGAACATCAAATTACGATCAGCATTCAAAAAATAAGAGTGTAGTTATTAGAGTGTAGAGTGTAGTTGAAATTGACTAAACTCTAAACTCTAATAACTACACTCTAAACTCTAAACTCTAATTTTAAAAATTATTATTATGAAACCCACATTATTTGTACTCGCTGCCGGCATGGGCAGCCGCTATGGAGGATTGAAACAGCTCGACGGACTTGGTCCTAACGGGGAAACAATCATGGATTATTCCATTTACGACGCTATTCGCGGTGGATTTGGAAAAGTTGTGTTTGTGATTCGCAAAGATTTTGAACAGGATTTTCGCGACAAAGTGTTGAAAAAATACGAAAACAGCATCCCGGTGGATGTCGTTTTCCAGAGTTTGGACGATCTGCCCGAAGGCTTTTCGTTGCCTGCCGACCGCACCAAACCATGGGGCACCAATCATGCCGTGATTATGGGCAAAAAGGTTATCAAAGAGCCGTTTGCAGTGATTAATGCCGACGATTTTTACGGTCGTGAAAGTTTCAAAATCCTGGCAGATTATTTGCAAAAAGTAGGCGACACGCCCAACGAATATTCAATGGTAGGCTACCGTGTCGGCAATACCTTGTCTGAAAGCGGTTCGGTAGCGCGTGGCGTCTGTGCGACAGACAAAGACGGCTTTCTAACCACCATCACGGAACGTACGGCAATCGAACGCATCGACGGCGAAATTCAATTTAAAGACGAAAACGGTAAAAAGGTCGTTGTAGCCGACGAAACGCCTGTGTCTATGAATTTCTGGGGCTTCACACCGGAATATTTCGACTATTCCGAACAACAATTTGTGGATTTCCTGACGAAAAATTTAGAAAATCCAAATCCGAAAGCAGAATTTTTCATTCCGTTGGTGATTGATCATTTAATTGCAACTAAAAAAGCCCGCGTCAAAGTCTTAGATACACCATCCAAATGGTTTGGAGTGACTTATGCCGAAGATCGCGCATCTGTAGTTGCAAAAATTCAACAATTGGTTGACAAAGGCGAATACCCTGCAAAATTAACGTTTTGATTGTCTGTCATTGCGGGTCGTAGCCCGCAACGCAATGACAGTTAATTCTTAATTGATTATGATTGATTATTATAAAGTATTAGGCGTAAGCAAAACTGCTTCGCAGGATGAAATCAAAAAGGCGTATCGCAAGTTGGCACGTGAATATCATCCTGACAAAAACAAAGATAACGAAGCGGCAAAAAAGAAGTTTCAGGAGATCAATGAAGCCAATGAAGTGCTTGGTGATGCCGTCAAGCGCAAAAAATACGACGATTACGGCAGTAATTGGAAACAAGCCGAACAATACGAACGTGCCGGCGGACAACAACAGTCCGGCGGTTACGGTCGTGGCGGCAGTAGTTACGGCGGATTTAATGGCGGTGGCTTTAGCAGCGGCAGCCAGGGCGGCTATTCCTATCAAGATTTTGGCGACATCTTCGGTGGTGGTGCCGGAGGCTTTAGCGACGGCGATTTCAGTGGCTTCGGCGGAAATTCCAGCGGTTATTCCTCATTTTTTGAAAACCTGTTTGGTAGTGGTCGGCGCGCGGGTGGAGGTGCTCCGGATGCCTACAAAGGGCAGGATTACGAGGGGCAAGTTTCTATCACGTTGCGTGATGCCGCGAAAACACAGCCGCAAACGATTAATGTCAACGGCAAACTGTTGCGCATCACTATCCCCGCAGGGGTCGCGAATGAGCAAAAACTCAAGCTCAAGGGGCAAGGTGGACAAGGTGTGAACGGCGGTCCGGCCGGCGATCTCATTTTGACGATTATTGTGCGACCCGACCCTGTGTTCCGTCGCGATGGCAACGACCTCTATGCAAGTGTACCGTTGGATGTTTACACGGCCGTTTTGGGTGGTGATGTCATCATTAATACGCTGAGCGGACGGGTCAAAATGACTGTCAAGCCCGGTACGCAGCCTGATTCTAAAGTGCGCTTGAAAGGCAAGGGATTCCCCGTCTACAAGAAAGAAGGCCGTTTTGGCGACCTAATCGTTTCTTATCATGTGCAAATTCCGCAACGTCTATCGCCTAAACAAAGGGAGTTGTTTCAGGAACTGAGGCGCAGTTAACAGTTAACAGTTATCAGTTGTCAGTTCACCATTGACTGGTAATTGGTAACTGAT
>JAISKM010000045.1 GCA_031261285.1 Candidatus Symbiothrix sp. | reverse complement strand
TTTGCCTTTTTGGGAGCATTGACAGGCTCATTGAGTGAGTTGTTTGAGAAATTTCTCATGCAACACATAAACTTTATGGCTGCACTGTTGTGGACAAGTGTTTATCAGATACTAATAATTGGAACTATCATTTTTATTTCCATGGTATTACGTTCTAAAAAAGAGTTTGATTTTAAATATAAATATAAATGGAGTATTCTTTTGATAGCTATATCATTATTGCTTTCAGACTTTGCTTATTTAAATGCCCTCTCTTGTGATGGTGCTATGATATCAATAATTTCATTGATTAGACGTAGCAGTGTTTTAATTTCATTTGCCGGAGGTATATTGTTTTTTAAGGAAAAGAATTTGCGTTCCAAGATAATAGACTTAGTGCTTATTGTGGTTGGAATGTTTTTCTTGTATTTAGGTACATTCGGTTTGAAAGCCCAAACCATTGAAATTATATTTCTTGCCGATAAGTAATTGTCTTGTTCGGCACATCGTATATTTCCATAATCGGACTTCTTTTGAGTTTTTCCTTTTCCGTATATTTTTCCAGCGCAGGATAAACTTTTATAAGACCGATTAGTGCGGACAGACCGCCTTTAAAGGGAAATTCGGTAACAATACATTGTGTTTTAGGCAAAGTTTTGACCTGATATTTCTGTGTCAATGTTGCGATTGTTGCACTATCAAGATTTTCTACAATACACCCTACTTCCGAACGCAATTTGCTTTTTTCTACCTCTTTCGGATTATCGTAAAAAATACCAAATCCTTTGGTTGTCGCAATTTTTTCGTCATTCAAAAGCCCATAATACACTCTGTCGGAAACTACAGTTGCTTGCTTATAGTCGCCCACAACATTGTCATAAACAAGCGTTTCGCCACCTTGTTCTTCAATTCTAAAACTGATTTTTCTAAACCCGCCATAATAAGCGTAAATTGACACCAGCAATACAATGAGGATTGCAACGATGATTAGTGTTATTTTCATGATTTTTATATTTTTATTTACCATTTCTTAAATCTTCCAATTTCTTCGCACTATAATTTATTTCCGAAAAGATGCTTTTGCACAATTCTCCGCGAGGCGATTGCGACAAAAATCCGATGCGCAAAGCATTTTCGGGATTAAGGTGGAAATAGCGAAGCATATTCCAATAGTTGCCATCCAACGAATAATGAAACGCATACACGCCATTTCCAAAACCGGAAATCCGCATATATACTTCATGGCCCGAAATAGGCTCGTGATTGCAATCGTCTGATAATTCGTCGTTGACTACCGAAACAAGCATCGGTTGAAGTTGTGGCGTATATTCCAAACAAAGTTTTGCCCATTGCGTGGAATCGGCATACACCATCAGTACACCTGCATCAAAGATGGAATTGAAATCCACCGTTATTTTGCAACTCAGTTGAAAATTTTCATCGGGTGTGAATAAGGCTATCGGAGCCGAATCTGCACGGCTTGAACGTGTCGGGTCAACGAATAAACGAGAGCCTTTGCCTCCGGTAATGGAAAGCGTGCCATTGGTAACATTCCAATCCAACGGTCGGTTATACCAACTTAATTCGTATGGAATACTGCTGATGGTAAAACTTTCCGGCAACTGTTGCGCCGAGCAAATTCCACAGAATGCTAATGAGAACATCCATACACTAATCTTTTTCATATTTTGTAAATTTTTATTTTTATATCACTCATTTTCTTTCAAAATCAGGACAAAGGTAACAAAATAAAATCAAAACGCTACCGTTTGTTTTTCAATCCGAATAACGGTCTTATGAAAGCATATCGCCTGATTCCGAACTCGTATATCAGCCATGTTATGCCAAATGTGCCGATGACCATGATTGAGAATTTCGGAAGAAATCCCCAATCTGCATTTTTAAGGTAATACCCCAAGGCAACGATTATCGTTTGATGCAAAATATAGAAAGGATACACCGCTTCATTGGCGTATTGCAAGGTTTTGCTTTTGTGATTCAAATACCTTGCTGCATAACCGATTAACACAAGACACCACGACCAAAGATTAAAGACTTCCACATAAGCCGACAGATAGATTTTACCGGGAAAACTACCCCATCCAAATCCTAAACTCATCAGTAAAGAAAAACCGATAATGCCGCATAGCAGATATTTTCGTCTGTTCTTTTGGACGGTGTCCCAAAATACATCTTTCAAAGAAACCAATAAATAGCCTATAAAAAACAAGGTGCAATCATTGGCAAGCGTAAACCAATCACCCGCCAAAGCATGCGTGGAAGGAAAGTGAGGAGCCAAAAAGATTTTCCACAAAAAAAGTGGAATTATCAATACATAAAGACCGAAAATTTTAGAACTTGCAGACCGTAGTTTTCTTAGTATCCATGTCTGTGGATGCTTACTCAAATACAAAAAGACCGGACACAAAACCAGTGAAAACAGTAACAAATAAGGCAAAAACCACAGATGATGCCACGAAACATTTCCGTCGGGATAGGTTTCGACAAAGGCTTGGGTCGTCCAAAAATCAAAATAATTACCTGAAAATTGACCGTCATCCAATCGTTCAAAATAGACTTGTGGCGGTACAATAAAAATCATCCCGATAACCAAAGGGATAAACAATCGCTTGAAACGTTCCGTTATAAATTGCCTTCCATTTCTTTTGGATAAAGCATAGCAGGTGCCCATACCCGAAATAATGTAAAGCAAGGGAAGTCGCCATTGATTCACAAATAACATTGGGAAAATTAGCCCGTCATAGATCGTATTGTTCTTAATATGCCAGCTCCACGGGGCAAAGAACATTCCTACATGGTAAAAAATCAAAATACCAAAAACAATCACTCTTACACTGTCAATATCGTATCTGCGCATAATTTATAAATTTTTCTGCAAAGGAAACGGATACGACAGTAAAAATCAAATTGTTTTGACCAATGGCGTGTTTTTCTTGACGAATAGCTCAAAAATTCTCTCCCTGTAATTGCGTGCAACCGGAATTTTCGAGATTCCGATATGAAGAAGATTGCCTTCAATCGCGGTTATATGTTTCGTATTGACAATATAGGAACGGTGTACTTGCAAGAAATTTTCAGCAGGTAAAGCTTCGGCAATATGTTTTAAAGTCGAATAAACCACCTCTCTGGCAGCAATAGTGTGAATGATTACATAATTTTCCATGCTTTGAATAAACAAAATATCATTTAACCCTATCTTTTTCAATTGTTTATTGCTTTTTACAATTATACTTTCCGCATCTGTTTGCTTATAGTGTTGGGTATTCAGATAGTTAAGTTCTGTTTCCACCAGGGATTTCCTCAGATACTCTCTATAAACCACTGTGTAATAAAGCAAACAGACCGGTATCTGCACCACATTGACCACAATGTAATCGGTAACAGGATTGCCAAAGTATAGCAAACCTGCCTTGTTGCCCAAATATAAAATGAGATTGGTTGAAATGAGAATATAATTTGTAACACAGATGTATTCTGCTACGGTATCGAAACTCCTCTTGCTGTTAAACCAATTCATTTTTAGAGAGATACGCACTAAATAATTGAACAGATAACAGGCGATTATAGTAATTAACAAAGCCTGTAAGTGCATTTGCCACGAATCAATCCCCCAAAAAGGTTCCTGATTGGGAATGTCTGTAACCAACCGGATAATATTAAATGTAACAATCCCAAGAAACAGCGGATATAGCCAACGAATAAATTTCATATTTTGTAAATTTTATATCACTCATTTTCTTTCAAAATCAGGACAAATAGTTGCCGATAATGTAAAGCGGGACATTGGTCATCCACGATTCTTGTCTGAAATCGGACAAGGAGGTGCGAATGGCTGTTTGCGGTTTGTATTTTTCGCAAAAAAGTTTGAAGCTGTGGGCTTTCAGACTTTCACCTGATTTCACCTCAACAGGAATGATTTCGTCATCTTCGGTTTGAATTAAAAAATCGAGTTCATATTTGCTGTTTTCAAAGGGGAAATAATGAATTGACAGGTCTTCATTTAGAACAAGTTGCTGATAAACAAATTGTTCCGCCAATGCGCCCTTAAACTCTGTAAAAACGGCATCACCATCAAGCAAAGTTTTGGCATTCAGCTTCGACATTGCAGCAAGCAAGCCCACATCGTTGTGATAGAGTTTGAAAGCCGAAAGATATTGGTATGCAACCAATGGCAGAGCAGGTTTGGTAACACTGTAAATTTTATGCAACAAGCCTGCATCTACAAGCCACTGAATCGCTAATTCAAAGTCCTTTGCCCGTGCACCTTCCTTAATTATTCCATAAATAAACTTTTTGTTTTCTTTTGCTAACTGTGCCGGAATATTTTCCCAAACCATATTTATGCGCGGCAAAATTTCTTTTGGAGCGTGTTTTGAGAAGTCGTTCTGATAATTTTTCAGTATCTCATTTTGAATTTTTCGTGCTTTTTTCCAATCTCTGTCCTGTGAAAAGACCGCTACCGCTTCGGGCATTCCACCAATGTAGACATAGTATCTCAGAAATTCTTTGAATTTTTTAGCAAAAGGGGGCAAATATTCCCAGTGTTTTTCGGCTAAAATCCTCGCCAATCCGTTTTCTTCGCCCATTGCAAGTAAAAATTCGTAGAACGACATCGGGTAAAGTTGCAAATAATTTACTTTGCCCACAGGAAACGATTCGCCCCCATGAACATTTATTCCAAGCAGCGAACCGGCAGCAATTATCTGATATTCAGGTGCATTTTCGTTAAAATATTTCAACGAAGTAATGCCTTGCGCTGCCGATTGAATTTCGTCAAAAACAATAAGCGTATCTTCGGGCGTAATTTTGAGACCTGAATAAAATTCAAGTTCGGTTATAATGCGCTTAATATCAAAATTTTGCAGAAACATAGATTGCGGTGCATTTTTATCGTCAAAATTAATATACACCATTTGGCGGTATTCTTTTTTGCCAAATTCTTTTATAAGATAAGTTTTACCTACCTGCCTTGCCCCTAAAAATATGAGCGGTTTTTTATTATTATCTAACTTCCAATCTATCAGTTGTTTAATAGCTGTTCTATACATTTTTCTCTCTGTTTTTATATGATAATTTTACACTTTTCTCTCTGAATTACGCTACAAAGTTACACTTTTCTCCACATAAAACAAATTATTTGCAAAAATGTAACATCCGTGATAGTCCGTGTAACATATAAATGATGATTATTGAGAGACAAACGTTAACTTTGTCCCATTAATTTTTAATACTGTCATGAAAATTCTTAAATTATATTTTGGCTTGTTCTTTCTTTGCCTTTGTCCTGCCATGCAGGGTCAGGTTTATCCGTTTAACGATTCTAATTTGCCGGTTGATCAACGGGTCTCGGACCTTGTGTCGCGCCTGACGCTTGAAGAAAAAGTGTTGCAAATGCTCAATGATGCGCCTGCAATCGACCGTCTGGGCATTCCGGCTTATAATTGGTGGAATGAATGTTTGCACGGTATCGGACGCACGAAATATAAAGTGACTGTCTTCCCGCAAGCGATTGCTATGGCGGCGGCTTGGGACACACCCACGTTTGGACAAATTGCTGAGGCTATTTCCGATGAAGGGAGAGCCATCTATCACGATGCCTCGGCTAAAGGCAATTTCAAAATCTATCACGGTTTGACGTTTTGGACGCCTAATATTAATATTTTCCGTGATCCCCGTTGGGGGCGCGGACAGGAAACGTATGGCGAAGATCCTTTCTTGACGGCTACTTTGGGCAAAGTTTTTGTCAAAGGCTTGCAGGGTGATGACCCTCATTACCTCAAAGCGGCTGCTTGTGCGAAACATTTTGCCGTGCACAGTGGTCCGGAAAATACCCGTCACACGTTCAATACCGTTGTTTCCGATTACGATTTATGGGACACTTACCTGCCCGCTTTCCACGACTTGGTGGTGGATTCCGATGTGGCAGGCGTGATGTGCGCCTACAATGCGTATGATGGACAACCGTGCTGCGGAAGTGACCAGTTTTTGCAACAAATTCTTCGGGACGAATGGGGTTTTACAGGCTATGTAACCTCCGATTGTGGGGCGATCGACGATTTCTACAAAAATCACAAAACCCATACGAATGCGGCTTATGCATCTGCAGATGCTGTTTTTCACGGAACAGACATTGATTGTGGTCGTGAAGCCTACAAATCATTGGTGAACGCTGTGCACGCCGGCTTAATCACCGAAAACCAAATAGACACCTCTCTGAAACGACTTTTCACCATTCGGTTCCGATTGGGCATGTTCGACCCCGCCGGCAAAGTGCCTTATTCCACAATCGGATTGGACGTGTTGGAATCTCCTGCGCATAAAGCTTTGGCGAGCAAAATAAGCCGTGAGTCTATTGTGTTGCTCAAAAACGAGAATAATATCTTGCCGTTGAGTAAAAAATTAAAGAAAGTAGCGGTGATCGGACCGAATGCCGACAATGACGTGACGGTTTTGGGTAATTACAACGGTTTCCCAAGTGAAATCAGTACGCCATTGACAGCGATTCAAAACAAGCTGAAAGGGGTTACGGTCACCTACGAGCCGGGTGTGGATTTTGTACTTCCTGCCTACAACCAGTCAGAAAAGATTGCTACGTTAGCCAAACGCCTCAAAGGCTATGATGTCGTGATCTATGTCGGTGGAATCTCTCCCAAAATAGAAGGCGAAGAGATGCCTGTTCAAATGGAGGGTTTTGCGGGTGGTGACCGCACAAGCATTCTTTTGCCGAAAGTGCAAACACAGTTGATGCAAGCGATTCAGGCGGAAAATATTCCGTTAGTATTTGTCATGATGACCGGCAGCGCGATTGCTACGCCTTGGGAATCAGCCAACGTGCCTGCCATTGTTAATGCTTGGTATGGCGGACAAGATGCCGGCAATGCGATTGCTGATGTGCTGTTTGGCGATTACAATCCTTCGGGCAAATTGCCGGTGACTTTCTATGCGAAAGACAGCGACCTGCCGCCTTTCAACAATTACAACATGAAAAATCGGACGTATCGCTATTTCGACGGCGAAGTGCTTTATCCGTTTGGATACGGACTGAGCTACACTCAATTTGTGTACGAAGTTGTAAATGTAAAACCTCAAATGAGCACAAACGAACTCCTGACCGTAGAAGTGAAAGTGACCAACACCGGTCAAAAAGCCGGCGATGAAGTGGTGCAACTCTACGTGTCGCACCCCGACCAAGAGGGTCTGAAACCCCTGTATGCCCTCAAAGGCTTCAAACGAATCAACCTGAACGCCGGACAAAGTCAAACAGTGAATTTCACATTGACCTCAAAAGAATTGGCAACAGTGGGCATCGATGGTACAAGTAAAGTCAATGCCGGCACATTGAAAATGTATATCGGCGGCAGTTCGCCCTCGAAAACGCAGGCGCAAAAGTTGACGATTGTGGAACAAGAAGTGCAAATACTTTAAAGTATTATACTCGCTTGCGTAAACTTGCAACTTTTCGGGAAATTTCAAGTCGCTCAATAGCGAATATAAAATATACTTATTGACGGATTCCTTTTTTCCCTTTTTCAGAGAGCATTTTTATATTATTCAAGTATTCCTGCTCTATTGGCGACAAGGTTTTTTGCACATATTTTTTGTATTCCGTATGTGCCTTTTCTATTGCCTGA
>JAISKM010000001.1 GCA_031261285.1 Candidatus Symbiothrix sp. | reverse complement strand
CGGCTACAGACAAGAGCAACTCCATTGATACCGCCGGCACGTGGGCTACGCCAACAACCACAGCAGGCTTTTGGCTTTCAGTGCGCTGTGTGCGAAACATCTAAGCACACAACTAAACGAACATCCGTTAATCTGCTGGGCTTTCAGCCCGCAAACGGGATGGATGTTCGTCATCCCTATCACCCCAGGCGATGCCTGGGGCTAGGATATATTACCCTTTCAGGGTAAAAAAGATACCAAGTAGGCTGAAAGCCTTACAGATCCTAGCCCAATGGCAACGCCTTGGGTAACGTAATGATCACCGGCAACGCCTTGGGCAATGTGACGGTAATGGCTACGTCTTGGATAATAATTGGTTTAGAAAGAGCACCCGCACGGGTTTTTGTACATAGTTTCGTTTCGTTTTTCCCAAACGGGTCTCTTTCTTTTTTATGTTAACGCCAGAGATAACAAATGTTAACAAAGACGCTAACACAAAAATAACATAACGCTAACACAAAGATAACAAAAAAATAACAATTCGATAACACAAAGATAACATAAAAAATTTGGTATTTTAGAAAGAGCACTCTACCTTTGAGCAATTTTTAATTTAATATAATAAATATGAATGAAATTGTAAAATTTAATCAGGTAGAGGATAAAATCCTTAACTTGCGCAATCAAAGTGTTATTCTTGACAGTGATGTCGCGGTATTGTATGGTGTAGAAACAAAACGCGTCAATGAGGCAGTCAAAAACAACCCCGAAAAATTTCCTGAAGGATTTCTTTGGAGTGTAAGTGCAGATGAAAAGACCGAACTGGTCGAAATTTTCGACCGGTTCAATCCTTTGAAACATTCAACCGTTTTGCCAACGGCTTTTACAGAAAAGGGACTCTATATGTTGGCGACCATTCTGAAAAGCCCAATTGCAACAGAAACTACACTCGAAATCATTAACACGTTTGCCAAATTGAAAGAGCTTTCTCGCACAATCGTTGAATGCAGTCAATTGCCGGATGAGCAAGAACGAAAGGGCAGGTTGCAGCGCAGCGGTGAAATTCTGTCCGATTTAATTGGTAATGAGTTGGAAACGACAGGTACGGAAACTTCTTTTGAACTGAATTTAGCCATATTGGCGTTAAAACACACGGTGAAAAAGGGTGTGAAAAAAGAGTAACCAATGGAAACCTTTCTACACTATGTTTGGAAGCATAAATTGTATGCGACCGATAATTTCATAACCGCTGAAGGACTGACTTTGGAAGTGATTGATCCGGGTATTTACAATACGGATGCGGGACCGGATTTTTTCAATGCGAAAATTCGCCTGGATGGGCAAGTTTGGGCGGGCAATATTGAGTTGCATGGCCGCTCGTCCGATTGGTATCATCACAGTCACGATGTTGACAAGGCGTATAATTCAACCATTTTGCATGTGGTGGAAGTCATTGACGAGCCGGCTGTTAAGGATGCGTCGGGACGATTGATTCCGCAATGGGTGATGCCGATTCCGGAAAAATTGTATACTCAATATACGTCGTTTGTGAAGATGGAAGACCCTGTGCCGTGCTTGGACAAGCTGAAAACGGTGCCTGAAATTTATTTGAGCGATTGGAAAACAGCCTTGTTGACCGAACGCCTCGAACGAAAAACGCAGACTATTTTGCAACTGCTGGAATCGACTCAAGGCGATTGGAACACCGTTTTTTACATCACGTTGGCGCGTAACTTCGGCTTTGGAATCAATAATGACGCGTTTGAACGCCTCGCCAAAAGTCTGCCGCTGAAATACATCCTCAAACACACCCATTCGAGTCTTCAAATTGAAGCCCTCTTTTTGGGACAGGCGGGACTACTGGATGCCGATGATATTGACGACAAATATTACATTTGTTTGAAAGCCGAATATCAGTATTTGCAGAAAAAATATAGCCTGAAACCGTTGGAAAACCAGATTTTCAAACGGTTGCGATTGCGTCCCAATAATTTTCCACACATCAAACTCGTGCAGTTGGCGGGCTTTGTTCGGAACATGCCCTCGCTATTTGTCACGGTGCTCACAACCCATAGCATAGCTGATTATCGCAAATTGTTTGATTTGGATGTGAGTGAGTATTGGCAATCGCATTATCATTTTCGAAAAACGACTGACCTCAAGAGCAAACGTCTGGGGCAATCTGCCGTCGATATCTTGCTTATTAACACGGTGGCACCGGTTTTGTTTGCCTATGGGCGCAAAAAAGACAATGCGTTTTACAAGCAAAAAGCATTTGATTTGTTAGACTCATTGCCGCCGGAGCACAATTCGATTACGCAATTATTTGTGCAGGCGGGGGTGAAAAATGCGTGTGCCGGCGACAGTCAAGCCCTGATTCAGCTGAAAAAAGAGTATTGTGAACAAAAAAAATGTATTTTTTGCCGCATTGGGCACCGTATTCTCAATAAAAATATGTAATTTTGTCGCCGTATGAATTGGAATGTCATTGCGGACCTGATCCGCAATCCCCTGAAAATGGTCATTGCCGCCGTCTATCTACTGTTGATAGCCTGTGGCTGCTATGCGTGCGCCAGTATCGCCAGTCCGGAAGGAGGCGATTTCGATTATGACCCACCCGAATTTGTTGGTAGCGAACCCAAACTTGGTGCCACGCTCATCAATAAAAACAAGATTGTGCTCACGTTTGACGAATATATTGTGTTGGAAAAGCCGAACGAAAAGGTCATTATTACGCCTCCGCAGAAAAAACCGCCTGTGATTAAGGCTTACGGCAAACACATCAGTGTGGAGTTGAAAGACTCGTTGATTCCAAACACAACTTATACGTTTGATTTCACGGATGCGATTTCCGATAATAATGAGAAAAACACCATTGAGGGCTTTACGTATGCTTTTTCGACGGGCAATGTGATTGATTCTTTGGTGATTGCAGGATGTGTTTTGGATGCTGAAAACTTGGAGCCCATGCCGAATATCATGGTGGGGATTCATTCCGATTTGTCGGATACGGCGTTCACGACACTGCCGTTTTTGCGCACATCGCAGACCAATGAATCGGGACGTTTTTGGATACGCAATGTGCCCCCCGGTACGTATCATATCTTTGCTTTGAGCGAGCAAAACCGCAATTTTCGGTACGACCAACCGGGCGAATCAATTGCTTTTGACGACTCGCTGATTGTGCCGTCGTTTGAGCCGGCCGTGCGTATGGACACGATTTGGCGCGATAGTTTGATCGTCGACACGCTTAAAGAAGTGCACTACACGCGTTTCACGCCTGATAATATCGTTTTACGCCTGTTCAAACCTCTGATTCCGGCCGACACTACCCAATTGGCCGATCAACCTAAAAGAGAAATGCGAAAAAAGGCGAAGGAGAGTAAACAAGATAGCATACAGACGGATTCTATCCAATGGTTGGAGGTGAGTTTTCAGCCGGCTGCCGGCACGTTGGATGTGTTGGATACGTTGAAAATCACGTTCTCAGACACCATTCAGGCACTCGACCTACAAGTGATTCAAATCAGTCAAAAGGTGGATACGCTGTGGCAAAAACGCGATTTTCCTATTGTGCCGGATTCTTTGAATCCGCTCCTGTATTATATTCAACACGATTGGTCGTATGGCACGGAATACCGGGTACAGGTTGATTCGGCCGCGATTGTGGACATTCATGACAACCCCAATAAACCGGCAGCGGCGACATTTAAAACGCCTGCGGAGGAGTTTTATGCTCATTTGTATGTGCAGATTTCAGGCATTACGGGACATGGTTTTGGTCAATTATTGGATGCTTCCGGCAAGGTTGTTCGACAGACAAATTTGCAAAACGATGAATTAATTTTCGAAAATCTTAAACCAACTAAGTACTATTTACGTTATATAGATGATTGGAATGACAATGGGCAATGGGATACGGGCGATTATGCTACCGGCCTGCAGCCTGAACCGGTCTACTATTTCCCTGTTGGCATTGAGCTGAAGGGGTATATGGAGCATACGGAGAATTGGAACGTCACGGCACTTCCGGTTGAGCGACAAAAACCGGCTGAAATAACAAAAAATAAGCCGAAAGAAAAACAAATAAAACAGCGGGATAGAACTACTCAAAAAAATAGGAATACAAACAATAATGGAAATAATGGAAATAATGAACAGCAAGGAAATTCAAGTTCGCGGACATTATCGTCACCGGCAGGACAGAGCCTGCGTAGGATGTCCCGTTAAATCACTAGTAAGTGGTTTATTGTTACTTTGGTGTCTGTTTATCTGTGGGCAGAGTGTGCAGGCGCAGGAAGAAGAGATTCGCTTTCAAAGCGGTGAAGAACTGTCTTATACTATGAAGTACAAATACGGCTTGATTGTGATGACGGGAGCCACCGGCGTGCATCGTTTGAGTACAACTACCTACAATGGTAAGTCGAGCTTTAAAGCATCGGTAACTCTCAAGACGACTACGTTTTTTGACAAGGTGTACCGGACGCGTGACACACTGTTTTCATACATCAGCATCCCTGCGCTTCATCCTTTGTATGCCGAGCGCATGGTGCACGAAGATAAAACCCATTTCTCGGAAACAGTCAAAACACTCAAATTTACTAACACGCAGTCGCAAGTCGATTTGAAACGCACCAGGGAAGGTCGTGCGCCATTGGACACGATCATGACTACGAATGCGATTGGCTACGATATGCTTAGCATGCTGCTTTTTGTGCGCTCGCTGGATTATGATACTATGGATGTCGGCACCACCAAAAACATCGTGATTTTCTTTGGACCCGACCAAGCCAATATCACGATTCGTTATAACGGTAAACAAACGGTTGATGTTGGAAAATATCGCTACAACGCCATCAAATTGAATTTGGATATTATGGACGACGCATTCACCACCTCCAAAGATGCCATTGAAATGTGGCTCGGGGACGATCAAAATCGTGTGCCTGTGCGCATCAAAGCGAAGTTGAAATTTGGTGCGGCAGAAGGTGAACTCTCTAATACCAAAAATTTGAAATACCCCTTTTCATCGCAAACGAAAAAGTGATAGTCTTGAACTGTGATTAAAATAATTGTCTGAACTGTAATTTTGAATGATTTGAATGAAGACTATGATTATTGGGGCGAATAGCTTGATTAACGAGGCGACTTGTGCGACTGTCGGATTTTTCGACGGCGTGCATTTGGGACATCAATTTTTGATTGAACAGCTAAAAGAACAAGCGCAGCAAAGCGGTTTGAAAACAGCTGTCGTCACATTTGCACAGCATCCACGTCAGGTTTTGCAATCCGGTTACCAACCCCAATTGCTCACTTCGCCCGACGAACGTCTGCAACAGTTGGCTGCTACGGGGGTGGATTATTGTTATATACTTGATTTCACGCCTGAATTAGCGTCCACACCGGCAGAATATTTCATTCAAAAGATATTACGGAAACAATTGAAAATCAACGAATTGCTGGTTGGTTACGACCACCGGTTCGGCAAAGGGCGTGTCGATGATTTTCAAAATTATGTAAATTACGGCACTGCCTGCGGCATGACGATCCGTAGGGGCGACCCTTGCGGTCGCCCAATGCGGTCATCAATCGACGCCATTGACGCAATCAACCCCCCCATCAGTTCCACAGCCATCCGAAAAGCCATTTCCGAAGGCAACATGCAAGCTGCCAACATCATGTTGGGTTATACCTACACGCTGGCAGGTAACGTGGTGCACGGCGACCATTTAGGAAGTAAAATTGATTTTCCGACAGCCAATCTGGAGCCGGTTGAACCTTCGAAAATCATTCCCCAAGAGGGTGCTTATGCCGTGCGCGTTCGGTTGCCGGATGGGCGTACCAATTTGGGTATGGCCTACATTGGCCGGCGTCCCAGTATCGCTAAGCAAAACGAAACAACGTCCGGCGTCAATTCCTTGCGTATTGAAGTGCATCTGTTTCATTTCGACGAAGACCTGTACGAACAAAATTTGCAAGTAGAATTTGTCGATTATTTACGTCCGTCGGCCAAATTTCCCACGTTGGAAAAGTTACGTCAGCAATTAGTGAAAGATGTTCACAAAGCGCGTCTTGCTTTGTATGCGATTAAATCTTGACCAAACTATTCGCTATCGCATACAGCGGGTAAACGCGAATTGTATCGTAAGTTTGTTGGGAAGTTGTGCGAAAGAGGCTTCAGGCTTCGTTTTTTTGAAAATATTTATTACCTTTGCGAAAAAAATTAAATGACTCCTGTTTTACAAGCGATAGTGGCAATTATGCTGGTGGCGGCCATCGGGGTCAGTCTGGGCAAACTGAAACTGTTTGGTGTGTCGCTGGGGATTACGTTTGTCTTTTTTACCGGAATTATTGCCGGTCATTTGGGCGTAGTCATTGAGCCTCAAATACTGGCGTTTGCCCAAAACTTGGGACTTATTTTATTTGTCTATACGCTTGGTTTGCAGGTCGGTCCCGGTTTCTTTTCTTCGTTTAAAAAAGAAGGTATCGCGTTGAATGGCATTGCGACAGGCGTTGTGGTGCTGGGGTTGCTGTTGACTTGGATGTTGTGGAAAATCACCGGTCTTTCGTTTCCGGTCATGATGGGTCTGATGTCGGGAGCGGTGACGAATACGCCGGCTTTGGGGGCTGCACAACAGACGTTGTTGCAAATTGATCCGGGTAATACGGCAGGCGTGACCGATATGGCGTTGGCGTGCGCAGTGACGTATCCGTTGGGCGTGGTGGGTGTGATTTTAGTGCTGGCAGTGATGCAAAAAAGCAAACGGAGCGTTGGAACCGAAACGCCGGAACAAAAAACACCTAAGCCGAATGTGACTGAATATCAAGTGATTAACCCAAACGTATTTGGCAAATCCATTCGGGAAGTTGTGCAACTGACGGACAAACATTTTGTGATTTCGCGGATCTGGCGCAACGGCACGGTTACTATTCCTGCGTCCGAAACAGTTTTGCAAGCGGGCGATCATCTGCTGGTGGTGTCCGGACAAGCGGATATTGAAACGATCAGTATTCTTTTCGGCGAACAGGAAAACAAGGATTGGAATAAAGAAGACATTGATTGGGATGCGGTGGACAGACTGTTGGTGTCCCGAAAAATCATCGTGACTCGTCCGAAATTGGATGGTACGAAATTGGGCAGCCTGCGTTTACGGAATCTGTACGGGATAAATATTACACGCGTCAATCGTTCGGGCTTTGACTTGTTCCCCTCGCCCGGTTTGCGCTTGCAGTTGGGTGACCGGCTCACGATAGTCGGCGAAGCAACCGCGATAGACAATGTCAGCAAGCTGGTGGGCGATGAAATGAAAGATTTGGAACGTCCCAACTTGTTTCCAATTTTTATTGGTATCGCTTTGGGTGTGCTGTTGGGCGTTCTTCCCATCCAAATTCCCGGTTTGTCGATGCCCATCAAATTAGGTATTGCAGGCGGTCCCATCATTGTCGGTATTTTGGTGGGCGCGTTTGGTACGCGTTTTCACGTGACGACTTATACCACGCACAGCGCGAATTTGATGATGCGTCAGTTCGGCATTATTATTTATTTGGCGGGATTGGGCATCGCTTCCGGTCCGCAATTTTTTGCAACGGTGTTCCGTATGGAAGGCTTGTTGTGGATAGGTGTAGGGCTTTTGTTGACGATTGTTCCGGTCATTATTGTCTGTTATTTGACCGCCAAATTCTTCAAATTGGATTTTGCCGCAAACGCCGGTATCCTGTGCGGCAGCATGGCCAACCCCATGGCGCTTAACTACGCCAACACAGTCGTCAGAAGCGATGAACCCTCAGTAGCGTACGCCACGGTCTATCCTCTATCCATGTTTCTGCGGGTCATCACGGCGCAAGTGATGATTTTGTGTTGCTATTAAGCAAAAAATAGAAAATGAAAACGCTAACATCTTGTATTATAAAGAGTTAGCGTTTTTTTAAGTTGTCCTGGAAGGACTCGAACCCTCACAGGCAGAACCAGAATCTGATGTGCTACCATTACACCACAGGACAATCTTAATCAATTAAAAATTAAAAATTACGAATTACGAATTAAAAATTACGAATTTTCGACTGCAAAAGTATATCTTTTTTTGTTACTTTCCAATTTTTAATTCGTAATTTTTAATTTTTAACTGATTTTTACCAAATCGCGACGCGTTTTTCTTTCGGAACGTACATCGTATGTTCCGGCGTCACGTTAAAGGCATCATACCAGGCGTCGATTTGGGGCAAAGCACCATTCACACGCCAGCGTCCCAGTGCGTGGGGGTCGGTTTTTGTGAGTTGAAGGATGGCTTCCGGACGGATGTTGCCTGCCCAAACCGTTGCGTAACCGAGGAAGAAGCGTTGTGCACCGGTGAAGCCATCAATCGGAGTCGGAGCCGCTTTGCCTTTCAACGTGTTTTGATAGGCTTGCCAAGAAACTTGAAGACCACCTTGGTCGCCGATGTTTTCGCCCAAAGTAAAGCGACCATTAGCGTGCAGGCTATCAATCACGATGATGTTATCGAACACATCCACTAACACTTGGGCGCGTTCTTTGAATTTTTCTGCATCTTCCGGTGTCCACCAGTCCTTGAGGTTGCCGTCTTTGTCGAATTGACGTCCCTGATCGTCGAATCCGTGGCTCATTTCGTGACCGATTACTACACCGATCGCACCATAATTAACAGCGTCGTCTGCGTCCACGTTGAAGAATGGCGGTTGTAGAATCGCTGCCGGGAAGTTGATGGAGTTCGTGCTCGGGTCGTAGTAGGCATTCACCGTTTGTGGGGTCATATACCATTCGTCTTTATCGACCGGCTTGTTCCACTTGTTCATTTCATAATTATGTGTAAAATTTGATGCAGCGATGAGGTTGTCCAAATAGGACTTTTTCTTGTCGATGGTCAGCCCGGAATAATCGCGCCATTTGTCGGGATAACCGACTTTCACGTGAAATGCAGCCAGTTTTTCCTGCGCTTTCACTTTGGTCACATCGCTCATCCAAGGTAAATTTTGGATGCGTTCACCCAAAGCGGTTTGTAAATTTTTAACCAAAACAAGCATTTTTTCTTTGGCGGTTGGCGGGAAGTATTTTTCAACATAAAGTCGTCCGACACCTTCACCAATATTGCCATTCACGGCATTGACAGCCCGTTTCCAACGTGGAGCTTGTGCTTCTTTGCCGGAAAGTGTGCGACCGAACAAGTCGAAATGAGTTTCTGCAAAGTCGTCGCTCAACGCATTGGCCGAACTCGCAATCGTTTTCCACAAAAGATAGTATTTAATGGATTGTAAATCAGTTGTTTGGATGATTTTGTTCACTTCAGCCATCGGTTCAATTTGTCCCAAGTTCAGTTCTTTGATTTCAGGAATGCCGATGCCTTTGAAGTAGGTCGTCCAATCCAATGCCGGAGCGATTTTTGTCAATTCGGCGGTACTGATTTTGTGGTAGTTGGCTTCCGGATCGCGTCGTTTTTCGCGCGGATAAGCCGCTTGTGCCAATCGTGTTTCGATTTTCAACACGGCAACCGATGCTTTTTTGCCTTCTGCAGGAGTGTATCCAGCCAACGTAAACAATTTTTCGATTGTTTCTACAAATTTGGTGCGAATGGATTGCATCTTGGCATCTTTTTGCAAATAATAATCGCGATCACCCAGCGACAAACCGCCTTGAACGATCTGGTAGATGTTCAGCGAACTGTTTTTATCGTCGGCACCAATGCCATCATAGAAAAAGGCCGGCGTCCCACTGCGTGACAGTTGCGCCAAAAGTGCGGCAAGGTCTTTCTTGTTCTTCAGGCCGTTAATCTGCGTCAGATAGGGTAGGAGAGGGGTATTTCCTTCTTGATTGCGACGCACGCTGTCTAATGACAAGCTGTACAGATCACCGATTTTCTGCGCGATAGAGCCCTGTGCATTGTCGTTTTTCGCAATGGAATCGATCAATTCCTGTACTTGTTCCTTACTTTTTTCGCCCATGGCGTCGAATGTGCCGTAACGGGAATATTCCGGCTGCAACGGATGAGAAGTCATCCAGCCGCCGGCAGCGTACTGATAAAAATCGTTGCCCGGAATCGCTGTCGTGTCCAAATTAGCCACGTCGAGACCGTCTACAGGGGCATTGTTGCCTTTAGTATAAGCTGTAACCATCATAAGAGAGATGAGAGTGAGATAAATAATGTTTTTTTTCATTAGAATATATGTATTTTTTGTTATTTTTTAATTCATTGATACTGCGGCACAAAGGTACAAAAAATTTCAAGAAAAAAGATTTTTTTTGCAAAAAAATTTTGTCAGTCCAAAAAAAAGTAGTAATTTAGCGGGCTGTTTGAGAAGAAGAAGAAACTTTGTAAAATAACATATAGCTAAATGATTGATAATCAGGATAGAATTATTCAGGTGAATCTGGAAGAGCAGATGAAGTCGGCATATATCGACTACTCTATGTCTGTGATTGTGTCGCGTGCGCTGCCCGATGTGCGCGATGGTTTTAAGCCGGTGCACCGCCGCGTATTGTTCGGGATGGACGGATTGGGTAACCATTCGAATCAACCGCACAAGAAATCTGCCCGTATCGTAGGAGAAGTGTTGGGTAAGTATCACCCGCACGGCGACAGTTCCGTGTATGGAGCGATGGTGCGTATGGCTCAGGACTGGGCGTTGCGCTACCCATTAGTAGACGGTCAAGGCAACTTTGGCTCTGTGGATGGCGATTCTCCTGCTGCTATGCGTTATACCGAAGCCCGGTTGAGCAAGCTGGCGGAAGAAATGCTGCGCGATTTGGAAAAAGAAACCGTAGATTTTACACTCAACTTCGATGATACACTGAAAGAGCCGACCGTGCTGCCGACAAGGCTTCCAAACCTGCTGATGAATGGCGGTTCGGGGATTGCAGTAGGTATGGCAACCAATATGCCGCCTCACAACCTTACGGAATGTGTGAATGGCATTTTGGCTTATATTGATACCAAAGGCGACATTGACGTAGCCGGACTGATGCAGCACATTAAAGCACCCGATTTTCCCACCGGAGCCACTATTTATGGCTATCAGGGCGTGAAAGAAGCCTTTGAAACGGGACGTGGGCGTATCATTATTCGCGGAAAAGCCGAAATAGAAGCCGCACCGCATCACGAAAAAATTGTTATTTCCGAAATTCCCTACAATGTTAATAAAAAAGAACTGATTGAGTACATTGCGGCATTGGTCAACGAGAAAAAACTGGAGGGCATCTCGCACGTCAACGATGAATCCGACCGCGAGGGGATGCGCATCGTGGTGGACGTTCGCAAAGAAGCCAATGCCGGCGTAGTGCTGAATAAATTGTATAAAATGACGGCTTTGCAGTCGTCGTTCAGCGTTAATAATGTGGTGCTGGTGAAGGGTCGTCCCTACACGTTGAACCTCAGAGATATGATTAAATACTTCGTGGAGCACCGTGTGGACGTGGTGACGCGTCGCACGATTTACGATTTGCGCAAAGCCGAAGAACGTGCCCACATTTTGGAAGGGTTGATTATCGCTTCGGACAATATCGACGAAGTAATCGCGATTATCAAGGCTTCGCCAAACGCCAACGAGGCGGTTACCCGTTTGGTGGAACGCTTTAAGCTCTCTGAAATTCAGTCGCGGGCGATTGTAGAAATGCGTTTACGGCAATTGACCGGTTTGGAACAGGATAAATTGCATGCCGAATACGAGGAAGTCATGAAACTCATCGACTATCTGAAAAGCATTTTGGAAAGTGAAGACTTGTTGATGAGCGTTATCAAAGACGAAATGATTGAAGTGCGCGACAAATTTGGCGATAAACGCCGCACAGACATTGTATATACTACCGAAGATATGAATCCGGAAGATTTTTATGCCGATGACGAGATGATCATTACCATTTCGCATTTGGGCTATATCAAACGGACGCCGCTGGCAGAATTTAAGTCACAACACCGCGGTGGGGTAGGCGTGAAAGGCGCAGAATCCCGTGACGAGGACTTTGTAGAATATATGTATCCTGCCAGTATGCACGCGACCATGCTGTTTTTTACACAAAAAGGGCGCTGTTTCTGGATGAAAGTCTATCAAATTCCCGAAGGCACCAAAACATCTAAAGGGCGTGCCATTCAGAACTTGCTGAACATCGAATCCGACGATCGCGTCAATGCTTTTGTTCGTGTTAAAAAGCTGACTGACAAGGAGTTTGTAGAATCGCACTACCTGATGTTCTGTACTAAACAAGGGGTGATTAAGAAGACGTTGCTCGAGGCTTATTCTCGCCCGCGTCAAAACGGTGTGAATGCCATTGAGTTGCATGAAGGCGATGAGTTGATTGATGTGCGCATGACTAAAGGCAACAATGAAATCATCATTGCCAACCGTAAGGGTTACGCTATCCGGTTCAACGAATCGAAAGTGCGCAGCATGGGACGTACTGCAGCCGGTGTACGCGGTATTAAACTCAGCGAAGGCGATGAAGTGGTTGGTATGGTTGTGATTAAAGATCCGAGCGAGCATATATTAGTGGTCGCTGAAAAGGGCTATGGCAAACGTTCGGCTTTGGAAGATTACCGGGTGACGAACCGCGGTGGAAAGGGTGTTAAAACCATGAACATCACCGACAAAACGGGTCAACTCGTGACGATTAAAACCGTCACCGACGACAATGATTTGATGATTATCAACAAATCAGGCATCACCATCCGCTTGAAAGTGGCGAATCTAAATGTCATCGGACGTGCCACACAGGGCGTTAGATTGATTAATTTGGAAAAACGCAACGACGAAATCGCTTCCGTTTGTAAGGTTGCTTCGGAAGAAGAAGTCGAAGAAACCGAGACAATCGACAGTGTTGAGGGGATTGCGGATCAAAACGTGTAAATCGTAGGGGCAACCCTTGTGGTTGCCCAATATGTCAAATAAATTAAAATAACAAATACAAATTACAAATGAAAAAGACATTATTGACAGCGGCGTTATGCCTGATCTGTGCTTCGTCTTTTGGTCAACAAAAGTTGGTAAACACAGTAAAAAGTGATTTGAAAGGCTCAAAGCCCAATTTTGGAGAATTGCGCACGCAGATTAAAAGTGCTTTGGCGAACCCGGAAACAGCCAATAGTGCCGAAGCGTGGTTTGTAGCGGGCGATGTGGAAAACAAACTGTTCGACACCGAACGTTTGAAAGAACTGGTTGGTAAAAAAGCGGATGAAGCGGTGATGTACACCGCTTTGGATGCAAGTACGGCACCTTTTTTGAAGTCTGATGAACTGGATCAGTTGCCCGACGAAAAAGGCAAGGTCAAATCAAAATTTCGCAAAGAAATCAAAAGCATTTTGACCGCCAATCGCCCCTATTATATCAATGCAGGTAGCTATTTTTATGAAAAACAAGACTACGTGAAAGCGTACAACAACTTCAAGTTTTTTGGCGATATTCCCGCGTTAGCGATGTTTGAAGGTGACAAAAATACCAAATTTGAAGAGTTGGCAACAGACACTAATTCATTGAAAATTCGTTATTATGCGGGTGTATCGGCGTCGTTGATTCCCGATCACAACAAGGCAATTGAAATTTACGAACAAATCAAAGACTACGGTTTCAATGACCTGGAAATTTACAAGCAATTAGCGAGCGAATATGTTCAAAATGGCGATTCTGTTGATTTTCAGAAAACACTGGAAGCAGGTGTTACCAAATTTCCCACGGAAACTTATTTTCTGTTGAATTTGATCAATATTCAGGTCAATGACGACCGCTCGGACGATGCGATTGCCTTCCTGAATAAAGCTATTGCTGCCGATCCGAACAATTCACAATTCCTTGATGTTCTTGGACTTGTGTATGAAAAGAAAAACGATATTCCTCAAGCTATTGTCAACATCGAAAAGGCATTGGCAATCAATCCGGACAACGCTGAAGCCCTGTCGCATCTCGGTCGTTTGTATTACAACAGTGGCGTTGAAAAACGGGCGGAATCTGCTTCGATTTCTGATTCCAAAAAATATGCCGAAGCAAAGAAGGATTTTGAAGCTGATTTCAAAACGGCTCTTCCCTACTTTGAAAAGGCATACGCCCTCAACAATCAGGATTCTGATGCCATCTTTGCCTTGCGCAACATCTATTATCAGTTGCAAGACAATGACAATTACGAAAAGTGGGATAAAATTTATACAGAAAAATAATGTCTCTCTGAGAATAGCATCTGCCCAAAAGATGGAGGCCGGTTCAATGAAATTTCAGTCCATTCCACAGTTGGAAGTGAGTATAATACCCCGCAGGGGTAAAATTTGCATAACCCCCAGTGTAGCGGAGCGAAACTGGGGGAGATAGAAATACCTCTCCCACAACAACCCCGGAGGGGTTGAATCAGGACGAAAAAAATGTTTAATAATATATAAAACAATGAAAGAAAGAATTGGAGCAAACGCAGGTCGCGTATGGAATGTGTTGAAAGAAGACGGACAAAAGTCAGTGAAAGAACTAAAAAAGTTGACGAAATTGACTGAAAAAGAAGTGTATGGCGCATTGGGCTGGTTGGCCCGGGAAGACAAATTGCACTTCCACGAAAACGAAACGGACGTGTACGTCGCCCTAATCTAATTTTAAATCCTCACTGAAAAACACATCTAAATCATTATTCTACAGTCAAATTTTGCCTGTAGTATTCTTTTTTTGTCTAAATCAAATTTTTTTAAGTCCGGTATTTCTCATTGTTGCAGACAAACAAAAATTTCAATTAGTAGCTATAGATACATCCTCATGTTAATCAACGACACACCGGTAAAACCTAAAATAACAATGAATTACGAATATAAAAAAAGAACTTTCCAATAAAATTATTGAAAAGTTCCTTTTTGTACTCGGAGCGGGACTTGAACCCGCACAACCTAATGGTCACAAGATTTTAAGTCTTGCGTGTCTACCATTCCACCATCCGAGCAGACCATAAGAGTTGATCGTTTTTGTCGCCATTCGTCCCAGAAATGGCTGCAAATAACTTCGGTGCAAAGGTACAATATTTTTTTTAATTACCAAATTTTTGATAATTAATTTCCAGGGCAACCGCATCAAAATGTGAATAAATTAACTTTTTACCGGCTCTCTGCTTATACATAAAGTTTTGATAGCGTCGTCAACCAATGTTACATCAAGATTACGCAAATTTGCTTAATTTTTTTTAAATATTTTTCAAGTTTTGTGTTGTTGATCACAATCTTAACAAAAACTTAACAGGAATAATTTTGTGTATGAATAAAAAAAGCCTTATATTTGCGAAAATTATATATTTTTATACTCATTTTATACAGTTTAATTATGAATCTTCGTCAAATTAAATATGTAGTCCTGTTGTTCTTGTTCATCACAAGCAGCCTGAATGTATTTGCCCAAACCCAATACCCGATTTATGTGCAGCCACAACTTACTCCGCCCTATTCCTTGACTTTGTCCGATTACAGTGGAATCGGTTCACAACGCTTGGTTGTGAACATCAAAGTAAACGATGTGACCGTGATGAACCTGCCTGTTCGCCTGCATATTAAGATGGAAACCATGACGGGTGTGAGCATCGAAACCGTGCCGAACATTTCAATACAACCCTTTCTCGCAAAGACAAGAAAATCCGCATGGATGCGAATTTTTAGGCAAAATAAAAAAGTTGCCCAAATTCGGACAACTTCTTCGAGCGAAAGACGGGACTCGAACCCGCGACCCCGACCTTGGCAAGGTCGTGCTCTACCAACTGAGCTACTTTCGCATTTGCGACTGCAAAGGTAATATTTATTTTTTAATCTTGAACTATGATTTTGTGATTTTTTTTGAAAACTGTGATTTTTTTATCATAGCCCGTCACATCAATCATTCTAAATCATAGTTCAGACAATTTCTAATCGCTGTTTAAGGCAACACTTTTTTGAAACGTGCCAAAAAGTCACCGGCAATCTCTTTTGTGACACAAAGCGGTGGCAGCAAGCGGAAAACATGTGTGCCGGTGGCTCCTGTGAACACTTTTTCATCGAACAACAGCTTGTCGCGCAACGGCTTAACCGGCTCCGCAAATTCGATGCCAATCATCAAGCCATGTCCGCGCACTTCCTTGATTTCAGGAATTTTCTTTAACTCGTCCATCAAATATTGGCCAACTTTGGCTGCATTTTCGACTAATTTTTCTTCGTTCATCACGTCCAGAACCGCGATTGCAGCCGCACAAGCCAACGGGTTGCCTCCAAATGTGGTGCCGAGTTGTCCGTAAACCGCTTCAAACTTCGGTGAAATCAACACGCCCGAAATCGGAAAACCATTGCCCATGCCTTTGGCAATCGTGATGATGTCGGGACGAATACCGGCAAATTGATGCGCAAAAAACTTGCCGGTACGTCCGTAGCCGGACTGTATTTCGTCCAAAATAAGCACAGTGTCGGTTTCCGTACAAATTTGGCGCAATTCCACCAAAAACGCAGGGTCGGGCACGATAATGCCGCCAATCCCCTGAATGCCTTCGATAATCACCGACGACACATCGCCCTGTTTCAATTCCTTGCGCACAGCTTCAATGTCGTTCCAAGGTACAAACGCGACTTCCAAATCGTCGTTCATCGGCGCCCAATACTTCGGAATATCGGTCACACGCACCGCAGCAGCCGTTCGTCCGTGAAATGAATGTTGGAAAGCGACCACTTTCTTGCGCTTGTTGTAAAACGACGCCAATTTCAGCGCATTTTCGTTTGCTTCCGCTCCTGTATTGACCATAAACAGGCTGTAATCAGGATATCCGGACGCTTTTCCCAACTTTTCGGCATACTCGTCTTGCAACGGCATAATCACGGAATTGGAATAAAAACCGAGCTGGCTCACTTGTTCCGAAATTCGCTCAACGTACTTCGGATGCGAATGTCCAATCGAAATCACAGCGTGTCCGCCGTAAAAGTCCAAATACTCGTTGCCGTCCTTGTCATAAACTTTGCAACCCAAAGCCTTTACCGGAATAATATTCCACCGGGGGAAAACATCAAAGTAATTCATTCTATTTAATTTTAAAACGCACTGGGTTTTAATCCCAGCCCTGCTTTTTCGTCCAATCCAAACAGCAAATTGAAATTCTGTACCGCTTGTCCCGATGCACCTTTCAGTAAATTGTCGATGACAGAAGTAATCAACAATTTGGTGCCGTGCTTTTCCAAATGCAGAATACATTTGTTGGTGTTGACCGCTTGTTTCAAGTCGATTGCTTTGTCGGAAATGAACGTGAAGGCTGCATCACGATAAAAATCTTGATACAATTTAACCGCTTCTTCAAGGCTCAAATTCGTTTCTGTGTACGCGGTCGCAAAAATGCCGCGTGGAAAATCGCCACGTACCGGAATGAAATTAATTTGCGATTCAGGGCATTGCAACGATTCGCACACTTCTTTCAAATGTTGGTGCTCAAACACTTTATAAGTGGAAATATTATTATCGCGCCACGAAAAATGCGTGGTCTCACCCGGTTTCACGCCGGCACCTGTCGAACCGGTAATCGCATGGACGTGCACTTCGTTTGTCAACAATTTTTTGTCAGCTAACGGCAACAGTGCCAACTGAATAGCGGTTGCAAAACAGCCCGGATTGGCGATGTATTGCGCTTGCTGAATTTTCGCTTTGTTCAATTCCGGCAAACCGTATACGAAGCCGTCAGCTGTAGCTTGGTGGCGGTAGTCCATGGATAAGTCAATGATTTTGAGTTTGGAGGGGATTCCCGCCTGCGCGGGAATGACACTTGCTCCGTTGGCAGTGCCCGTCATTGCGGGACGGCGAAGCCGTGCCTGTCCTGAACTTGATTCAGGAACCCGCAATCCCCCGTTTCCTTCGAGGAATTTCCGGCTATCGCCGTGTGCAGAGCACAAAAACAAGGCATCCACTTCTTGCAGGGGGTTGCGGGTCAAGCCCGCAATGACAGCATCATCGGCAAAAGTCAAATCCGATTCACCAATCAAGCCTTCGTGAATGTCCGTGATGCGTTTGCCGGCGTTGCTCGAACTATGTACAAATGCGATTTCCACAGTTGGATGATGGATGAGCAACCGCAACAATTCGCCGGCTGTGTAGCCTGCGCCGCCGATAATTCCTATTTTCAGTTTATGTACCATTCTTTTTTTGTACTTTTCTGTCATGGGACGGCGAAGCCGTCCCTGTCTTGAACTTGATTCAGTAACCCGCAATCCCCTGATGCGTAGAGGATTATTTATTATTCTTTTTTTGCACTGCGTAAAAAATCTTTGTCGGAATTGCCGTGATTTTTGTGAATCCTTTGGCATCATCCGGAGTCCAAGCCTTGTTGATTTCGCCGTATTCGCCAAAATCGGTTTTCATCAGGTCGAACGGACTGTCTACGCCCACCAAAGTGTAGCCGTAGGGACGCAGTTGCACTTCCACCGTGCCCGTCACATTGCATTGTGAATGTTGCAAAAACGCTTCGATGTCGCGCATCACCGGTTCGAGGTATTGTGCCTCGTGCAAAAACATGCCGTACCACGTGCCCAATTGGTCTTTCCAATACTGTTGCCACTTGCTCAGCGTGTGTTTTTCGAGCATTTTATGTGCGTTGATAATCACCAATGGAGCAGCCGCCTCAAAGCCGACACGCCCTTTGATGCCGATAATCGTATCGCCGATGTGCATATCGCGACCAATCGCGTAACGAGAAGTGATGTGTTCAATCTCTTGAATCGCCTTTACTTTATCGGACTGTTTTTTGCCGTTGACAGCCGTGATTTCGCCGTTCACAAATGAGATTTTCAGCGATTCTTCGCCTTTTTCGGTTAATTGCGACGGATAAGCCGATTCGGGCAATGTTTTTTCCGATTTCAGCGTTTCTTTGCCGCCGATGCTCGTGCCCCACAGCCCCTTGTTGATGGAATATTCCATTTTCGTGAAATCCGCTTCAAAACCATGCTCTTTCAAGTAGTTGATTTCGTATTCGCGGGTCAATATCATGTCGCGCGTGGGCGTGATGATGCCGATTTCAGGAGCCAAAACATCAAACGTCAAATCGAATCGCACTTGGTCGTTACCGGCGCCCGTGCTCCCGTGTGCCACAAAATCCGCACCGATTTCCTTCGCATAATTGATAATAGCAATTGCTTGAAAAATACGTTCCGAGCTAACCGAGATAGGGTAGGTGCCATTACGCAATACATTGCCGAAAATCATGTATTTGATGCTCTTTTCGTAATATTCCTGCGTAATATCTAAGTTGACGTGCTTGGTGGCGCCCAATTTGTAGGCGCGTGCTTCCACCCGTTTCAAATCTTCCGTCGAAAATCCGCCCGTGTTTGCCAAGGCGGTGTAGACTTCATAACCCAGCTCTTGCGAGAGGTACATCGCGCAGAAAGAGGTATCGAGACCTCCGCTGTATGCTAAAACTACTTTTTGCTTGCTCATTATATTGTTATTTTTGTCTCAAAATTTATATTTTTTATCGGGATGTTGCCTATTGTCAAATATTTTTAATACTCTTATTTCTCGATTTTTAATCAAATAAATAAGCATATTGTGTTTTGTGACAGAATTTCATTCTCACCTCATTTTTTACTTCTTCCCACGTATGACATGTTTCCGGATGCTTTTCACAATATTCCGCTACCTCATAGACCTCTTGCCATTGATTTTCCGACAAGGTACTTCCTCCGCCCCAAGATTCGTACTCTTCTAACATTTCCTGTGCCTCATCTTCAGTCATCCACATTTCAGGCAGGACAGCTTGTCCATAACCATACGTAGCAGTTGGCTCACAGACCATCATGGGATAATTTATCTTGTCTGTTTCCAGCAATACACTCTTGGTATAAGCATAAATCTTATCCCATTTTGCTTCGTCTTGCAGAATTTTCAACAAGATGATAATTTCTTTCCTTTGTTCGGGGCTAATCATAATTTTTTATTTTTATTATTTTCAAACGTCTTTCACCCTACACCTTTCACCTCATACCTTTCACTCCGCGCCCCGCACCCGTTTCGGGTCGAAAAGCATCGCTGTGCAAATGCAATAACGGCGGTCGGTGCGGTCTAAGACGTCGTGATTGACGCAACCCTGACAACCTTGCCAAAAGGAGTCGTCGTCGGTCAAATCGGCAAACGTCACCGGCACATAACCCAATTCCGTGTTGATTTTCATCACGGCGGCACCGGAAGTCAGCCCAAACAACTTAGCATTGGGAAATAGTTTTCGCGACAATGCAAAAGCCGTTTGCTTGATGCGTTTTGCCAATCCATGCCCGCGAAACCGCTCCACCACAATCAATCCGGAATTAGCAACATACTGTTTATTGCCCCAAGTTTCAATATAACAAAAACCGGCGAACTCCCCATCTACAAAGGCGATGATGGCTTTTCCTTCGCGCATTTTTTGTTCTACATACTCTGTTGTACGCTTCGCAATACCTGTCCCACGCACTTTGGCGGCGGCTTCGATGGTTTCAAGAATCAGCGGCACATAGCCCACATGACCCTCGTTTGCAACAAGAACTTCGACTTTACTTTCCATTAGAGTTTTGCATAAAACGCCACAAAGGTAGTTAAAATTTTCGTATCGGCAACTATATTTTGAGAAAAATTAATCCCCATCCACCTCATTACCCAATAAAAATGAAACGAAACGAAAAAAAATCGAGTAACGAGGTTTCCGGGAATTAAAAAAAGAAAGAAGTACCCGCTCAAGCAAAAATGAAACGAATTAAAACAACCCATGCGGGTGCTCTTTCTTTAGATGTCACGCACACAGCGTACTGAAAGCCAAAAGCCTGCTGTGGTTGTTGGCGTAGCCCACGTGCCGGCGGTATCAATGGAATTGCTCTTGTCTGTAGCCGTACTGCTCCACCACTTGCCGTTGTAATTCCAGTTGAGCCAGGTACCGCCACTGTGGCGGTAACCTGCCATCGAAGAAATACCTTTCCAAGCAGCTTTTTCTTCATCTGTCATTGACGCATAGCCGGCTATCAGTAACGCCCAGTCGGCATCAGTCGGAATGCGGTAATAACGATTTAAGTGTTTCTTACAGATGTCATCATCACCTGTTGGCTTGGCTTGAAGCCAAGTGTAGTAATAGCCTCGTTGACCGGCCGAAGGAGCAGGATTAACATCCAAGCCTTCATAAGTGGTAGCACTCTCACCGGCTTCCATCAAATTACTGATTGTCCAGCGAAGATTTTTCAAATCCGTAGTTGCATCCGGATAGGTAGCCGTGCAATACGTATTGCCGGAAAGACCTGTGATTGTACCTGTACCTTGACCGCTACAGGTGTAAGTACCACCACCCGAACTGCCTAAAGCCGTCCACGTAGACGTGACATCGTTGTAAGTATAGACTGTGTT
>JAISKM010000165.1 GCA_031261285.1 Candidatus Symbiothrix sp. | reverse complement strand
TTAGACATTTATTCGGAATACGACCCCGAAGATTTAAACGGCGTTTTCTCGGATGTTTCGGAAGAAATCAAAAAATTACCGCAAAAACATTCCGAATTATGGGATATTTTCAAGGCGATTCCCAATAAACGGGATTTGGAAGCATATAGTCAATTGCTTCGGCATGAAGACCTCCGGCAACAATTCTATGAAAAACTAACCGCTTTTGCTTCTTGCCTCAAAATAGCCTTATCCTCGTTGAATTTTCATAAAGATAATGACGAACAACGAATCAATCAGTACAAGGAAGACTTAACCCTGTTTTTGAAATTGCGACGAGCCGTTCAGGAGCGTTATTCCGATAGTATTGATTACAAAAAATACGAAGTGCAAATACAAAAACTGATTGATACACACATCGAAAGCAGTGAAGTAAAAATTTTGACGGAATTGGTGGATATTTTTGATAAGGAAAAATTTGCAGAAGAAGTGGAACGAATCATAGGGAAAGCCGCCAAAGCCGATACCATAGCCTCCCGAACAGCTAAGCATATTTCGGAAAATATGGATACCGACCCTGCATTTTACAAAAAGTTTTCAGTTTTATTGAAAGAAACCATTGCAGCTTATGAACAGGGACGAATTGATGAAACCGAATATCTGAAACAAGTTACCCAACAAATGGAATCGGTTATTTCGCATACAGACAGCGATATTCCTGCACAAATAGCTGACAATAATACGGCAAGAGCTTATTTTGGATTATCTTTAGAAACGCTGAAATCAATTACGAATTACAAATTACGAATTACGGATGCAGCGCAAATTGCTTTGGATATTGCATTGGTAACTGACAATATTATCCGTCAATATGTTTTGGATGATGGGAAACCGATTGTTGATTGGCACACAAAAACCAATCTGATTGGAAAAATGAAAAACGAGATAGAGGATTACTTGATTGACGAGGTAAAACGGAAGTATGAAATTCCATTGACCTTTGACGATATGGATAACATTATTGACCGGTCGGTCGAAGTCGCTAAATTGTGGTTCAAATGATGGAAACGTTAATATACGGAACAACCGAAATCACTTATTCGATAGATTATTCCAATCGCAAAACATTGGGAATAAGTGTAAATCCGGATGGTAAGGTAATTGTAAATGCTCCGGTGGATACTTTCAAAGAAAAAATCGAAGAAAAAATCATCAAACGTGCCCCATGGATTTTGAAGCAACAGCGTTTTTTTACCTCTTTCGGCGAGAAAATGCCTCCACGCAGGTATATCAGCGGTGAATCTCACTTATATCTGGGCAAACAGTATATTTTGCGGGTAACAGAAGGGAAACATAACAGCGTATCTTTCAAAGGACATTCATTCGTTGTAGAGACGTTGCGTGCAACGTCTCCAAAAAACGCAACATCCGTAGAACGACTAATGAAAGAATGGTACAAAGAGAGAGCAAAAACCAAATTTGCGGAAATTGCCGAACCAATCATACAACGTTTCAAAAAATACGGAGTCGAACCGACATTACTATACATTCAAAACATGGAAAACCGTTGGGGAAGTTGTACGCCAAAAGGAAAAATCATTCTTAATACGGAATTGATAAAAGCCCCAAAACCTTGTATTGAATATGTTATTATGCACGAGTTATGTCACTTAGTACATCAACGGCATACACATGCATTTTATGATTTGCTTACAACCGAAATGCCTGATTGGGAGCGATGGAAAAATAAATTGGAGCAGTTGATGCATTAAATCCAACCCAATATAAGCACTTACAACATCCATTCACCCTATCTTCTATTTGTTTACCAAACGCCCTACTTTCGTTGTAGATTGTGTCATATTTAAAAATCAAAGAGGTTAGCGCAAAAGCTAACCTCTTGATAATCAGCAGTCGGGATGACACGATTCGAACGTGCGACCACACGCCCCCCAGACGTGTACTCTACCGGGCTGAGCTACATCCCGCCGATAATTTCGGGTGCAAAGGTACAATTATTTTTTTAATCTACAAAATATTTTTCTACCGCCTCCACGGTCAGCTCTTTCATCAAAATAGTCTTGTCTTTGTCGAGAAGATACATGGTCGGTAGCTGGCGCAGTTCGTAAGTAGGCGAGGTCGAATTAGTGACTTTAAACTCCTTGTCGAAGCCATTGAACCAGTTTTTAGGTAAATTGGACGTGAATTGTTTCCATGTATCCACATCATTGCTGGGATAAAAAGCGAGTATGCGGAGTTTGCCGCTGCTTGTGAGGGATTCAATCACGGCAGATGCTTTTAATGCTTTGATAGCTTCCACACAGTGCCCACATTCGGGGTTGTAAAACAACAGCAAGGTGTAATCAGCAACAATATCCGATAGTTTTTTTGTTTCATATCCAATAACTGCGTTTGTCATTGCTGTATATTCAATATCGGTCGCTGTGGTGCCGGCACGATTCTTTAACAGGTGATTCAAGCGATAGGTGGGACGCACCGATTCAATATCAGGGAGGCGTTTGTTGGCGATAATGTGTTCTGCCACAGGGATATAATATTCATCGTTGTGCACCGGCGAACTCATCTCGTAAAGGTATTTCTCTGCTAATTCCAAGAAATAGCTATACAGTTTTCCTGTTGGCTCTTTATCCGCTGTTGTCAGCATGTTGTTAATTGATAGGACAACCGTATCTTTTGCCGCGTGTGGCATAATGTTCACATAATCAACAAACGCTTGCTCGGTTGCATTTTGGGTCAGCAGTGTGTATTGAAAAATGAAATTATCCCAATAGTGCAACACTAAATAATTGGCACGATCACGAGGATCTGTCAGGCTGTCGGGCATTTCCGGCAACGCAAAACTTTGCGAAAACGCCGTCATGCTAAGCATCATCATGCTAATCGCTACAAAACGTGTAATAATTTTATTCATGCTGCAAAGTTACGCATTTTTTTTAAATTAACCATTAACCATTGACCATTAACAATTATTTAGTAACTTTGCCAAATGAAACACTATCAGATACTCATTTGGATAGGGATGCTGAGCCTGACAACTCACACGTTTGCCACCACTCCGCCCGCTCCAATCCCGCCTACGCCAACACCGGAGCAGATCGCTTGGCATCAAATGGAAATGTATGCCTTTGTGCACTTTGGCCTCAACACGTTCAATGATTTGGAATGGGGTTTTGGCAATACGCCTGCGTCTACGTTCAATCCTGAAAACTTGGATTGCGAACAGTGGGCACGCATCGTCAAGGCTGCCGGACTGCGAGGCATCGTGCTCACAACCAAACATCACGACGGTTTTTGTTTATGGCCGACTGCCACAACTGAATACAGTGTCAAAAATGCCCCTTGGAAAGACGGTAAAGGCGATGTTGTCCGCGATTTAGTCGATGCCTGTGCGAAATACGGCTTAAAAGTCGGTTTCTACCTCTCCCCCTGGGACCGAAATAATGCCAACTACGGCAAACCGGAATACGTGCAAACCTATCACGCGCAAATCGAAGAGTTAATATCCAACTACGGACCTATTTTTGAATTTTGGTTCGACGGCGCAAACGGCGGCACAGGCTGGTATGGCGGAGCAAACGAGAAACGTTCCATCAATGCAGCCGAATATTACGATTATGAATGGGCACGCCGGCAAATCAAATCCAAGCATCCGCAAGCAATGATTTTCGGAGGAACGGTGCCGGACATTCGCTGGGTAGGTAATGAAAATGGTTGGGCAGGCGACACACAATGGAGTATTTACGAGCCTGAACCCTCTCTGAATTGGGAATATGCCGGCAGTCAATGGGGCGATGAAAATGCCTCTCGCTGGCTGGGTGCGGAAGTGGATGTGTCGATGCGTCCCGGGTGGTTTTATCACGCACGCGAAGACCATCAGGTGCGCACGTTGACGCAGATGGTCAATTATTATTATAATAGTGTGGGGCACAATGCCAATCTGATTTTGAATTTTCCGATTGCGCTTAATGGGCAAATTCATCCACTGGATTCTGCGCGCGTGATGGAATGGGCTGCCGTCATCAGAAACGATTTCAAAGGCAATTTGCTCATAGGGGCGACCACAAGGGTCTCCCCTACAAATAAACTTGGATTTTCTTTTTCGAAACCAACAACTTTTAACCGGGTGTTGATTCAGGAAGATATTGCGTTGGGGCAACGGGTGCGTTCGTTTGTGATTGAAACGCTTCAGGGTGGCTCGTGGGAGGCTGTGAATGCGGTGGATTCTACTACCACGATTGGCTATAAACGGATTGTGCGATTTGAGGATGTGACTGCCGGGCAGTTTCGCATTCGCGTTTTGGATGCACGTGGACCGGTGTGCATCAACAATGTAGAGGCGTATTTGGCTGCTCCCCTACCCGACGAGCCAATCGTTGTGCCGACAGGCAACATTCCTTCCTCGGCATTCACCGTCATTGCGCCAAACGATGCAAAGACAGCACTTTTATTTGATGCCGATGGCTACTCGTTTTATCGCCTGCCGAAAAACAATCCCGAATTAGTGATTCAATTGACAGAACCGCAACAAATTACCGGATTTCGCTACACGCCTAACCAAAAGCGTGATGCTTTAGATTACATTACTGATTATCAGCTCTTTATCGACAATCAACTCATTTCCGAAGGCGAATTTTCAAACATCAAAAACAGTCCGGTTATGCGAGAAATTCGTTTCAAACCCACGCACGGACAAGTGGTGCGATTTGTGGTCACAGGCGTAGTCAATGATGCCGCAGCCGGATTTGGCGAATTTTCGTTGCTGGAAGATTAGGCAAAAAAATTGCAAATTAACCATGAATCATTAACCATTAACCATTATTTTTCGTAACTTTGCCGAAATGAAATTAGAAGTCTGCATCGATTCGCTTCAAGGTGCTGTAATCGCCCAATCATCGGGCGCTTACCGCGTGGAATTGTGCGCCGGTTTGCCGGAAGGAGGCACGACACCCTCGTCCGGGTTGATTCAAAAAGTGTGTCAAGTTGCCGAAAACTTGAAAGTGTATGTGCTGATTCGTCCACGTGGCGGCGATTTTTTGTATTCCGATGACGAGTTTGAAATCATGCAAGCCGATGTTCGCTATTGTGGCACAGCCGGTTGCGATGGCGTGGTCATGGGGATGTTAAACGCTGATGGTACAGTCGATAAAAACCGGTGTCGAGAATTAGTGAAAATCGCGAAAGAATACGGTATGGGCGTGACGTTTCATCGCGCGTTTGACCGCAGTAATGACTTGTTTCAGGCTTTGGAAGATGTGATCGAAACCGGTTGCGAACGTATTTTGACTTCCGGTGGTTACGACAATGTCATCGAAGGCAAAGAAGTTTTACGCCGGTTGATTGAGAAAGCCGGTCAACGTATCATCATTATGCCGGGAGCAGGAGTGACGCCCGCAAACGCCAAAGAATTGATTCAATATACCGGATTACAAGAACTGCACGGCACGTTTCGCACTGTGTATACCGGAAACATGCAATACAAAAATCCGCATTTGAGCCATCCCGAACAGGAATACAGTTTTTGGATGACGGATGCCGAAAAAATAAAAAAAATAATTCATTTATAATATGAAAAAAGTACTATTCGTCCTGTCTATGTTGCTTGTATTGTTCTCAGCCTGCCAAGACAACCATTTTTTGAAAGATGCCGCCTATCGCAATCAAGTGCATCAACAGTTTGAGCAACGGAAGTCCGAAGCCGTGAATCGTCAAGCAGCCTTATTTTCTGTGTTTGAAAATCAGTCGCTTACCGTGAAACAACGCGAGGCTTTGGAATTTCTCTATGCGTACATGCCTTTGAACGATTTGGCAGATAAAGACGGCGATTATTTTTTGCAACAAGTGGATTATGCTTTCAAAGCACGCGACTACTTTTCGTGGAGTAAAACTATTCCCGAAGATATTTTCCGCCATTTTGTGTTAGTCTATCGCATCAACAACGAAAATTTAGATACGGCTCGTGTGGCTTTTTTCGATGAATTGAAAGAGCGAGTGAAGGATTTATCCATGTATGATGCCGCTTTGGAAGTCAACCATTGGTGTCACGAAAAAGTGACTTACCGGGGAACAGATGCTCGCACATCCGGTTCGTTGGCGTTAATAAAAACGGCTTGGGGACGTTGTGGCGAGGAATCTACGTTCACGGCTACCGCATTACGTGCGGTAGGTATCCCGGCTCGCCAATGTTACACGCCACGTTGGGCGCACACAGACGACAATCACGCGTGGGTGGAAGTGTGGATAGACGGCAAATGGCATTATATGGGTGCTTGTGAGCCGGAGCCGGAATTGGACGTCGCCTGGTTTACCGCTCCGGCAAAACGTGCGATGATGGTGCACACCAAGGTTTTCGGATTATACAACGGTCCCGAAGAAAAAAATTCGGAAACACCGCTCTATTCGGTTATCAATCTTACTGCAAATTATACTCAAACGCGCGAAGTAAAAGTGCGTGTAGTGGATGCTGATAATCAACCGGTTGAAGGTGCTCGCGTGCAATTCAAACTGTATAATTATGCCGAATTATATCCCATTTCCACCAACACAACCGGCAAAAACGGCGAAACTTCCATCAGTTCCGGACTGGGTGATGTAGTGGTTTGGGCGGATAAAGGGACTGTTTACGGCTATCAAAAATCAGAATCTACGAGCCCGGTGACTGTCGTGAAATTAGACCGTCAATCGGGCACTGCCTACGCCGAAGAATATGTAATAAATGTGCCGCAAGAACAGCCGGTCAAAGAAATTTCGGCAGAAAAAATTGCGGCTAATGTCATTCGGTTGGCACAAGAAGATTCCATTCGTAATGCTTATATGGCAACGTTTGCCACGCAAGCCTCAGCGGATAAATTAGCGGTTGAATTGGGTTTGAACAAAGATGAAGTGTGGAAACAGCTGGAATTGTCGCAAGGAAATTGGCAGGAAATTACGGATTTCATTACAGCAGAAAAACAAAATCCACATTTATTTCCTTTTTTAGCATCGCTGAAAGCCAAGGATTTGCGTGATACTCCTGCTTCCGTTTTAAGCAATCACATCAACACCGTCATTGAGCAGGGCAGCGTCATTCCCGCGAAAGACCGCGTCATCCCAACAAAGGGTCATGTCATTCCCGCGAAAGCGGGAATCCCCCCAAACTTAATTGCACCCTACATCCTCTCGCCACGCACCGGCATCGAATTAATAACCCCTTGGCGCGGCTATTTTAAACAGAAATCTGCAATGAATGCCGGGCAAATCATACAATATATTAAGGAAAACATCACGATTAATAATGAGGATAATTATTATAATTGTCCGCTCACGCCGCGTGGCAGTTATGAATTACGCCTTGCGGATAAACGTTCGCGTACTATTTTGTTTGTGGCAATGTGTCGCGACAATACTATTCCGGCACGCCTCGAAACCACCACGTCTAAACCGCAATATTACGACAAAGGACACTGGATAGACGTTGTTTTTGATCCTTCTGAAAATGCCACATCCAATTTGCCGCAAGCAACATTGACGCTGAAAAATGATCCGTCTAATAGTGTGAAACCGGGTTATGAATCGCATTATACGTTGGCAGTATTCAAAAACGGCGATTTCCAAACCTTGAATTACGAAGGAAACGCCTTGTTGTCGAACTTTCCGGCACAACTCACGTTGGACGAAGGCTATTATCGCTTGATGGTCGGCAGTCGTGCCAATGACGGCTCTGTGACCGTTCACACCGAGTATTTCAATTTGCAAAAAAATAAACCGCAAACGATTACCGTGAAATTACCCGAAGTGAAAGACAAGCTGTTTGTGAAAGGCATCGTCGATATGAACACGGAGATTGAGTTAGACAATCAAAAAACCGGTTTGAAAAAAGTAGCGAACGGACAAGGCTTGTTGATTTGTTTCTTAGACCCGGGCAAAGAACCGTCCAAACATATTTTGCAAGATTTGCCGGCTGTTCGCACACAACTGGAAGCGTGGAATGGAGGCGTGCTGATGCTCATTCCAAGCGACAAAGCAAGTACGGCGTTTGATGCAACCGCTTTTCAAGGAATGCCCAAACAAACGACGTGGGGAGTAGACACCAATCGTGCCTTACTGAACGCCGTTGCCGGAGCTTTGCAAATCGACTTTCAGGACGGCTTTCCATTAACAGTCTATCTGTCGCGCAACGGAGGCATCCTGTATTCGACCACCGGCTACCACATCGGCACCGGCGAATCGGTTTGGAAAATCATCCAGCAAGAAAAATAAACCTGCTTCGACTAATTGATATTGATTATGTTTCTGAATTCTTCTTTATTAGGAAGATAGAACTGATATTTGGAAATAAAAAGTTGGCTGCTCATGCCGTATGTGGCATATTCGACCAAGAGTTCGTCCTTGTCTTTCGATAGAATAATGCCAATGGGTGGATTTGCCGTTTTAATTCGGAAACGCTCCAATTTTCCAACATATTTTGCTGTTCGTAAAAAGAACGTTCATGATTATCACTAATTTTCAAAAGTTCAACCCAATGCGACCAACTCAATTTGTGCGAAAGTGTCGCACAAATTGGATATGTAAGATAGAACTGCCTCATTCTCTGTAGATTACTTCGACTAAATCCACGACCATGTAGCAATTTTAAATCCCGAGACAGGTTCTCTAATAACATGGTTCCATACTCGGCTTTTGCATTCCCATCTTGTTCATACTCAACAATATATTGACCGATTTGCCAATTTGTTGCTACCATTGACTCGTTCACCGAACGGACAGCTTGTGCCTGACCTGCTACATATCTTTTGGAAATGCGGTCAAGTAATTCCTGATAAGGTTTTATGTTATCAGTTTCTCGTTTTTGGATATACATAGTTTTATACTTTAAATTAATTGGCGCAAAGTTATAAAATAATTTTGATTTATTTGCAATATAAATGCAAAAATAATGCAAAGTAAATCATTCTGCATTATTTTTCACGATAAGGTTCGCATACGATCACTCCGATTTCAAGGAGAGGCGTCCTTTCAATGTTTTTAAGCCTGTGCTCGCTTTCGCTTTGATTACGTTCACAGAGGCGGGCACACTCACGTCGGCGGGGTCTATCAGATAAATGGGTGTGCCTTTGGGCGCGTAGTTAATCAGTCCGGCAGCAGGGTACACTTTCATCGAAGTGCCCACAATCACGACAATATCGGCTTTTGACACAATCTCAGCCGCTTTTTCAATCAAAGGAACCGCTTCGCCAAACCAAACGATGAACGGGCGAAGTCTGGAACCGTCTTCCGCTTTTTCGCCTGCCAAAATTGGTCTTGTGCCAATTTCATAAACGACGGTTTTAGCCTCATTACAGGCTTTCGTCAATTCGCCGTGCAAATGGATAATGCCGGTACTGCCCGCCCGCTCATGCAAATTATCCACATTTTGAGTAATGACTGTAACCTCAAAATCGGTTTCCAAGTCCGCAATGAGTTGATGTCCCTCGTTGGGTTCCACTTCCGTCAATTGTGCCCGTCTGTCGTTGTAAAATTGCTGCACTTGACCGGGAAACTTCCGCCAGCCGTCAATGCTCGCCACAATATTGGGGTCACAGTTCTCCCACAATCCGCCGGCATCCCTGAAAGTAGAAATCCCACTTTCGGCACTCATCCCGGCGCCGGTCAAAAACACGATGTGTTGCTTATGTTTCATTGTTTTCTACACTTAATAAAAAATGTAATTAGTTTCTGCAAAGTTACAAAAAAATCCTGAACTATAACTAAAAAATTCATTTCCACCTAAATTTTCCTCACCAAACAAATCCCGGCTGAGAGCCTTGAATGAGCTAAAAAAATGAAACGAATAAACATGCTGATTCAAGACTCTCTTGCCGGAATGATTTTATGTTTGGTCTTAATTGCTTTCCTTGTTTGCCGTAGTAGAATCTACAGGATCCGGGCTATGCATTGAATAATAGCCAATACCCATGATGCCGGCACACAGCGCACCAAGCAGCAGCAATAGCCCCCACGAAATATCGGAAGGTCGTTCCGGTGGATCATTTAGTAG
>JAISKM010000164.1 GCA_031261285.1 Candidatus Symbiothrix sp. | reverse complement strand
TCTCTTGTTTATAATAATATAGAAAATAATAAAGCTATTCTGAAACAACTTGAGAAATCTATTCTGCTAATGGAATTCAATCAAGAGTATATGAAAAAGTTTTTGCGTGACGGCACTTTAACAAAGAAAGATATGCTGGATTATTATTCCGGGGAAGATGTTAAAGATAAATTTAAAACGATAGAAAAGGAAATCAACGAATTATAAGCACTTTTTTGCAGAAATGAAAGAGAAATTTCCATACATAGTGTTTTTGTTGCTACTTGTTGGGTGCAGTCCCACAAAGTATATTCCTGAAGGGCAATATTTCTTGGAAAAAGTGAAAGTGAAAATGGACGACAGCGGTGTAGACCCGGCTATCATTGAGTCTTACATTCAACAAAAGCCTAACTCGTCCAAGTTCGGGGTACATATCTATAATATGGTGGACAATGACTCCAATTTCATCAAAAAATTTATTCGCAAAATCGGGGAAGCTCCTGTCATTTACAATCCCAACAGCGTGCCATTGTCGGTTGACGAAATTGCCACGGAAATGAAGAATTTGGGTTATTTGAATAGCGCTGTGACGTCACAGGTGGACACCGCAAACAAAAAAGCGACCGTCATTTACGACATTCACAACGGCGAGCCTTACCGTATTCGCAATTACACGCAGGAAATTTCGCAGTTGCAGCCACGTACCGGCAACCGGCAACGGAATCAGCAGGGCAACCGGCGCTCGATTGGTGAGCGCAGTCGGGCTATCACTGCCGCTTTCACGGCACAAAATGCACCGAAAATCAAGGAAGGTTCCATTTTTAACTTGGATGTGCTGGAGGAGGAGCGGCAACGCGTGACCACACAAATGCGTAATCGCGGTTATTATCAATTTCCTGAAACTAATTTGCACTATTTGGCAGACACCACTTTGCAATCCAATCAGGTGGATTTGAAACTGATTTTATTGGATTCGACTGCCATTTTTCCTTATACGGTGAAGCGCGTGAACGTTTACAGTGGTTACGATCCGTTGGAAACTTACACCATCAAAGATTCACTGGAATACGACAGCATCCATATTTATTACAACTCTCCCAAGTTTTTGCGGCGACGGATTATTCGCGAAAAAGTGCGTGTGCAACCCAACCGGCAGTACCGCGAACGGAGCGGCGAGCGCACCGTCAGTCTGTTTCAAGACATGAGCTGCGTGGAGCGCGTAGATTTGCAATACATCCAAAATAATTATCCCGATTCGACGCTCTTAGACTGCAATATCTACCTCACACCGGGCAATTTTCACTCGTTGCAGGGTCGTTTGGTTGGCACGAATAAGGCGGGCGATATTGGTGTGGCATTGGATGGGACGTATGGCAATCTCAATATTTTTAACGGCTCCGAAACATTTAGCGTGAATCTGCGCGGCGCGTATGAATTTGTCAGCGGAACGTCCGTTGATGGGCTGGGAAGTAATTATTACGAACTTGGCGTGTCGCCTGCGCTGACTTTCCCGACGATGCAGTTGCCGCTGATTCAAAATTATGTTGCCGAGCGTTTTAATGCGCAGACACAATACAGTCTGGGGTTGAATGTGCAACGCCGGCCGGAATATATCCGTAACTTTTTCAACTTTAACTGGAAGGTGAGTTGGGCGGCGCAAAACAGTCCGCTGTCGCAAAGTTTGAGTATTGTGGACATCAATTATGTCTACATGCCGTATAAATCCGGCAAATTTATCGAATATTTGGATTCGATTGTCGACCCGCTCACGAAAACGAGTTACGACAATGTGTTCACGGCGGGCATCAATTACAGCGCGATTTATACGAATGCCAACGTGGGCGGATTGCGACAAAATCTGTACACGATTCGTTTCAACACCGAATTGTCGGGCAATATTCTGGACTGGATTTGTCACGCCACCAATGCGTCACGTTCTGCGGACGGAAAATACACCATTTTCGGCAATTCGTTTGCGCAATATGCTAAAGCGAATATTGATTTTGCGGAAACGTTTCAACTCACACCAACTGCCGGTTTGGCATTTCACTTCGGTGCAGGTGTGGCGTATCCGTACGGCAATTCGGAGATTTTGCCGTTTGAGAAACGCTACTATGGCGGTGGTCCCAACAATGTGCGTGGCTGGAATACGCGTTATCTGGGTCCCGGCTCGTTCAGCGGCGGCAAAAAAGACGACCCAACCACCCATGTGGGCGACATCAGCCTGGTTGCCAGTGCAGAATACCGTTTCAAAGCCCTGCCATGGCTCGAACCTGCCTTTTTTGTGGATGCAGGTAATATCTGGACCATCAAAGATTATCCCGATCAGCCGGGAGGCTTGTTTAAATGGAACAATTTTTTTAAAGAGATTGCGCTGGGCACCGGCATTGGACTCCGTTTTGACTTGACTTTTTTGGTGGTACGTGTGGATGCCGGAACGAAAGTTCACGACCCTGCACGTGCATCAGGCGACCGTTTGGTGCTGTTCAAAGAAAATTTATTAAAAAATTCCGCTGTTTATTTCGCTATTGGATATCCATTTTAAAAATTTATATGTCATGAAAAAAATAATTTTATCTACAATTTGCGGCTTGCTACTTGCAAGCAACTGTGGGCTGATCATCGCACAGCCGAAAATCGTCAAAGAAAACGTTGCGTTTGCCGACAAACAGCTGACCTATTCCCTCGAACAAGTGAAGGCAGCAACTACCGACAAACTGAATAATCCGCGTACCATCAAGGATGGAAAACTGTCCATGGCACCCTCATGGGAGTGGACAAGCGGTTTTTATCCGGGTATTTTGTGGTATATGTATGAATATACCAACAATCCCAAATGGTTGCAGGAAGCGCGTCATTTTACGAAACTAACTGAGAGTCAGCAATTTGTCACCAACACGCACGACATGGGCTTCAAGATGTATTGCGGTTATGGCAACGGCTACCGGCTTACGGGCGACACGGCCTATCAACGCGTGTTGATTCAGTCGGCAAACACGCTCATCACGCGCTACAACCCTACGGTAGGACTTATTCGGTCGTGGGATTTCAATAAAGATCGTTGGCAATATCCGGTGATCATCGACAATATGATGAATCTCGAGCTGCTGTTTTGGGCAACGAAAGCCACCGGCGATTCTACCTATTATCATATCGCGTACAACCACGCCAAAAAGACGATAGAAAATCATTTCCGTGCCGACAACAGCTCGTTTCACGTGGTCGATTACGATACGATTTCCGGTCAATCTCGTCTGAAACAGACTTGGCAAGGCTATGCTGACGGTTCAGCATGGGCACGCGGTCAAGGTTGGGGACTTTATGGCTACACGCTGTGCTACCGCGCAACGGGCGATAAATCGTTTTTGGAACAGGCGAAAAAAATTGAAAAATACATTTTCTCACATCCCAATATGCCGAAAGATTTGGTGCCATACTGGGATTTCAACGATCCGGATATTCCAAATACCCCGCGAGATGCTTCTGCTGCTGCGATTTATGCCTCCGCTTTGTATGAGTTGAGCACGTATGTGTCTAAAACAGAGGCAAAAGATTACCTGAAAAAAGCAGATAAAATCATTGAAAGTTTGTCGTCGCCGGCTTATCGTTCGCCGCTGAACGAAAATTTTGGCTTCCTGTTGCTCCACAGCACAGGTGCCAAGCCATTCAAATCGGAAGTGGACGAGCCCTTGGTGTATGCCGATTACTATTTCCTGGAAGCCTTGCTGCGCAAAAATTCCTTTGCAGCCAAGCGATGATACACTCTGCATTATTTTGCAAAATAATTGTAAAAAAAACGCGAAGTTAAAAAAATGATTGTTATCTTTGTGCCGTTAAAACTAACGAAACAATGGAACAACCACTTATTCAAATTCAAAACAAAATTTTGGAGATCAGACATCAAAAAGTGATGTTGGATTCAGACTTAGCCGCGCTATATGGCGTTGAAACCAAGCAACTTAAACGTGCAGTCAAACGGAACATAGAGCGTTTTGAAGATGCCGATTTTATGTTTGAGCTAACAGATGAAGAACGTTTGAGGTGCCAAATTGGCACCTCAAGTTGGGGAGGAACCCGATATCAGCCTTATGCCTTTACAGAATTGGGCGTAGCTATGTTGAGTAGTGTTTTGAACTCTCCAACAGCCATTAAAATAAATAAAAACATCATGCGTGCGTTTGTCGCCGTTCGTCAATTTTTATCTATTCCACCCATTGAGAGGTTGGCTGTGCTTGAATACGAAGTCAAAAGACTGACAGCCAATATCGAAGACGCATTTGCCGATTACAACGACATCAATGAAGATACACGCATGCAATTGGAGTTAGTCAACAAATCTTTAGCAGAATTGCAGGTACATAAACAAATTGCCGACAGACCTCACAGCCCCGCCGGATTTATTGCAATCCATGAAGCCCGAAAAAAAGAAGAGGAAGCAAAAGAAACGGATGTAAAAAAAACAGAGAAAAAATTGCTGCGTTAAAAATAGCGAAAAAATTATGTTTTTTATCTGAAATCATTTTGCCGTCTCAAAAAAAATGGCTAATTTTGTGGGCTGAGAGCACAATATAAAAAATACAAACAAAATAATATAATAAAGTAAAAAATGGCAACATTAGATTTAAGCAAGTACGGCATTAGCAACAGTATTCCTGTTGTTTATAACCCGTCTTATCAGGAGTTGTTCGTTGCGGAAACAGATCCGAAAAACGAAGGATTCGAAAAAGGAGTAGAAACAATCACCGGCGCAGTGTCTGTGGACACCGGTAAATTTACCGGCCGTTCACCTAAAGACCGTTTCATCGTGAAAGACAAAACGTCTGAAAACACGATTTGGTGGGACGGCACCATCAACAAACCAACTACAACGGCAGTTTGGAACGATTTGAAAGCCAACACAATCAAAGAATTGAACACGGCGAAAAAATTGTATGTAGTGGACACATTCTGCGGCACGAACGAAGATACACGCATGAAAGTGCGTTTCATTATGGAAGTAGCATGGCAGGCTCACTTTGTGACCAACATGTTTATCCGCCCTTCACACTACGAATTGGAACACTACGGCGAACCTGATTTCGTGGTATTCAACGGCTCAAAAACAACCGACCCGGATTGGCAAAAACACGGTTTGAACTCTGAAGTGTACGTGTTGTTCAATTTGACCGAACGCGAACAAATCATCGGCGGTACGTGGTACGGCGGCGAAATGAAAAAAGGAATGTTCTCTATGCAGAACTACTACCTGCCTTTGCGCGGCATTGCCTCTATGCACTGCTCTGCCAACGTAGGCAAAGACGGCGATGTAGCAGTCTTCTTCGGCTTGTCGGGAACAGGTAAAACAACCCTTTCTGCTGACCCGAAACGCTATTTGATTGGCGACGACGAACACGGTTGGGACAACAACGGCGTATTCAACTACGAAGGTGGTTGCTATGCGAAAGTAATCGACTTGAGCCAAGAAAACGAGCCGGACATTTGGCGCGCTATCCGTCGTGATGCGCTTTTGGAAAACGTGACAGTGAAAGCCGACGGCACACCCGACTATTCCAAAGAAGCATCTAAAACAGAAAACACCCGCGTGTCTTATCCGATCTACCACATCAACAAGATTGTATTGCCTTCTCGTGCCGGTCACGCGAAGAAAATCATCTATTTATCGGCTGATGCGTTCGGCGTGTTGCCTCCTGTATCTATCTTGGACGAAAAATCGGCTCAATACCACTTCTTGTGCGGCTACACCTCTAAATTGGCAGGTACGGAACGCGGTATCACGGAACCGGTTCCATCGTTCTCTCCTGCATTCGGCGAAGCGTTCTTGACCTTGCACCCCACGCAATACGCAAGCGTGTTGGCAAAGAAAATGAAAGAACACAACGCAAAAGCCTATTTGGTAAACACCGGTTGGAACGGCACAGGCAAACGTATTTCGTTGAAGGATACACGTGCGATTATCGACGCCATCATTGACGGCTCTATCGAAAAAGCACCCACCATCAACGTGCCCATCTTGAATTTGGTTGCTCCAAAATCATTGCCGGGCGTTTCCGACATTCTCGACCCACGCACCACTTACGGTGCAAACGTGAGCGAATGGGAAACCAAAGCAAAATCGTTGGCTGCCAAATACATCAAAAACTTTGAACAATATTTGCCGGAAGGTAAGGAGTTGATTCCTTCTGGTCCGCAGTTGTAAGCAGCCTCACCCACTGCCCTCCCCTCGATGGGAGAGGGAAAGGAAAATCGAAAAAACGGCGAAGATGTGATCTTCGCCGTTTTTTTTAGTGCTTTAAGTATTTTCCTGACTTCGCCACAGGGACACCCTAAAGAGATTTCCAAAAATTATCGTCAAAAAGTTTGGCGATAGACTTATGTTTTGAGGTTAGTAGCATCGTTTTTGTTATTGTTTCATTGCTGATTGGCAACCTGATTTTCAATGTGGTTATGGTTTTGGCAATGTCTAAGACCTTATCAACGCTCAAGCTTATATCACTTCTTTTCAGTATTCTTTCCAATTCCTTATATACTTTGTACGCCACGAAACAAATGCAGAC
>JAISKM010000094.1 GCA_031261285.1 Candidatus Symbiothrix sp. | reverse complement strand
TGCACGAAAAGCAGGAAAACCAACAGTCCGCCCAACAAGGAAATAATAAACCACCAATAATGTTGATAAAATGAATAATCCATAATAATATAGTATTAAATTGTATCTGATTTTTCCGGCCCTATTTTGATTTGTTTAACCAAAATCCCTATTTCTGCAATCAGCAGTGTGGTAAACAGGACAAGGAAGATAAAGAAAGTCACTTGAACGGATGATGTGGGGATGTCGGAAACGGCTGCCATCACCGGCAAAATATCTTGAATGGCCCACGGCTGGCGTCCCACTTCGGCAACTATCCATCCGGCTTGCGAACAAGCATAAGCCAGTGGAATCGACCACAGACACACATATTGCAGCCATTTGAGATTTTCAAATTTCTTTTTATGATTGAAAAACCAAACCACAATAAACAACAGCAAGAAATAGCCGCCCAAAATAACCATTACCCTAAATGCGTAAAACACCATCGGGATATTGGGGATGGCATCCGTTGGCGATTTGAAATAGCCATAACCGAAATAGGCGAAATTGTCGTCCAAACGTTGTTTTGCTTCCACCATCGCCCTCTCATCTTTGGCTTTTTTAGCTATGCGATAATCCGTCAAAGCGGTTTTTGCCAATTCGCCTCGTTGCATTTTTTCTGCTACCGACAAGGCTTTTCCGTCGGGAGTATCATATCCGCCATCCACTAAATCCTTCACGCCCGGCACATAACCGTTGAAATCACGGGTTGCCAAGAAAGAAAGCATTCCGGGAATAGGAATATCAAAAACAAACGGGTCTTTCGTATCGTTGTAGGCTTTTCCGGGAGTCAAAACACCCACTCCTACCAAACTAACGTTATTTCCGCCTTCGTACAATCCTTCCATCGCCGCCAATTTCATCGGTTGTTTTTGTGCCACTTGATAGGCAGATTCATCGCCGGAATAGAACGAAAGCAAAATGCCCAGCGTTCCGATAACGGTTGCCACTTTGATGCTGTCTAAGGAAAATTCTTTTTCGCGTTTTTTCAATAAAAACCACGAACTGATGCCGATAACGACCGTTGCACCCAACATCCACGAGGAAATGACCGTATGGAAAAATTTGTTTATGGCCATCGGCGATAGTGCTACCGCCCAGAAATCGACCATTTCATTACGCGCTGTATCCGGGTTAAATGCCATTCCCACAGGATATTGCATCCAGGCGTTGGCGACCAGAATCCACAAAGCGGAAAGGGTCGCACCAATCGTTGTGAGCCAAGTGGAAGTCAAGTGAAACCCTTTGCTCACTTTGTTCCATCCGAAGAACATGACAGCAATGAAAGTGGCTTCCATAAAGAAAGCAAATATGCCTTCGATAGCCAACGGCGCACCGAAAATGTCGCCCACGAAGAAACTGTAATTCGACCAGTTCGTTCCAAACTCAAACTCCAGGATAATTCCGGTAGCTACGCCCACAGCGAAGTTGATACCGAAAATTTTCATCCAAAACTTGGCTGTGCGTTTCCACTTTTCGTTTTTCGTTCGGAAATACAAAGTTTCCATAATCGACATAATGACGCCCAAACCGAGCGTCAACGGCACGAACAACCAGTGATACATGGCTGTGAGAGCAAACTGTGCCCTCGACCAATCAATTAATGATACATCAATCTGATTCATTTTTAATTGTTTTTACATTAGTATTATGATTTTCTGTTAATTTGTCCAAGACATATTCGCTTTTTTCTTCTTCGGTTGCAAATTTTTGATTCAATAAATTTGGGAAGAAAAACGGTTTGAGGATGGCAAACATTATGAATAATTTGACAATAATGATGATCCACAAGGCTTTCCCCCAAGTGAGGTTTTTGAAACCGTCAATATACATGGCGATGAAGCCGGAGAATGATTTGATTTTTCCCATGGCAAATAAATTTTAGTGCAAATGTAATAAATATTCGTTATCTTTGCAAACTAATTGATTAAAATAATAATGAAATGGGGACGAAAATTGTATCTTTGCAACGCAACAGAAAAAATGAAAAAGCAATGAAAACAAAATTAATTTTAGTCTTAGTAGCGTTATTAAGCTTTTCAGACTTCGCATTTTCACAACAGCCCTCGCGTTTGGAGATGCTCAAAAACGCAGAAAAATACAATTACGACGACACTCGATTTATTCCAAAATTTACATATCAATCGCTCAACGATTCTAATCTGGTGCGCATCCGGCGGGATTTCAAATTAGATTCCATTGCCGGGCAAGGGAATGAAATTTCTCAGATAATTAATTTGATGCATTGGGTGCATACGGTTGTGCGACACGATGGCAGTAGTGACAATCCCGAGCCACAAAAAAGTGAACGTGAAAATAAAGAATCGGGCACAAGGCGGATATGGTATATAACAAATAATCCGAATTTTTTTTGGACAAAGCCGGAATAAGCGGTATTTATTGACTTTCAAAATATTTTTAGTACTTTTGTGGCTTCAAACAGTGGAGTTAAAGTGAATAAAACTAAATGAAACTAAATGAAGCGCATCGCAATCATCATAATGTTTGTTGGTTTGTGTCTTGAAGCCCCGGCGCAAGAGTATGCGTTCATGGATCTATCTTACAACCACATTCAGGTGCCTGGAGGCGATTCTACGCGCCTCAATCGCGTGTTTCAACGCATGAATCCCGATTCATTGCAACAACGCGGACTGAATATTCTGCATATCGGCGGTTCGCACGTGCAGGCGGATATGTTTTCCAATCAGGTGCGTCAAAAGCTGAAAGATACGTTTGTGTATGATGGCGTGAATGTTTTTAGGGGCTTTGTGTTTCCGTATACCGTTGCAAAAACCAACAATCCATCGAATTACAAGGTGACGTATTCGGGCGAGTGGAAAGCCGCACGCAATGTGCAAGCCAAGCGAGACGTGCCTCTGGGCGTGGGTGGAATTGCTGTTTATACAGACGATCCGGGTGCGCGAATCCATGTGTCGCTCAATCCGTCGTTCGATCGCTTTACACATTGGGAATTTAATACCTTGCGACTTTTGGCGTATTCTTTGGATAGGAGTGATGCCGTAAAACCCGTTTTGAGCTATCCCTATCAACTCATTGAGGGGATTCCGGACGCTACCGGCACCAGCTACCTCTTTTATGTACCGAAATCGGAAAGTGAATTTAGTATCGAATTTGTGCAACAAGACGATGTGCCTCACACGTTTGTGGTCGATGGATTTGTGGCAGAAAAAGACACGCGTGGATTGGTTTATCACGCTGTAGGCGTGAATGGCGCGTCTGTACCGTCCTATTTGAGTTGTGAAAATTGGGAAACGGAATTGCAATTTCTACGTCCCGATTTGGTGATTTTTGGCATTGGCATCAACGATGCGGCAAGTGCGAATTTCTCCAAAGAATCGTTTATTGCTAATTACAACGCATTGATTGAGCGCATCGAACGCGTGAATCCCGACTGTGCCTATATTTTCATTACCAACAACGACTCGTTTCGAAAGACAGGCAAAAAAAGATATACAGTCAATCACAACGGATTGATTGCGCGAGAAGCGTTTTACGAATTGGCAGAACGGCATCAAGGCGGCGTGTGGGACTTGTTTGAACTGATGGGCGGCTTAAGTTCGATGAAACAATGGCAAGATGCCGGCTTAGCCAAAGTCGACAAAATCCACTTCACAAAAGATGGCTACCTCTTTCTGGGCGATTTATTATATGAAGCACTCATGAATTACAAACAATAACATGTTTGTAGCTCATTTTTTATCAATTTTCGCCATTTTATAGCTCGTGTTTGAGCCATAATTCGTATATTTGCATCCGAAATTACAATGTTGGATTTTTTACAAAATATATTCGCTTTTAACTCCAACTCGCCGTTGTTGTTCACACAGTTTTATTTCTGGGTGTTTTTTGCGTTGGTGTTTGCCGTTTTTTCGCAGTTGCAAAACAAACAGTTGATGCGCAATACATGGCTGTGCGTCGTCAGTCTGTTCTTTTACTACAAAACCAGCGGATTGTTTGTGCTCATTTTACTGTTTACGACCGTCTTCAATTTCTATCAGGCACACTTGATCGACGAATCGAAAACCAAAGCATGGAAAAAAAGAAATCTCGTTATCGGGCTGATTGTCAACCTCTTTTTCCTGTTTTATTTCAAATACGCCTACTTTATTACGGACGTTGTCAACGAACTGTTTGGCACGGAATTTCAGATTTTCAATGCGTTTGCCTATTTTGGCGATGTTTTGGCAGGCAAGGAAAAGTTTAACGTAGACAGTATTTTGTTGCCGGTTGGGATTTCGTTTTACACGTTTCAAAACATCAGCTATTTGATGGACGTGTTTCGGGAACGGATTAAGCCGATGCAGGAAATCCTGAATTTCGGTCTGTACGTGAGTTTTTTTCCGCAATTAGTGGCAGGACCGATTGTGCGTGCCAGCCAATTTGTGCCGCAAATTTACAAAAAATACTACCTGACTCGCAAACATTTTGGGCTGGCTGTGTTTTGGATATTGAACGGTTTAGCAAAAAAAATCATCCTGAGTGACTACATCGCCGTGAATTTTATCGACCGTGTGTTTGAAAATCCGGGGATGTTTTCCGGCTTTGAAAACCTTGTCGCCCTGTTTGGCTACTCCCTGCAGGTGTACGCCGATTTTTCAGGTTATACTGACATTGCGATTGGCGTCGCCATGTTGATGGGCTTTCACCTGCCGAAGAACTTTGATGCGCCCTACAAAGCGTCAAACGCTGCTAATTTCTGGAAACGCTGGCATATTTCGTTGTCCAAATGGTTGCAAGACTACCTTTATATTCCACTTGGCGGCAATCGCAATGCCACGTTTGCGACGTATCTGTTAATCATTTTGATTGCGCTCACTGCCATGCTGTTGGCGCACAATCCGTGGGTAAGTCTGGTAATTTTGATCCTGTTGCTCCGCCTGTTTTATGTGTTTTATTCCGAACCCGAATCGCGCAAAAAAATCAATACCAACCTCAACCTCATGAACACCATGTTGTTGGGCGGCTTGTGGCACGGTGCAAGTTGGAACTTTATGATTTGGGGTGGACTGAATGGTGTGGGAATTTTGGCGTACAACTATTGGCGCAACAAGAGTGCCTGGCGCAAAACCGTGATTCAAGGCACCATGCTCATGATTTGTCTGCTCTTGAAACTGCTTTTTGACGCACCGCTCTTTAATATTGCACTGGTGTGGGTGGCGATTATCTTTGTGGGAACGGCAATCCGTTATTGCTACTTGTCAACCAACTTCACATACAAATTTTTGTGGTTAGACAATGCGTGGGGCATTTTTCAGACATTTGTCTTTATCTCGTTCACGCGCCTGTTTTTCCGTTCGGGTTCCAATCTTAACCCTGCTGAGGCGAATCAAACAGCGTGGAGCACCGCACAAAACATGGTCAATCAAATTGGCAGTCAGTGGAATTTCTCGCAAATCGGCACAATGGTCTACGAATATCGCCTCGTGTTTTCGCTCATCATCACCGGCATGTTAATCCATTGGTTGCCGGACAATTTCAAACGCCGCTATCGCCTCCTCTTTGCCAACATGCACATCACCGTTATGGCTACCGTCGTCGTCATCTCTGTCTTTCTCATTTATCAATTTGTGACGGCGGATTTGCAATCGTTTATCTATTTTCAATTCTAATCATAGTTCAAGACATTCTATGTTTGTAATCTTCGTAGGTGAAGGTGCGATACGTTTCCAACGTGTTGTCGCGCCGCCAAAGGCATAAATCGGGATGGGGAACGCCATTAAACATGGTTGTTTTGACGGTGGTGTAATGAATCATGTCCTCGAAAATGATGGGGTCACCGATTTTCAGTTCGTGGTCGAACGACCAATCGCCGATGAAATCGCCGCTCAGGCAGGAATTGCCTCCCAAGCGATAGGTGGGCTTTCCATCCACCGGCTCCTGATAAGCATTGCGAACTACCGGCTTGTAGGGCATTTCGAGGCAGTCAGGCGTATGGCAGGTAAACGAAATGTCTAAAATCGCCGTTTGAATGCCTTTGTTTTTAACAATATCGACGACTGACGCACGCAACACGCCTGTTTGCCAGACAAAAGCGGCTCCCGGCTCCAAAATTAGTTCCAAATTCGGATAGTTTTTTTTGAAATTTTGCAACAGTTGAATCAGATGTTCCACATCATAATCTTTGCGTGTCATCAAATGTCCGCCGCCCATATTGAGCCAGTTGATTTGCGACAGAAATTTTCCGAATTTGGCTTCTACATGTTGCAAAGTATGTTCCAAAGCATAAGAATCCGATTCGCACAGCGTGTGAAAATGCAGCCCTTCAACACCTTCCGGCAGGGTATCGCCAAACTCTTCTATTACAATGCCTAAGCGCGAGCCGGGTGCAGCCGGATTATACAAATCCGTTTCCACTTCCGAATATTCGGGATTAATGCGCAGTCCGCACGAAATGTCATTGCGTTGCGGGCACCGACCCGCAATCTTATCCGCAACCCCCTTCTCAGGCAGTGTGCTTTTGTAAAAACGATGAAATTGCGCCAACGAATTGAACGTGATATGCGAACTGCACGCCTTAATCGTCGCAAAATCTTTTTCCGTATAAGCGGGCGAATACGTGTGCGCCTTGCTACCCATCTGCTCCAAAGCCAACTGTGCCTCCCACGGCGAGCTGGCAGTGGATCCGCCGATGTATTCCTTAATAACAGGAAACGCCTTCCACATCGCAAACGCCTTAAACGCCAAAATAATATTCACGCCCGCCCGCTCTTTGACTGAGCGAATCAATTCCAAGTTTCGACGCAGCAGCACCTCGTCAATCACGTAGGCAGGAGAAGGTATTTTTGAAAAATCCATTTGAGCATCACATTTTTTGCAAAGGTAAGAAAAATAATTGGCAAATTATTTGGCAGTCTCAAAAAAAATGCTGTACTTTGCATGGTCATTCCCGCGTAGGCGGGAATCCCATAATATAAACATAAAATAAAAAATACAGGCTTATGATATAAAAATTGTGTTAATACACACATTTTAGACATTTTGGAGAAAAAGCACTTTTGCTTTTATTCTTGCTTCCTGAAACTTCGATAATTTCAATAGCAACAATGAATAAGGTGAAAATGTTTACGCTATATGGCGTGGACTTTACTCATTTATTTTGTTGCTATAGGTAATCGAAGACCTCAGGAAGCGGATAAATTGAGTTTTGTCCCGCTTTTTTTATGTCTATATGTGGGATATTCCCCTTTGCAGGGTTTGCAGTTTGTTTTGTTTTCGTTTCATTTTTTTGTTCATACAGATCGTGTAGGGGGAGTTTTTTTAATGGTTAATTGTTAATGGTTAATTGTAAATGAATATAAATTATTAATTTTAATATTATAGTAAATGAAAAGAAATGTATTATTGTTATTGGCTGCTACGTTGTTGGTAGCTGGTAATTGGTCACCGGCAACTGCCCAAGTGGCTATTGGAAGTGTAAACGATTCAATTACGCCGGGAGCTTTATTGGATTTATCACAAGCCGTTGATGCCGGCGGCTTGCTGTTGCCACAAATTGAAAGTACCGATACACTCTCGGATGAGTTGCGAAAGCCCGGCATGCTGGTTTACAACAAAACGGATGGAAAAGTTTACACCTACAACGGCACTGCCTGGAGTGTCGGCAGTGGAGGCGATACTCCCAGACCCGATCCTTCGTCTTGTAGTGGAACTGTAACGGGTGTTTCCGGTAATGAGTATCCGATTGGGAGTTACCCAAATGCTACAAACGGTTTGGAATATTTGTGCTGGACACTTTCTAATCTTAT
>JAISKM010000067.1 GCA_031261285.1 Candidatus Symbiothrix sp. | reverse complement strand
ACACAGACAGGAAAACGTTTGCCAGCTACGCAGGCAAGGAGAGAGGACAGATGCCTTTCCCCAGTAGCCTGAGGCTACTGGTTAGTTAGCTGAGCTCCCCAAAGGGAGCAGGATATAGTTTTAGGAAAGAGCACCCGCACGGGTTTTTGTACATAGTTTCGTTTCGTTTTTCCCAAACGGGTCTCTTTCTTTTTTATGTTAACACCAGAGATAACAAATGTTAACAAAGACGCTAACACAAAGATAACATAACGCTAACACAAGGATAACATAAAAATAACAATTCGATAACACAAAGATAACATAAAAATTTTGGCAGTCCGGTAGAAGACCTCTACCTTTGTGCTCATGAAATTTCTGCAGCAATCGCCTTTTATCCGGCTCTTCATGTTCTTTTTGTGCGGTAGTGTGACACAACATCGGACGGATGTGTCGGCGGGATTTGTTCCGCTGACGGTTGGTGCGGTGCTGCTTGCCGGGGTGTCGTTTATACCTGTAATTCAGCGAAAGTGGCGGTGGCGCGGAGTGTTTGGCATGGGTTTAGGATTGGGGCTGTTCGCTTGTGGAGGCTTTGTGATGCAGCTTTCACAGCAACAATCTGCGTGGACGGAAGAACTGACCTCTACGCATTTATATGAAGCGATTGTGATAGATGATCCTGTTTTGAAACCCAAAAGCAGGATGTGTCGTGTGGAAATCCGTTCGGCGGACGATTCGATTTATCAACACGTTGTTGGAAAAAAAGCGGTGCTTTATTTGGCGTTGGATTCCCTGTCACAGACAGTTGTTGTCGGAAATCGACTGTTTTTCTATGCAAATTTGGAGGCTGCCCCACCCTATTTGCGCGAATTTGCAGCCACCGGATTTGTGCCGGCGGGGCAATGGTTGTTGAAATCCGCAGGGGCGTTGCATACAACGCCCATCCGTTTCATGGGATTGCGGGTTCCTGAATCAAGTTCAGGACAGGCACGGCTTAGCCGTCCCGCAATGACACTCCCTATTATGGCATTGAATGTGCGTCGGGCATTGTTGGAAAAATTGCAGGAGATTGTGCCCAATCATGCGCCTTACGGCCTTGCGGCGGCGATGATGTTTGGCGACCGGAGCGATGTGGAAACCGGTTTGAAACTCGCATTTGCTAATATTGGAGCGGCTCATATTTTGGCGATTAGCGGGACGCATTTCACCATTCTGTTTGGGATGCTGTATTATTTGTTGTCGTTTGTGGGCAACTCGCGTCGAGCCAAAATCCTGAAACACGGATTGATGTTGCCGTTGATTTGGGGCTTCGCGTTTATGACGGGGTTTTCGCCGTCGGTGTTTCGCGCAGCCCTGATGATGAGCCTGTGGGCTATCGGTGATGCGTTTTCGTTTCGGTCGTTGACGCTAAACACGGTGGCAATCGCAGCCTTTTTTATGCTGCTTTACGAGCCGGTTTACCTGTTTGATGTGGGGTTTCAATTGAGTTTTTTGGCGGTGATCTCCATCGTGCTCATCAATCCGCACCTCGTCAAATTATACCAATCGCGCAATCCGGTTCTTAACTATGTGTGGGAGTTGTGTTGTGTATCGATTTCGGCTCAATTAGGTGTTTTACCGCTCACAGTGTATTATTTTCACCAGTTTCCGGTGCTGTTTTTAGCAACCAATCTCCTGTTATTGCCCTTATCGACCATTATAATCGGTCTAATTCCTGCTACCTTGTTGATGGTTGCGTTAGTTGGCAATTTCTCACTGATCAGCCTGCCGTTGAACGGTTGTTTGAACGGGTTTGTCGCCATCACGCGCACGTTGGATGCGTATTCGTATCACAATATCAACGGAATTTTCATATCCGTATGGGAAATGTTCGCTTGGTCAGCTGTTATCGTCCTGTTTTTGTTAATAGTCATTAAAAAAACGGCACATTTGAAAAATAATTCGTAATTCGTAATTCGTAATTCGTAATTTTCACTACCTTTGTGGGCTGAGATTTTTAAAATATGCCGGATAAAGTTATTGCAGAACATAGTATTCAAGAAGCTAAAAAATTGATTGACAGTTCAAAACGAATTGTCATTGTGACGCACGTCTCCCCTGACGGTGATGCAATCGGCTCATCCTTAGCGCTTTGTCGCATTCTTTCACAAATGGGCAAACATGTGGATGTGGTCGTACCCAACAATTACCCGAGTTTTTTGAAATGGATGAACGGCGTGAAAGACATCATCGTTGCCGAATGGAAAGAAGTGTTTGCCAAAGGGGTGTTTAGGGCTGCCGATTTGATTTTTTGCTTGGATTTTAATATTCCGAAGCGCGTGCAACAGTTAGCGGAATTGGTCGAAAACGCGCCGGCAAAAAAAATCATGATTGACCATCATCCGCAACCCGGTGATTTTTGTGATGTCACGATTTCTCACCCCGAACTATCATCGACCAGTGAGTTGCTGTTTCGTTTTATTTGTGCGTTAGGCATGTATGATGCGATTGATAAAAATTGCGCCGAATGCATCTACACGGGTATGATGACCGACACAGGCGCATTTACTTACAATTCAAATTCGCCGGACATTTACCACATCATCAGCAAATTACTCGAAAAAGGCATCAACAAAGACATCCTTTATCAGAAGGTGTACAACAATTATTCGGAATCGCGCATTCGCTTAGAGGGTTATGTACTTTATGAAAAAATGAAGATTTTCGAGGACTATAACGCGGCTTTGATTACGCTTTCGTGTGAAGAGCAACAGCGTTTTCAGTGGAAAAAAGGCGATACGGAAGGCTTCGTCAATATTCCGCTAAGCATCGAAAACATTCGTTTTTCGGTGTTTATTCGTGAAGAAGAAAACATGATAAAAATTTCGCTTCGTTCGCAAGGCGGTTTTCCTTCCAACCAGTTTGCGGCTGACGTTTTTAATGGTGGAGGCCATTTGAACGCATCAGGCGGAGAATTTTATGGAAAATTAGAGGATGCCGTCCGCTTATTTGAGGAGGCATTGCCGCGCTATAAAGAACAATTAACGATTAAGAATTAAAAATTACGAATTAAAAATGAAAAAATGCCAAAATGTCCCGCAGGGACAACTCGTTATTAACCGCAGGTTTCAACCTGCGGGCATCACGAAAAAAACAGCTATATTTGCGCTTTCGTTGATTGCAACAGTCATTGCAACCATGTCGTGCGACGACTCAAAAACGTTGCAGGAATATATTGAAGAGGAGCGCGCTGCGATCAAAAAATACGTTAATATGCAAGATATTAAGGTGTTGTCAACGTATCCTGCCGATAGTACTTTTGCCGAAAATGAATATTTTCGGACGAAAGACGGACTTTATTTTCACGTGGTAGACAAAGGCAATGGATTAACTGTCAAAGAATATATTGAAAAATATAGCAGTGCCGAGGTTTTGGTGCGCTTTGATTACTTCTATTATGTCAAATCATTTGTGTCCAAAACCGGTGCAGACACCATTTATTGGAAAAATTACTCAAACTATTATGGTCTGATGGACGCTCCGATGGAATTTCGCTATGGCTATTCGGCAAGTTATGGCAAATACGAAGCGGATTTATCGTGCGACGGGTGGGCAATTCCGTTGGATTATGTAAAGGAAGGAGCTATTGTGGACTTGATTATACCGTCTGCTTTGGGCACAACCACGGATAATACCGGCTTCAATGCAGTGTTTTATAAAAATTTGAAATACACAAAATTCTATTAAGATGTCTTTGATAAAATCTATCTCCGGAATTCGCGGAACCATCGGCGGAAAGGCCGGTGAGGGACTTTCTCCACTTGATATTGTAAAGTTTACAGCGGCTTATGCCACGTTGATTCAATCGACCAACCCGCCGGCTCGCACGATTGTAGTCGGTCGCGATGCCCGCATTTCCGGCGAAATGGTACGCAACCTGGTAGTTGGCACGCTTATGGGTATGGGTCTGGACGTGGTAGACATTGGTTTGGCCACTACGCCAACGACCGAATTGGCCGTCACGATGGAAAAAGCGGCCGGCGGCATCATTTTGACCGCATCACACAATCCGAAACAATGGAACGCGCTGAAATTGCTCAATGCCAAAGGTGAATTTCTCAACGCAGCCGAAGGTGCGGAAATCTTGCAAATTGCTGAAAAAGAATCGTTTACGTTTGCCGAAGTCGATAAATTAGGCAAAGTGACAACGGACAATACTTATACAATAAGGCATATCGACCATGTGTTAGAATTGAAATTAGTAGACACGGACGCGATTAAAAAAGCCGGTTTCACGGTGGCTATTGACACGGTTAATTCGGTTGGAGGCATCGTGCTGCCCGAATTGTTGCACGCATTAGGCGTGAACAAAATCATTGAACTGAACACAGAGCCGACAGGTGTTTTTGCTCATAATCCGGAACCATTGCCACAGCATTTGACGGAAATTGCCGGCCTCATCAAACATAAAAAAGCCGACGTAGGCTTCGTGGTTGACCCGGATGTCGACCGCTTGGCAATCATCACGGAAAAAGGCGACATGTTTGGCGAAGAATACACACTCGTGTCCGTGGCGGATTATGTGCTGTCGCACACGCCCGGTAACACGGTTTCCAATATGAGCTCGACGCGCGCGTTGCGTGACGTGACCGAGAAACACGGTCAAAAATACACTGCATCCGCTGTGGGCGAAGTGAATGTCGTGAAACAAATGAAAGATTCCAATGCCGTCATCGGCGGCGAAGGCAACGGTGGAATTATCTATCCCGCTTCACACTACGGTCGCGATGCTTTGGTAGGTATCGGCTTGTTTTTGACGCAGTTAGCGAAATCCGGCAAGACGGTGAGCGAACTTCGCGCCACCTATCCCAGCTATTTCATGGCAAAAGAGCGTTTAGATTTAAGTCCGGAAACAGATGTCGACGCGTTACTCGCATCAGTCAAAAAGAAGTACGCAGAGTATCCCGTCAATGATATTGACGGCGTGAAAGTCGATTTCCCGGATCGTTGGGTACATTTCCGCAAATCCAACACGGAACCGATTGTCCGAATCTACACCGAAGCTCCCACGCAAAAAGAGGCGGAGGAGCTGGCAAAGTCGGTGATTGAAAGTCTTTGAACTGTGACAGGCCGGAAATTACGCCAACAACCGTTTGACCGTTTCTGAGATGGCGCGCCCTTCGGCTTTTCCTGCCAATGATTTGGTAGCTATGCCCATCACTTTACCCATGTCTTGGGCACTCGTGGCTCCTGTTTGCGCAATAACGGCTTTGATGGCTGTTTCCAATTCGGCCGGAGAGAGTTGCTGAGGCAAATAAGTTTCCAACACAGCAACTTCGGCGATTTCTTTTTCTGCCAATTCGGGACGATTTTGTTCGGTATAAATCGCCGCACTGTCTTTGCGCTGTTTTACCATTTTTTGCAGAATTTTAACTGCCGCATCGTCCGAAAGGTCGCCGTCGGCACCTTTGGCTGTTTTTGCTTCCAAAAATTCTTTTTTTACGCCACGCAATGCTTCCAATTTCAGTTTGTCTTTGGCAAGCATTGCTGTTTTGATGTCATTGCTGACCGTATCAAATAGATTCATAGTGTATTATTCTTTAATTAAGCCCGTTTCGAGGATTGTTGTATAGCGATTAACAATTTTCCCATTTTTATCGATCAACCAAATTCCGGGCGTAGCAACGACTCCGTAATTTTTGAAGTTGACACTGTCAAACCCTTGATAATCGCACAACTTATCAGGCCAGGGGAAGTCTGCAGAATGGTATTTGAACACTTCTTCGCTGGTGTCGGACGAAATACTCACGACACGAATACCTTGTGCTTTTATTTCATCGTAGTGCGGCTTCAACACTTTCAATTGCTCGATACAATGCTCACAACCTGATTCGTAGAAAAACAGGAGTGTATTTTTTAATTCTCCCTTTAATCCCACAATCGGAATAGCCTTAGTGCCCGGTTTAATTTTGTCTAATTCCATTGCTAACTTCAACATACCTGTCGGATTCTGTATTTTTTCGGAGGAAGCGAGGTAAGGAACAATCACATTTTCCGCATCTATCCAGCCAAATTGTTCACAAATCGTCACCAAATCATTGCCAAACGATTCAAATATCTTTTGCGATTGTACGCGCTTGAGGCATTTGACCATTGCCTCGCCAAAATCTTTCTTATCGGGATACATGTCAAATGTGGCAGAAATAACCGTATTCCACAAACCGCTGGTGAAAAGCACATCTATATCCATCTCGTCTTCAATGAATTGCTTAATTTCAGCGATTTGTTGCGCCTGGTTTGCCATTTCGCTCGGCGCTTTCAATTCTGCACCCAAACCGTTCATACGGTTCGTAATCAACAGATATTTGGCAGCATACAACGGACTGGCGGCGATTTCTTTTTGACGCTCAGCATACGTCGTTTTCAGTTTGTAAAACTCTTTTTCAAAAACAGGATACAACGTATCATCATCGGCGTAGGCACTCAATCCGTTATAAATCGTCTGAATTTTACCAAACAACGCCTGTTGCTTCGTCATTTGCGTCTTGAAAAAGTCATTCTCTTTGCTGTTAGAAAATGAAATAGTGTTTTCGCTCAAGCCTGCATCTTTGCCGATGATGGAAAAGGTTTCGTGATTCATGATAATTTTCAGCGACCCTTTTTCGCCCAAATCGCAATTCACGATGCCGGCATAATCTTTGTATTTTTCCGGCAATTTGAACGACGCATTACCCGTCATGCCCACCGTTCCCGACAAAATAGTATCCACTTGTACACCTTGATTCACTGCAAAATTGTACTTGCTGCCCGCCAAATAGGGGCAATAAAACTCAAAAGACTGCGCCTGACACATAGTGTATCCGGCCAAAAGTAAGAAAAAAGGAATTATTCTTTTCATAAAAATAGCTATTTATGGGTGCAAATATACAATATTTTTTTGAATTATGGAAATATACAGTCGATATTACCGATTATGAAATTTTTGTTAAGATTGAAAATTGGGGCAACTTTTTTAATTCTATACTGTTTTAACAGGTAAAGATTGATTATATTAAGGGTTAGTAATTCAATTGGGGAGGTTGGCGAAGTGATTTCGACAACCTCTTTTCCAGTAGCCTGAGGCTACTGGTTAGTTGGCTCAGCTCTCTACAAGAGCCATGAGGTTTTTATTTTTTGTTTTGACGTTTGCGTTCGTTTTCATCCAAAACGATTTTGCGAAGGCGCATCGAGGCCGGCGTGAGTTCCACATATTCGTCTTCCTTAATATATTCGAGCGATTGCTCCAAGCTGAACACGACAGGCGGAGCCAAGTGGGCTTTGTCGTCGGTGCCCGAAGCGCGCACGTTCGTCAGTTTTTTGGACTTGGTGACATTCACCACCAAATCACCTTCTTTGGTGTGTTCACCCACGATTTGACCTGCATAAATATCGGTTTGCGGATGGATAAAAAACCGCCCGCGATCTTGCAATTTATCGAGTGCGTAGGCAAACGCATTACCCGTTTCCATCGCGATGATGGAACCGTTTTGACGCTTGTCGATGTCGCCTTTCCACGGTTGGTATTCCAAAAAGCGGTGGGCGATAATGGCTTCGCCGGCTGAGGCAGTTAGTGCGTTGTTAGACAGCCCGATAATGCCACGCGACGGAATAATAAATTCCAAGTGGACGCGCTCATTTTTATTTTCCATCGACACCATTTCGCCTTTGCGTTTCGTCACCATGTCAATGATTTTGCTGGCATGTTCTTCCGGCAAATTGACGGTCAGTTGTTCGACCGGTTCGCATTTCACGCCGTCGATTTCTTTGATAAGTACCTGTGGTTGACCCACTTGCAACTCGTAGCCTTCGCGACGCATCGTTTCAATCAACACCGACAAGTGCAGCAAACCGCGACCATACACAATCCACGCATCGGCACTGTCGGACGGTAGCACACGCAAGGCGAGGTTTTTGTCCAATTCTTTCATCAAGCGTTCGTAGATATGACGCGATGTGATGTATTTACCTTCCTTGCCGAAAAACGGTGAATTGTTGATTGTGAACAACATAGACATCGTCGGTTCGTCAATATCAATCGGTTTCAGCGGTTCGGGATTCTCCAAATCGGCGATGGTGTCGCCAATTTCAAAATTGTCGATACCGATAATGGCACAGATGTCGCCGGACTTCACCGACGGTACTTTTGTGCGTCCCAAGCCTTCAAATACGTTTAATTCTTTGATGCGTGATTTCACAATCGTGCCGTCGCGTTTGCAGAGCGACACATCTTGTCCTTCGCGCAATTCGCCGCGATGCACGCGTCCCACAGCGATACGTCCCACATAACTGGAATAATCCAGCGAGGTAATTTGCAGTTGCGGCGTACCTTCCAGCACTTCCGGCGCAGGAATATAGTCGATAATCGCATCCAAAATAGGCGTAATCGTATCCGTCGGTTTTTTCCAATCAACGGACATCCAGCCTTGTTTGGCTGAACCGTAAATAGTCGGAAAATCCAACTGTTCTTCGGTCGCATCTAACGAAAACATCAGTTCGAAAACCATTTCTTGCACCTCGTCGGGGCGGCAATTCGGTTTATCTACCTTATTGATGACCACAATGGGTTTCAACCCTAAAGCGATCGCCTTTTGCAGCACAAAACGGGTTTGCGGCATCGGCCCTTCGAACGCGTCTACGAGCAGCAGAACTCCATCTGCCATGTTTAACACGCGTTCCACTTCACCACCGAAATCGGCGTGACCCGGAGTGTCTATGATGTTGATTTTCGTGTCTTTGTAGTTGATCGAAACGTTTTTGGCGAGAATCGTAATGCCACGTTCGCGTTCCAAATCGTTACTGTCAAGAAATTGGTCTAAATCTGCTTTGTCGTCGCGGAACAGCTTCCCAGCCAACAGCATTTTATCCACAAGCGTTGTTTTACCATGATCGACGTGCGCAATAATGGCGATATTTCTAATTTTTTGCATACTTTTTTCTAATCTTTGCCTTAATAAGGGCACAAAGGTACAAAATAATTGTTAATGGTCAATGGTTAATGGTTAATTATTTCGTACGATCTCAACAGGATAGATTACAGTACACACGGTCGCGTTAACATTACACAACATCATGATAACATACGTTAATGAAAAGCTAACATACGTTAACGCAAAAAATAACCTAACGATAACACAAAGATAACATAAAATAGTTGGCAGTTTCAAAAAGTCGGCGTAGTTTTGCACTCAAAAAAAAACAGGTTCTAAATCAATTAGCTATGAGTAGATTAAAAATCAGAGTCTTACTGCTTTTTTTAGTCGTAAGCTGTTCAAAAAGTCCGGCGGCAGATGAGTGGCAGATGCATGCGCTGAGTAACGAATTGCTGAATCCGGCACAACTGTCGATTGCGAATCAGCGAGAGGTGGGATTGTCCGTTTACAATCGCTTTCAACTAAGTGAGTTAAATACCGGCAGTTTGTATGCAAAATATCCCAATCAGTGGTTGGATGCAGGTGTAAAAGTGTCTACTTTTGGCTATGAGGAGTATCAATTGTTGGAAGGACAGGTGAGTGTTGCCAAAAAAGTGTTTGCGAATGTTGCTTTGGGCATCAATATCACTGTCGTGAATGAAAATTCGGTGCTGGAGGAGGCTTCTAAAACCTATTTCTCGTCCGGTTTGGGTGCCTTTGGGCGTTGGAACGAGCGGTTTGATTGGGCATTTTTAGTTGAACATGCGCTTGGAAATCTCCCCGGCGAGCCAGTCAACTGGTTCGGCGGTTGCACGTACAAACCGGTTGAATTTGCTGCGATTTTTTTGGAAGGCAGCTACAATCAAACGGAGCATTTTAACCTCTCTATCGGATTAGAATATGAAATTTTGGGACAGTTCAGCTTGCGTTCGGGGCTGATGACAGCCACAGGCATGCCCAATTTTGGCGCAGGCTACCGTTGGAAGCAATGGCGAGCTGACGTGGGCTTTTCCCTGCATCCCGAATTAGGCACCAGTAGCATCATCGGCATCCGAAGAAACTTTTAAACAATTAACCAGTAACCATTAACAATTAACAATTATTTTGTACCTTTGCGTCCATAATCGTAAAGAAAATATGGAGACGGCATTGGAACAGAATATTTTACGCACCGAAAATTTGGTCAAGAAATACGGTAGTCGCACGGTGGTGAACCACGTGTCGATTGATGTGCGACAAGGCGAAATCGTGGGTCTGCTGGGACCGAATGGTGCCGGCAAGACGACAACTTTTTATATGACAGTGGGCTTGGTAACGCCTGACGAGGGGAAAATTTTTCTCGACGACCTCGAAGTGACGAAATATCCGGTTTACAAGCGGGCGCAAAACGGCATTGGCTATTTGCCTCAGGAAGCATCCGTCTTTCGCAAAATGTCGGTAGAGGACAATATCCGTGCGGTGCTGGAGATGACCAAGTTGTCGAAAGACGAACAAAAAGAAAAATCAGAATCGCTGATTAGCGAATTTGGTTTGGGAAAAGTGCGCAAAAACTTGGGCGACCAACTGTCGGGTGGTGAACGCCGCCGTGTCGAAATAGCGCGTTGCCTCGCCATCAGTCCGAAGTTTATCATGCTGGACGAACCGTTTGCAGGGGTCGATCCGATTGCCGTGCAAGACATTCAGCAGATTGTGAGCAAACTGAAACATAAAAATATCGGCATTCTGATTACCGACCACAACGTGCACGAAACGCTCAGCATCACCGACCGCGCCTACCTCCTGTTTGAAGGCAAAGTCCTCTTTCAAGGCAACGCAGAAGAACTTGCCGCCAATCCAATCGTTCGCGAAAAATACCTTGGTAAAGACTTCGAACTTCGGAAAAAGACGCTGTAGTAAAAAAAATATTCGCCGGCAACAACCGGGTTCACCTTTACCTCATTATCATTTTCGCATCCTCATGCAAAAAAAACAACTCTCAATATGATTGAGAGTTATTTTTAACCACGTTTCGTCGCTCGACCGTTCTATCCTCCTCGCAGGGTTAAGTCGACTTACCCTACAGTGGAGTAGAACCAGCTGTCGCTAGCGCTCGAATTTTTTACATCTAAAATCGCTTCAAATAGTTAAATCGTTAATATTTCAAGTGCATCAAATCGATTTCACGCAACGCGCGAAGAATGTATAACCATCTGACTCACTTCGTAATTCGCATGGCACCAGAGCATTCTCCAGCACATAGTGGAATCCACCTGCCGCGTCAGACGCAAGATCGGACGACCAAAACCCCATATATGTTTCAGCAGTCTGGAATGATATTGCCCCACTATTGCACGCGTTTTGTAATTCGGTCGAACTAGGTAGACGCCAGCCTTCAGCACACACGGTCGCATTATAAACGGTGCGTATATCGGAACCGCTCCAGCATAAATTACCGACGAGAGTACCGGGGCAAGGCCCACCGGCACGAGTGACATTGAACGCAGCAGTATACGCGGTGTTGCCGGAGGCCTTTGCCGTAATCGTAGCCGACCCGGCGGCGGCACCGGCACTTGCAGCAGGAACGTTAATCGTGATGCTTGTCCCGGACGCACTGCTCGAAGTCGACACAGTGGCAACCGCCGTGTT
>JAISKM010000020.1 GCA_031261285.1 Candidatus Symbiothrix sp. | reverse complement strand
TGCAAAAAATCTTCATCTAAACGCAATTCTTCCAATTCTTGCTCGTTGTTATAAAACGGATAAAGATAGAGCAGGTCAAGCAGGGCTTTTTCGGGCGAGGCAAGTTGCAGTGTCCGATTATCCAGCATCGGCTTTAAATCGTAGCCAAACATCAACTTTTCCAACACGCTTTTGTAGGAATATTCGCCAAAATCGTTGCTAAAATCGGCTGTTTTTAAGGACGTTACGCTTGTGATTTGCACCACCGATTCGGGTATCATTCCATAAAACGACAAGGCAGTATGCAGACTGACATACGAAGGACGATAAATCCGGTTGGCAAAATAGAGCGCGTAATCCGCCTTGCCTTTGTACTCGGCAAACGCAAAATGCCCCTGCCGCAACCGGATAAGATAGCCTTTTTTTACCCATCTCGTCAGGTTATTGCGGTCAAAATTCGGCTGCCACGCATATAATTGATTAATATTGAAGCAAGCCAAATCAAATAATTGTTGTCGAAATTCAAAATAATGCATATCTATTTCTATAATGCTGCAAATATAATGCATTTTGGAAACAAAAACAAGAGTTTTAAAAGGCAGCAAAATTCATCGGCAAAGATAGTGATAAATTTTACAGCATATTGAATAATATTACAGTAGAAACAGATACGTAATAGCCTATCTTTGCAGGATGAAATTATAAACGTATGAAAAAACTATTTTTATTCTTTTGGATAGTATCCCTGAGCATTTCCGTTAGCGGACAGCAAGTCAGCAAAACTACCCGCATCGACAAGGATTGGCGATTCCACTTGGGCGATGTCGAAAATGGTCAGCTTGTCGCGTTCAACGACGGCGACTGGCGAAAATTGGACGTGCCGCATGATTGGAGTATCGAAGGAGAATATGATTCACTTGCCATTACCAAGCGTGGCGGAGGTTATCTGCCTGCCGGTATGGGTTGGTACAGAAAATCCATTGTTTTTCCGGAATCCGATGCCAATAAACGTATATTTATCGAATTGGGCGGAGTGATGGCGAATAGCGATGTCTGGATCAACGGGTATCATTTGGGGCATCATCCTTTTGGCTATGTGCCTCTGTTGTATGATTTAACCGACTACATCACGTTCGATGGCAAGCTGAATATTCTTGCTGTTCGTGCCGACAATACGTTGCAACCTGCCTCCCGTTGGTACACCGGTGCGGGGATTTACCGTCATGTGGAACTTATCACTGTGGATCCGACACATTTTGAACGCTATGGAGTATTCATCACAACTCCCGAAGCGAGCCACGAAAAAGCTACGGTTGCTATCCAAGCCTCGATTGTCAATCAATCACAAGTTGGTCGCACATTGCAGGTGCAGACGACCATCAGTTCGCCGATGGGCAAAAGTTTGAAGTCGGAATCGACCTCAATTACCGTCAAAGCTGGACAAACTGCCGTTTGCGAACAAACGATAGCCGTAACTTCGCCCGAATTGTGGGACATTGATGCGCCGAATATCTATACTGCCGTCACCACGCTTTCCGAAAATGGAAAAGTGATTGACGATCAGACAAATACATTTGGAATCCGCTATTTCTCTTTTGAATCGGAAACGGGATTTTGGCTCAATGGGCGCAATATCAAACTGCTGGGCGCTTGCGTGCATCACGATGGCGGCGCCGTTGGCTCTGCTGTTCCGGCTTCGGTGTGGGAACGTCGCTTTGAACAACTCAAAGCTGTGGGTTGCAATGCTATCCGTGGCGCTCATGCCCCGATGGATCCCGCTTTTTACGAACTCTGCAACCGAATGGGGCTTTTGCTCTTGGACGAAGTGTTCGATACCTGGACTTCCGCCAAACCCAACGGCGAAAAAGCCTACAACTTATATTTCCCCGACTGGTGGGCGATTGACATTGAGATAGCATTGAAACGGGTACGCAATCATCCGAGCATCATTCTGTACAGCCTTGGCAATGAAATTCGTGACGATGTCAACAGTGTGAACGGACGGCAACGCTTTCTCAATCTGCGCAACTTGACTAAAAGTATTGACTCCACTCGTCCTCTCACGATGGCTCTTTTCCGCGCTAAAATGATGGGCTTATATGAAAACGGTTTTTCGGAAATGTTGGACGTTATCGGACAAAACTATGCCGAAACGGCTCTCGTTGACGCCTGGTCGGAAAAGCCCGGGCGGAAGATTATCGGCACGGAAAACACGCCCAGCCGCTCCGGCTGGCTCGTGGCAAGAGATACCCCCGCTTACGCCGGAATGTTTATCTGGACGGGATTCGACTATTTGGGTGAAGCCGATTGGCCCAAAATATCGTGGAGTGAAGCCCTTTTCGACCGTAACGGCGGCTGGAAACATTCCTCTTGGGAACGTCAAAGTTGGTGGACGGACAAGCCTATGGCGCATATCGTCCGTCGCGACACCACGCTACGCGCTAATTGGTTGGACGACTGGACTCCTGCCTCGCCCATCGACACCGCTTTTGTGGACGTGTATAGCAACTGCGAAGAAGTGGAACTTTACCTCAACGGCAAATCACTTGGCAAACAACTGACACCCGAAGATGATGCACCCAATTCATGGAAAATGATTTATGCTCCGGGCACAATTAAGGTAATTGGTCGCAACGGAGGCAAAGACGTAGCCGTTCACGAACATACTACCGCTAAGAAACCGGCGAAGTTAGTTTTGGAGGCGGAAAAAAGCGAACTTATCAACGATTGGGAAGAAGTGGTCTATGTAACAGCGACCATCGTGGACAAAAACGGTATCCGCTGCCCAAACACTCCGACAAAAATCAAGTTCGACATCAGCGGTCCGGGTGAAATTGTGTCGGTGGACAACAGCGACAATTTCAGCCATGAGAAATACAAGACCACCGAGAAGACCAATTACAAAGGTCGGGTATTGGCGATTATTCGCGCCACTGCCCCATCCGGCAAAGTGACGTTACGTGCATCTGCACCGGGTCTTGGAAGCAGTCAAGTGGTGCTGAATGTGAAACAATGAATAATTAACAATTAACAATAGAAACATAAGATATTATGAATAAATTAATTAAATGTATTTATATTTGCTCTTTAACTTTAGGAATGAGCACCGTTTTTGCACAGTCAAAAGTAACATTAACGGAAGATGTTGAATCCTACACTATGGATAATGGGATAGTGAAAGTACGTGTATCCAAAGTGTCGGGCGACCTCGTTTCTTTCCGCTACAACGATATGGAAATGTTCGCAACCACACTTTCGCCTGATTTTCATCCGGAGGCTAAGGGGGATACGCCTGCCAACAATCCCAATTGGCGCGAGCCGTCCATTAGAGGTAGCGCTCATGGTTATTGGTCGCACGATGCTATTGGGGTCAGAGGCTCTGCTGCTGCAATTCCTTCCGTGACCATCGACCCGAAGACTAACGGGGGAAAAATCGCAGAGGTTTCTGTTAAAGCCATCTCCAAAGACCGTAAAATGGGAACAGGCCCCGGTACCGGAGCAGACGGCGACCTCACTGTTGATATTGATATACGTTATGCCCTTGAAAGCAACTCATCGGGCGTTTACACCTACTGCATTTTCAACCACAATTCATCGTATCCGCTGGCGCAGTTTGGGGAAGCCCGTTATTGCGCCAAATTAGCTGATTTTTTTGATTGGATAAGTGTGGATTCCAAAGTGGATTTGTATTATCCAAAGACTTATAATGCAGGCGACAAGTATGTATATACGGCATTGCAATCAGCCAATCCGGCATTCGGATGGTCGAGCACCACCAAAAATGTAGGCTTGTTCTACATCAATCCCTCCATGGAATACATGAGTGGCGGCCCCACCAAAGTGGAATTTATGGGACATCGCAACACAAGCGCCGAAGCCGAGCCTTGTGTACTAAACTATTGGCGGAGTAGCCATTACGGTGGTGCAGAAGCTAATATTGCCGCCGGCGAAGTGTGGAATAAAATTATCGGCCCGTTCTTTATCTATGCTAATTCGGGCGAAGGATCTGCTGCCATTTATGATGATGCCAAAAAACAAGCTGCCATTGAGGCAGCCAAATGGCCCTACGAATGGGTCAAAGGTGTGGATTATCCGGATAAAAACGAACGTGCCACAGTGAAGGGACAACTTGTCTTGAACGACCAAGGGATAAAATCATCGAAATTCACGAACTTGACCGTTGGATTAGCTCATGCAGCCTACGTTTCGCCACGTCCCAACGCCACGCCGGAAGTGATTACGAATTGGCAACGTGATGGCAAATTTTACCAATTCTGGACAAAAGGCAATGAAGACGGAACATTTGAAATAGAAAAAGTGCGCCCCGGAAATTATACTTTATACGCATTTACCGATGGCGTTTTAGGCGAATATGCTCAAGCCGAAATTGTTGTCGAAAAGGGCCAAACAATTGATTTGGGCACATTAGTATGGACACCGTTACGCAAAGGTAAACAACTGTGGGAAATAGGCATACCCAACCGCAATGCCTCCGAGTTTTTCAAAGCAGACGAGCACCGGGATACCGAAATATCCATTAAATACGCCGCATTATTTCCCAACGATGTAAACTTTACCATCGGGAAAAGTGATGTCAAAAAAGACTGGTTTTTCCAACATGTGCCGCACAACGAAGACCCGAATGCCCAATCAGCACCTTTCTACGGTGTAAATTCTCCGGGACGAGCAACGCCCTATACCATTATATTCGACCTTTCTTCTGCTCCCAAAGGCAAAGCCATCCTGCGTTTTGCTATCTGCGGAACAGGAACGCGGTTTATAGACATCGCAGTGAATGGAAAATCAGCAGGTAAATTAGACAACTTACCGGGCGATAATGTGATCACTCGCCACGGCTCACAAGGCATCTGGTATGAACGCGAATTTACTTTCGATGCCGACTTGATGAAAAAAGGAACAAATACGATCGTGCTGACCGTTCCTGCCGGTCCGATTAATAATGGGATTGTCTATGATTATATTAGGTTGGAATTGGATGACAAGTGAATTATTTGTACAAGATAATCTGCCGTTTCTCATACACATTGACTGTTTGCACCTCAATCGCACTATCCGCTCCTTTAAAATCGATTTTACCTTCCTGTTGGAAATAAATGGGAGCGTCTTTTTGCAACGGAAGTATCTTCAACGTTAGATCGTTGTTGTATATTTCCGGAGCAAAACGTTTCAATCCTAACTCGAACACTTTTCCGTTGAAAAAATTGTCGGTAAGAAATTGATTTTCCGAATAGATTCTTGCGACATCGCCGGTGTAAGGGATTTGCAAGTACAAGTCGCGGTTGGCATCCGTATTCTTGGGCAGGTTGATTTGCCAGACTGCTGCTTGTTCAAAATCCTTGTCTTTCGGACTTTCCGCTACATTGGCTGCTCCCATCGCAATTTTTCGTAAATCACCTGCTGCTTGGATTTGCTTTACCCTTACTTTCGGAAGTTTAGCTGTAGCGATTTTCACGGTGAAACGAGTAAATAATCCGTCTGACTGCCCTTTTACAGGTTGGTTTTCAAATTTCAATGTTTCCGGTGCCGGATAAATGGCGACCGAAAAATCATTCGTATTGACTCCGGTTAACCACAATTGGCTTACGCCGAACGTTGTTTCGTTGTTGTGCCAGGTTAATTCCGAATCGGTCAGGAAAATTCGTTCTTTTCCGGCAAATTCGCCTTTCCAGAGAGCCAAAGACCTTGTTTCGTCCAATACGACAATGTTAATAGTGTGATTAGGGGCATCTTGAAAAGAGATCGCCGGTTTTGTACCAACCGGAATATTTTTAAATACACCTTGTTGCTCAAAAATAAAATCTGCCGGAATGCCGGAAATTTGGGCAAAGAAAAACGTCTGTGCGTTGTTCTCTGTGAGTTGTGCTATCGGTTGCGCTGTGGCATAAATCAGATTGGCTTCACCCATTTGCATATTGAAGGGCAGGAAGAAAGCCGCGCCTTCAGGCACAGAAACAGGTGAATCGGGAAACGTCAACCTGTTTTCCGGCAAATCAATAGTGAACTGAACATCCTCTTTTTTACTCAATGGTTTCAAACGTTGGTAATTATTGACAAATACAAAACCGGACTTTCCATTGTGTCGCGTACTCCATCGCAAAGTTGTATCATCATTCGGATGGGTGGGGGCATCTTCCGGAAAATAAGGCGACATCAAGGCTAATTCATTGCCAAAATCTTGAAGAAATAAATGAAATCGGCGTAATAAATGGTATTGTCCGTTCACTTGCCCAAATTCTCCCAGCGGCGCTTGAAAATCGTAAGTCTTGACCGGCAAGTCATTGTAGTTGGTCATCGGTGTTGCTTGTTCTTCATTGAGCGTGGTCAATTTTCCTTGCGGATTCGTACCTCCGTGATACATATAATACCCGGGCAAATTGCTTCCCGATCCTACCCGTACCAAAGCCATTGCGTAAACATCCATCGGATAAATATGGATTCGGCGATGATAACTGGACATCATTCCGCCACCCAATTCGCAGGTAAAATACGGGTACTGTAATTCAGGGGATTGCGGGTCAAGCCCGCAATGACAAGAAGTGTCTTGTTCAAGTGACTCAACAGGCAATTGTTCGGTGGCAATGACCGTAGAATTTCGGAAGGAACGAAACAGAAAACTTTTTGAATAATCGCCCGGCATTTCCTTCAACGACCTGTCCCAAAAACCATCGGCATAATCTCCGTAAAGCGGAATGATTTCTCCAAAAAC
>JAISKM010000017.1 GCA_031261285.1 Candidatus Symbiothrix sp. | reverse complement strand
CTTTTTGCTTTTTGAGCAAAAGTACGTCAATTCAAATCGAAAAATCAAAAAACGCTTATATGTATTTGTATATCAATATATTACAATAAATTTAAAAAAATTAACGCAACACTACTATTCTTCAATTATGCTTTTCAATTCTTGTTTTCGGGTATATTCATAAGTATCTTTTTTGAAATATTTTCGCTGTTTTCCCTCGCTTTCCCCCATTTGTTTTTCTTGATTTTTTATGCTTTGCAATTCTTCTCTGCAAGCAGTAATATTGTGTTCCGATTCAAACTTATACAACTTTCTACGTTCTTTTTCCAAATCATTTTGAAGTTGGTCGTGTTCTCTTTTATAATTTGGCGATTTTTGCTTACTCAAATCATCACAGCGCATTTTATTCAGATTATCAACTTCTTCCAATCGTAAAATTAAAGTATCAAAAACGGTTGTATTTTGATTGAAAACCTCAAAATATCGTTTCGTGCAATCTTTTATCTGCTTGCGAATATTAATAAGCCAAAGGCTTGAGTATTGTTCCGACAAAACAATATCAGTGTGAATACCGCCAATAGTATTTTTCAAATTCGACAAGTCAGTTACAAGTCCTTGTTCTTTATCGCCTAAAGTTCCGATAGAGCCAATTAGATAACCGTAAATCAGTCCTTTGATTTGATTGAATGCTTTGTCAAAGAATGGCTGTAATGCTTGCTCTTCCGATAAAAGTTTAGGCTGATAAAATGCTGTTTGTTTCTTTGTATTGATTTTTGCATCAACAACAAATGCGGATTCTATTTGATTTTCTAAATTGTAATACTTGTTAATTGTTTTCACTTCCAACAATAAAAAAGTGTTATTCAAAAAATCTTTAAGCGTATCTTGCGAAGCGAAATAAACCTTAAACATTTCTCTTCTTAAATAAATGGTTTTGGAATACTCAAAACTTTTGATTTTCATTTTTGCTTTCTTGTCCTGTGGAATTTCTGCGAGGCAATTTTTCTCCAACAAATCCGCCGAAACATTCAACAAAATATCGCTTCTTACTGCATCGTCAAACAGAATGAGATTATTTGTATCTTCAATTTTTTCTTGATTGCGATTAACTGGATTACCAAAATCTCTAACGCCATAAAACGAAATAGGCGAAATACTTTCTGTTGTAAACACTTCGTTTAAATTCCAAAGGTTGATTGGCAACCAAAAACTGTCTTTTATTTGTTTTGCTTTCATCGTTATTGGATAATTACATCGGTAGGATTTACATCTTTTAATAAACTTGTGCGCCGTCTTGAGTATGTAATAAATACTCGACTGCTTGACCTTGTTACCGCAACATAAAACGGATTTCTTTCTAATCCTCTGTCGTCATCAGCGAAAGGAATAAAAATATTATCAAATTCAGTTCCTTTGGCACTATGGTAAGTCAAAATAGACGGTAAGTCAAGATTAGTAAAATTCAAAGTATCAATTCTTTGAAATTTACGATTGCCCAAAGGAGTAACGCCTATGTCAATGGCAATACGAACTTGTGTGCCTATATTATTTTCGGAAAAGAATTTGTGAATTTCTTTTACTTTTTCTTCTTTTGCCAATAAAATAGCCACATCGTCCAATCCTTCTGTTCTGATTCTGTTAAGAATATATTGCAATTCTTCAGATTCTGAGTTGCATTTTTTAATTATCGGTTTTGGAAATGAAGGATAATCGCTGTTCCCATTATTTTTCTTGTTGTTGGTTAGCAAATCAAGGTGTGGATTTGGAATATTCTGTGCAACTTTCGCAATAGTCTTTGGTACTCTGTAATTGTAAGCAAGATTTAGTAATGGAAATGTAAAGGTAGTGGCAATATCGTCAATGTTGCAATTTCTATCTTTGTAAATTTTTTGATTGGTATCACCGAAAATTGTAATAGATTTTTTCGCTTGTGGAATAAAGGTATTTCTATAATTTACCAAATTAAAATCTTGCCCTTCATCAACAATTACATAATTTACTATGCCTTTTTCTTTGAAAAGATAACCTGCTGGAATAAAAACAAATTTTTCATCATTTGGGTCTAAATTAAAATTTTGCAAATAAATTTCTTTGAACCAACGTGCACGACGGTGAAATGTGTAGTAAAATCTATCTTCGACCCAATCGTCAAAATCAATGGAAACTTCTAATGGATTATCAATCGCCTTTATTCCATCTATTTGTGTAACGCTTTCATAGTCTTCTTTTGCAACAAAAACTTTTATATCCTCTACAGATTTGAGAACCAAAAGACTCTTATTAAGACCATACTTATTATCTTCTTTCAGACAAAAAACATCTCCTGAAATTTCAATACCTCTGTGAATCCACGACCATTCGTGAACGATACGATCTTTGTCCAGCCCCAATTCGCTAAGCCCATAACGTATCATCTTTTTTAATGCTACAGTATAAACTACAATTACAAACGAATTATCGCCAGCTTGATTGGCGCGATAAATCGCCATATTCGTTTTGCCACTACCTGCGGCACCTTTCACTATCAAATTTTGATTGATAGGCACTTTTAATACTTCCTGTTGTGAAGTATCAGGATTTGAAATAAACCAATTTTCTAATCTCATATTTTTAAGAGTTTATGCCCTCAACTCTTAAACTTAGGCAAACAATAGGGCGTGAAACTGCTCGTTGATTGCTTATTTGCGTATTCTGGCGTCTGGAAATTGCCTTTGCATGTAAATAAGCACGAAGCAGTTCACGCCCATAGAGCGTGAACCTTCGCGACTTATTCTCACATGCTTATTTGAAATTTTCCAGACTTCGAATACGCGAGAATAAGAGCTATAGCTCAATTATTAATATTTTATAATTCTAAATTTCTATTTCGTATTGTTATGTATTTTTATTTCTGTCTACAAAGATAAAAGTTATTTTTGAATTTACCAAATGTTTTTGCCGCTCACTTCGACTTCAATTGGTTTGCCTCAACCACAGCGAAAAGAAACGGTCGTAGACATAAAAACTACCGCTTTTATCTTGCAATATTAAGGTTTTGTTCAACAAAGATTTTAAGGCTAACTTCACGCTGCTCACTGCGGTCAGATTGTGTTTCAGCATAAAATCTGCGCCATAAGGAGCCGAGACTTTCATACGGATAATTTAGCAAAACATAAAACATGAAATACAAATTTTGTGATTAACAAAATGTTTGCGCCGCACGCCATTTATCAAGCAACTGCGCCATATCATCGGGAATGGCACTGTCCAAATAAATTTCTTCGCCCGTGCGGGGGTGAATAAAACCGATTGTCTTGGCATGCAGGGCTTGTCGCGGACAGGTGTCGAAACAATTTTTGATGAATTGCTTGTATTTCGTGCCTTGTGTGCCGCGCAACACTTCATTGCCGCCGTAGCGTTCGTCGTTAAACAGCGTGTGACCGATGTGTTTCAGGTGCACGCGAATTTGGTGGGTGCGCCCTGTTTCCAAGCGACATTCGATTAACGTGCAGTAACCGAAGCGTTCGAGCACTTTGTAGTGCGTCACAGCGGGTTTTCCTTCTTCCGAATCGGGCGGAAACACCATTTGAAGCATCCGGTCGCGCGGGTCACGTCCGATATTGCCTTCGATGCGCCCTTCGTCGAGTTTCACGTTGCCCCACACCACTGCCCAATAGAGGCGTTTGGTCGTTTTATTAAAAAATTGCGAGCCGAGGTGCGTTTTGGATTCGGGATTTTTTGCCAGCACCAGCAACCCTGACGTGTCTTTGTCGATGCGATGCACCAATCCCAAACGCGGATCGCCGGTGTGATATTGTGGATCATCTTTGAGATACCATGCCACGGCATTGAGCAGCGTGCCCGTGTAATTACCATGCCCCGGATGCACCACCAAGCCGGGCGGTTTGTTGACCACCAGCACATCCTGATCTTCGTAAGCCACATTAATAGGAATATCTTCGGGCAAAATATCCACTTCGCGGTGCGGACGATCGAGCACAATGGTGATAACATCCAGCGGCTTAACCTTATAATTCGACTTAACCGGCTTGTTGTTGGCAAGGATATAACCGGCGTCTGCCGCCTGCTGAATACGATTGCGTGAAGCCCCCGTGATGCGATCGACCAAGAATTTATCTACTCGCAACAAGGCTTGTCCCTTGTCGGCAGTGAATCGAAAGTGCTCATACAACTCCTCCTGTTCTTCCTGTTCCTCAATCTGTTCGCGTAAATCTTCCATATTTAGTGCTTTCTTTGGGACAAAGATACGAAATAATGGTTAATGGTCAATGGTTAATGGTTAATTGTTTAGGAGTTTTTTTTAGAAATCTGACAGAATTATTTTTTTCTATCAAAAAAATGACTACTTTTGTGAATTGAAAAAATGGTATGGGGAAAAATAAATTGCAGAAATTTGCAGACATGAGCCGCTATCCGAATGTGTTTCAACACACGTTCGCTGACATGCAGAATGCTTCGCAAGGGATTGTGGATCAAAGTTCGCAATTTGAAATGCGTGGGCGGTGGCATGAGTTGTTTTTCAAAAACGATCGCCCCATCGTGCTTGAATTGGGCTGTGGCAAAGGAGAGTATGCAGTTGGTTTGGCAAAACGTTTTCCTGATCGCAATTTCATCGGTGTAGACATCAAAGGCGCGCGGATGTGGTCGGGCGCGAAAGAAGCGTTGGCGGAAGGATTGACCAATGTTGCCTTTCTGCGCACCAACATCGAACTCATCAATCGTTTTTTCGCTCCGGGCGAAGTGTCGGAAATCTGGATTACATTCCCCGACCCGCAAATGAAAAAAGCGACGAAACGGCTCACAAGCACCCGTTTCATGCAACTCTACCGCGAAATTCTCAGCGAAAACGGACAAATCCACCTGAAAACGGACAGCCCGTTTCTATACACCTACACCAATGCGATGATTGATGCTAATGAGTTACCAATCTTACAAAAAATCGACGATGTGTACGCACAATCATCTGATCGTCATTGCGTTGCGGGCTCCGACCCGCAATCTCACCCGCAATCCCCTGATACAGATGTTCTCTCTATTCAAACCTATTACGAACAGCAATGGCGTGATCGTGGTTTGACAATTAAATACATCAATTTTACACTCACGCCCAAATCAAATTATGTTGAACCGGACGTGGAAATTGAACCGGACAGTTATCGCAGTTTCAATCGCTCCCGCCGGGGGATGACGGGTCAGGCCCGCAATGACAATGTCAGCCGTCGAAGTGCGGCTATCGCCACACAAGCGTCTTGTACACTTATTTTGATTTTAGCCGGTTTGTGTTTTCTAAAAAGCAGCAAAGCTCCGGAGCCAACACGCGAAGATTTAAAAGAATTTGCGACGCAAGTAATCTCATTTCCTGTACCTTCAGAGGTGGAGTTTGCCGACCTGAAAATCTCATTGGAACGCCTTGATATGCGGGAACGCTACGATCGTGAACTTAATGCTCAGGCGTATTTGCATTCTTCAACGATGCTGATAATTAAGCGTGCCAATCGCTATTTTCCGATTATCGAACCCATTTTGGCGGCGAACAATATCCCTGACGATTTCAAATATCTGTGCGTCATCGAGAGCAATTTGGACACGCGCGCCCTCTCGCCGGCAAAAGCAGCCGGTTTGTGGCAATTTATGGAGGGGACGGCGAAAAATTATGGGTTGGAAATTCGCGATGGTGTCGATGAGCGTTATCATATTGAAAAGGCGACCGAGGCTGCCTGTAACTATTTCCGCGCCGCCTACCAAAAATACCACAATTGGATGGATGTGGCGGCATCGTACAATGCAGGCACCGGGCGCATTTCTTCGCAACTGAACCAACAAGATGCGGAATCGGCTTTTGACCTGTTGCTCGTGTCGGAAACGTCGCGCTATATGTTTCGCATTTTGGCAGCCAAAGAACTTTTGAGCCATCCCAAGCGGTATGGTTATGTGCTGAAAAAAGAAAATTTGTATCCACACGTGCCGGTAGACTATGTGGAAGTGTCGACGAATGTGCCCGATTGGGCGGCTTTTGCCAAACAGTACGGCATCAGTTATGCGACCTTGAAAGAATTTAATGTATGGTTGCGCGACACGAAATTGGAACAGCCGAAAAAAGCACCTGCGAAAACGTATTATATTGCGATTCCGAAAAAGGAGGATTTGCAGTTTGACGTTAAGAAAATCAGGGTACACAACAAAGCGTGGGTCACAGATTGAAAGTTGCAAACAATAATTATTAAAATAAAAATCTAAAAAATAAATGATTATGAAACGTTTAGTATTAGTTTTAGTGTTGGCAGTCAGTGTCATTGGCACGGCTCAAGCACAGTTTTCTTGGGGTATTAAAGGGGGTGTAAATCTTGTAAAAGCAGATTTCAGCAAACTTGAAGGCAATTTGGATACAAAAAATCTGACCGGTTTTCAACTGGGACCGATGATTGAGTTTACGGTTCCTTTAATTGGCGTTGGTATGGATGCTGCGCTGCTTTATTCCCAAGATGGATTCAAATTTGGCGATGAAGATTTTAAAACGAGCAGCCTGTTTGTTCCGGTCAATTTGAAGTATAAATTGAGTTTGATGGGCCTAATTGGCGCTTATGGCACGGCCGGGCCGTATATCAACATCAAACTTGACAACAATTTCATAGAAAATGTAGAAGCCAAATCATTTGGTGCCGGTCTGAATTTTGGTTTCGGCGTAGAAATTTTGAGCCATCTGCAACTGGGTGCCAACTATCAATTAGGTCTGACAGAAGATTACAGCATGCTCAATAATGTGATAGACATTAAAGGGAAAAGTAAGGGTTGGTCAATTACTGCTGCCTATTTGTTTTAAGTTGCAGGAGTTTAAATAAATAATTATGAAACGATTATTTCTGGTTTTGATGTTGACCGTTAGCGTAATTGCTACGGCTCAGGCACAAATTTCTTGGGGTGTCAAAGGAGGTTTCAATCTTTTAGCACTGGACGTTAACGCCGGCCGATCAAATCTGCAATCGGAAAATCTAACCGGTTTTCAACTGGGACCGATGATAAATTTCACGGTACCTTTGGCCGGCATTAATTTGGATATGGATGCGGCACTGCTTTATTCCCACAATGGATATAAATTTGACGGCATTGAGTTTTCTCAAGGAAGTTTTTTCATTCCGGTCAATGTTAAGTATAAATTGAGTTTTTTGGGCATAGCGGGTGCTTATGCAGCGGCCGGGCCTTATATAAACCTCAAAATCGTTGATAATGCAAACAAAAATGAAATTCTTGTGGAAAGCATAAAATCCAAGTCGTTTGGGGCAGGTCTGAATTTGGGCGTCGGCATGGAATTTTTGAGCCATTTTCAAGCAGGAATTAACTACCAATTGGGGCTGATCAATGAGTATGAATTGCTCAACAGTGTGAAAAACACAAATGGAAAAAATAAGGGCTGGGTGCTTAGTGCTGCGTACCTTTTTTAAATTGTGAATATCGAAGTTATTTTACCCGTGCCGCTGGCTGACACGTTTACTTATTCCGTGCCGTCGGAAATGGAAACGCAGGTTGTCTGTGGCGGTTTGGTTGAGGTGACTTTTGGAAAGAAAAACTATTTTGGCATTGTCGCGTCCATTGGAGAAAAATCTTCAGTGGACGCGTCTGTCATTAAACCTATTTTGGTTGCGGGCTTGACCCGCAATCCCATCGTGGATGCGCACCAATTGAAATTTTGGGAATGGCTGTCGGAGTATTATCTTTGCCGGATGGGGGAAGTTTTTAAGGCGGCTTTGCCGCCGGCTTTTATTGAGAAGGGGTTGTTGCACACATTCCGTAGGGGCGTATCGCATACGCCCTCGTCGCACACAAAAACACCAATGGATGCAAAAACGTCAATGGGCGTATGCGATACGCCCCTACATGTGTTAAATAATTTACAAAAACAGGCGTTTGATAACATAAAATCATGTTTTTTAGAAAAAAATGTGTGCCTTTTGCATGGCGTAACATCTTCCGGGAAAACAGAAATTTACACACATTTGATTCAGGAAACGCTGGATGCCGGCAAACAGGTGCTTTATTTGCTACCGGAAATTGCGTTGACCACCCAAATCACCAGTCGTCTAAAACATTTTTTTGGCGACAAATTGGGCGTTTATCATTCACAAATCAATCATCACGAGCGAAAGGATATTTGGGAATCCGTAGGCAATGACGAATTACAAATTACGAATTACGTAGGGGCGAACCCTTGCGGTCGCCCTGATGCCATACGCCCAAATAACACCTGCCCAAATAACACCTGCCCAAATAACACCTGCCCAAATAACACCTGCCCAGATGACACCCGCCCAAATACCACCCGCCCAAACATACAGGTGGTTTTAGGCGCGCGTTCAGCAGTGTTTTTGCCATTCCAAAATTTAGGTTTAGTAATTGTGGATGAAGAGCACGAGCCGAGTTATAAGCAGCAAGACCCCGCGCCACGCTACCATGCCCGCAATGCGGCAATTATGTTGGCGAGTATGCACGGCGCAAAAGTCGTGTTGGGCAGTGCAACGCCATCGGTGGAGTCGTTTCACAATGCGCAAACAGGTAAATACGGTTATGTGCATTTAAAAAAACGATTCGTAGGGGCGAACCCTTGCGGTCGCCCTGAAATAAACGAAAATCGCCCTGAAATAAACGAAAATCGCCCAGAAATAAACGAAAACCACCCTAAAATAAACGAAAATCGCCCAGAAATAAATGAATTGCCACACATTATTCCGGTAGATGTGAAAGAATTGCGCCGCACCAAAAAGATGAAATCCATTTTCTCGCCGTTGTTGCAAGAAAAGATGCAGGCGACGTTGGAAAAAGGCGAACAAATATTGCTGTTTCAAAACCGGCGGGGCTTCGCGCCTGTGATGACCTGCAAGATCTGCGACTGTACGCCTAAATGCCGTTTTTGCGACATCAGCCTCACCTATCACAAGCAAAGCAATCGCCTGAAATGCCACTATTGCGGACACGCTTACAGTCTGCCGACGGAATGTCCCGAATGTGGCGGCGAATTTGGATTTGTAGGTTACGGCACCGAAAAAGTGGAAGAAGAAATCAAAACACTGTTTCCAAACGCAACGGTCGAACGGATGGACACAGATACGACGACAACCAAAAAAGCATTCGAAGGAATTATTTCACGACTTGAAACCGGGCAGACGCAGATTTTGATTGGCACACAGATGATTTCCAAAGGATTGGATTTTGAAAAAGTGGGGTTGGTAGGCATCCTCAATGCCGACGCGCTGATGAATCACCCCGATTTCAGAGCATACGAGCGGGCTTATCAACTGATGTCGCAAGTGTCGGGACGTGCCGGACGCCGCAAAGAGCAAGGCGAAGTCATTTTGCAAACGTCGCACATCGACCACGCGCTGATTCAGTCCGTATTGCAGCAAAACTACAACGAAATGTACACGATGCAGATGGAAGAGCGCGAATTGTTTCATTACCCTCCCCTGTTTCGCCTCATTCACATCACGCTCAAACACCGTCAAGACGAGGTAGTCAGGGAGTTAGCCGACGCTTTTGCCATGCAATTACGCGAGAAATTGGGCGATCGCGTACTTGGTCCCGACAAGCCGGCGGTCGCTAAAATGCAAAATTTATATCTGCGTCAGATTGTTTTGAAAGTTGAGAATAAGGTTTCGATGACTGTTTTGCGTGAAATTTTGGAAACGATTCAGACATCGCTTTTGGAACAGAAAGCCTTTCGATATGCTGTGGTGCAGTATGATGTGGATCCGGTTTAAGAAATTTAAGAGTTTAAAGAAATTAAAGATGATGGTTGAAAGAATAATTATTTATCAAGTATTACCGCGCTTATTTGGCAACAATAAGCCCAATCTGGTAGCTAATGGCACAATCGAGGAAAACGGTTGCGGCAAAATGTCGGCATTCACGCCCAAAGTGTTGAAAGAAATTAAAAAGATGGGATTTAGCCATGTTTGGTACACGGGATTGTTAGAGCATGCCACGCAGACCGTTTATCCCGACATTCGACCCGACCATCCGGCGGTGGTTAAGGGCAAAGCGGGGTCGCCTTATGCTGTCAAAGATTATTATGACATCGATCCTGATTTGGCAGACAATGTTCCTCATCGCATGAAAGAGTTTGACGACTTGGTCAAACGCACACATAAAGCGGATCTGAAATTTATTATGGATTTTGTGCCCAATCACGTGGCTCGTGAATACTATTCGGACGCTAAGCCCGATTCCGTCATTGATTTTGGGGCGACAGACAACACACACACTACGTTTTCAGCCAATAATAATTTTTATTATCTTCCCGGACAAGCCTTGCAGTTACCAGTTACCAGTTACCAGTTACCAATTAACCATTTACCATTAACCATTTACCATTATTCTCCGTATCATGAATTTCCGGCGAAAGCGACCGGAAATGATTGTTTCTCGCCACATCCGAGCTGCAATGATTGGTACGAAACCGTTAAATTGAATTACGGGATTGATTATTTGAATGGTGGTCAAACGCATTTTTCGCCGATTCCCGACACGTGGAAAAAAATGACGGACATTTTGCTGTTTTGGGCAGCAAAGAAAGTTGACGGTTTTCGTTGTGACATGGCGGAAATGGTGCCGGTGGAATTTTGGGAATACGCCATTCCAAAGGTGAAGGAAAAACACCCTAACCTGATTTTTATTGCCGAAGTGTACAATCCGGAGCAGTATCGGAACTACTTGCATCGCGGGCATTTTGATTATCTTTACGACAAAGTGGGACTTTACGACACGTTACGTGCCATCGTGACAGGCAATCAGTCGGCAAGTGCGATTACCTCCTGCTGGCAAGCCGTGGGCGACATTCAGCCGCAGATGCTCAATTTCTTGGAAAATCACGACGAGCAACGCATTGCGTCCGATTTCTTTGCCGGCCATCCACAAAAAGCCCTGCCGGCATTGGCTGTGTCACTGTTTATGAGCACCAATCCGTTTATGGTTTATTTCGGTCAGGAAATCGGTGAACGTGGCATGGATGCCGAAGGATTTTCGGGACGCGACGGTCGCACCACAATTTTCGATTATTGGAAATCACCCGTAGCGGTCGCCCAATCCCATGCAATCGCCCAATCACATGCAATCGCCCAATCCCATACGATCGCCCAATCACCAATGACCACCGAACAAAAAAAATTACAAAACCGTTATATCGAATGGTTGAATTTAGCAAACAGCAACAGTGCGTTGCGTGAAGGCAAATTTTACGATTTAATGTACCTGAATCCACACAGCGACGTGTTCAATCCCGACAAGCAATACGCCTTTCTACGCAGCGACGGCAAAGAATTAGTGCTGGTGGTTGCCAATTTTGATGCTCACGCCAAAGACGTATCCGTCTTTTTGCCGGCTCATGCGTTTAGCTATTTCGGCATCAAAAATGACAAGTTACGTGATAGTTTTTGTAATTTGCACGTGCCTGCGCATGATGCCTCAATTTATATATTTTAGTAAATTTAATACAGTTTAATATGAAAAAGAGTTATTACATTCTGTTGTTGTTCTTGGGATTCTTTGGATCCGGTTGTAAGACGTTTGTTACTCAACAAACGTTCGGAAATGCTCCTCAACTCACTGAATTTACACTTTCAAATACGGTGAAGTTGGCTACTCCAACTTTGGATGAAAGTTCGGGCTTGGAATATTCCAAGGGCAAATTATGGACGCTTAATGATAGCGGAAACGGGCCGCAACTCTTTTCCGTTAATCCGGCAACCGGTGCTGTTCTGCAAACGATTACGTTAGAGGGTGCTACCAATGTCGATTGGGAAGATTTGGCGGCAGACGATCATTATCTGTACATCGCAGATACGGGAAATAATGTGAGCGGAGCACGGACGGATTTGAAAATTTACAAACTAAAGTTGGACGACATTCCGATGAGAGGAGATGCAACGATCCCGGCACATAACATTGAAGTGATTCCGTTTTTTTATCCCGAGCAGGGAGAAAGTCCGACTCCAACAGCCATCCAAAATAATACGGCTTACGACTGCGAGGCTATTTATGTCCGCAACGATACCATTCACTTGTTTACAAAAGATTGGACCAGTGCCTACGATGGTTATGGCACATCCGAATATTTACTGCCGAATGTTTCTCGTGCAGGCAACGGAAAATATCCGGCGATTTTTTTCAAACGCTACGATCATATTAATTGTATGGTCACAGGGGTGGATTATTCCGACAAAATCAATGAAGTGATAGTGATCGGTTATCAAAATGGGGGCTTATGGACTCATTATGTCAGAATCTATTCCGGTTTTCAGGGCAATGACCTGTTGACAGGATCTGTTTATTCCAAAAATCTTGGCTCTCTGAATCAGGTAGAGGCCATTTGTTTTGGCAACAACCCTTACACCGGCTATATTTCCAACGAAAAAGTTGCCGTTATTAAAAGTGTGAGCATTCCGGCAAGTCTCAAATCGTTTACGGTTTCCTATAAAAAATAATGGTTAATGATTAATGGTTAATGGTTAATGGTTAATGATTAATGGGGTTTCCATTAATTAACAATTAACAATTAACAATTAACAATTCATTAAAGGTATTTGTTGCCGAGCTTCATGTTCACATCCGCGACAAACTGCTTGATACGCTGTTCTTCGGATTTTTGACAAATCATCAAGACATTGTCGGATTCAACGACGATGTAGTCTTTAAGACCTTGAACTACAGCCAGTTTGCCATCTTGAAGCGTCACCAGATTGTCTGCGCTCTCGATGAACAGCGATGGGCATTTCAGGGTAGCGTTGTTGTCGTCATCTTTTTCTGCCAAATCGTAGAGCGCGCCCCAAGTTCCGAGGTCTGACCAACCGAAATCGGCAACCAACATGTAGGTGTTGTCGGCCTTTTCCATAATGCCGTAGTCAATGGAAATATTTTGGCACATCGGATACTCCTCTTGGATAAAGGCTTTTTCTTCAGGCGTGTTGTATTTGCCTTTCCCTTGCTCAAAATGCGCATAAATGTCTGGCAAATGTTTCTGAAACGCATTAATAATGGTTTGCGCATTCCAAATAAAAATCCCCGAATTCCAATAAAATTCACCACTTTCAAAAAACACTTTGGCGAGTTCGGCATTGGGTTTTTCGGTAAACGCTTTGACGCGATGAATCGTACTTGGTCCGTTTGACTGCGTTTGTATGTAGCCATAACCCGTTTCCGGACGATTGGGTTTCACACCCAAAGTCAGCAAAGCTAAAGTTTTGCTTGCGAATTGCAACGCCATTTGAATATTGTTCAAAAAATGGTGTTCCTGCAAAATCAAGTGGTCGGCAGGCGTCACCACGATGCTTGCTTCCGGATTGATTGCTTGAATATGGTACGCGGCGTAGGCGATGCACGGCGCGGTGTTGCGACGCGTGGGCTCCAACAGCAATTGATGGTCTTTCAATTCGGGCAGTTGTTGCTTCGTCAGTTCCGCATATTGCTCATTGGTAGCAATATAAATATTTTCTTTCGGCACAATTTTCGCGAAGCGATCGTAAGTTTGTTGCAACAGCGAGCGACCAGTTCCGAAAAAATCCAAAAACTGCTTCGGCTTATTTTCACGACTAAACGGCCAGAAACGGCTACCGATTCCGCCACTCATAATCACACAATAGTTATTTTCCATCTTCCTTCTACCGAGCTTAATTCCCTACGGGAATATCATTGCTCTCTTGTTTAATTAATATTTTAGTTCCTGTTTGATACAATGCAACTGCTGTTTTAACTGCTACGGAATCAATCGCTTCTAATTGCGACAAATCAAAATTTGAACCGTTTTGAGTCACTTGAAACTGTTCTACGCGACGCACCGGCGACAAAACAGTCAACTTATCCGGCTCCAAATAACCGAGATTTTGATAGGTTGCCACAAACGCACGCTCGGGATAATCAGCAGAATAAATATCTTTCCCGTAAAAATAGGAATTGTAGGACAGATGTAAACGTCCAAAAATCGTCGGCATAATGTCAATCTGCGACACCAAGCGTGTTTCCCGTTTCGGAGCCACAAACCCCGGCGCATACACGATACACGGAATTTGATATTTGTCCAACGGAATAGAGGTTTTTCCCGCACTGGAAGCACAGTGGTCGGCAATAATCACAAACACCGTATTCGTAAACCAACTTTCTTTTTTAGCGTGTTCAATAAATTTTCCAATCGCATAATCGGAATATTTCACACCACCCGCACGCGATTTACTGTCGGTCGGAATGTCGATTTTTCCTTCAGGATAAGTAAACGGACGGTGATTGCTGGTCGTCATGATATGCGCAAAAAACGGTTTTATACTATTCCGGGCATTTTTATTTAATTCTTTTAGCACTTTGGCAAATAAATCTTCATCGCACACGCCCCAAATATTGCTAAACGTGATTTCGTCTTTCTCAAATTGATTTTTATCGATCACTTCGTAGCCATTACCCGCGAAAAACGCGGTCATATTGTCGAAATAGCCGTCGCCCCCGTAGAAAAATTGCGTCGTGTAACCCTGCTTTTTCAATACACTGCCGGTCGAAAACAGATTCGCATTGTTGGGCTGTTTGACAATGCTTTCACCCGAACTGGGCGGCAAACACAGGGTGATAGCCTCCAATCCGCGAACAGTGCGCGTGCCCGTCGCATACAGATTGTCAAAACTCAAGCTTTCATCAATCAATTTGTTGAGATTGGGTGTCAGATTTTTCGTATCGCCATAACGTGCCAAAAATTCCGCGCTCAAACTTTCACACATGATCAGCACGATATTTTTTTTGATACTGGATACGGAATCGCTAATCGTTTGCAAATTTTCCGCACCTTGACTGTGATAAATGCTGTTCACAATCTCGACAGCCTCAGCATCAGACAATGTAATATAAAAATCCGTATAGCTTAACTCGCTGTTTATGAACGCCGTATAAAATTTGTATACGCTATTGGCTTGCAATTCATTCGTGTACACATTGTCGGATTTTTGAAATTTCTCATTGCTTTTGAGCACAAAATACGATGCCACAAACAGCAAAATATAAACCAGTGACACGAATGTCATGGCGGACTTGATCCGCCATCTCCTGATAAGCATCCTGGTTTTGTTCAGGGGATTGCGGGTCAAGCCCGCAATGACAGCAAGACTTTGGGATTTCCGCGCAGGAGGGAATGACAAATGGCTGTTGAAAGCCCACGTCAAAAGTCCCGAAACGGTCAATAGCACCAAGAGCAGCGGAATCATCGGATAAGATTCCATGATATTGCCGACCACTTCGTTCGTATAGATAAGGTAATCGACCGCAATAAAATTGTAGCGCACCCCAAATTCGTCCCAGAAAAAATACGCGCCAATGCCATTGAAAAGAGTCGTAAACACATAAATCGCAAACAAAATGTAGTACACTACCCTACTCCACTGCGCTCGAATAGAGGGAATAAACAACCGCAAACCAAAACTGATGGTTTCGTACAGCAGCAAGCCGATGCCAATTTTGGGCACTACACTGCCGTATTCGCGCAGAATATTGTTGAAAAAAGTAAGATAGATCAGTCCTAAAACGCAGATTCCCACTATAATGTAGCCGGTCGGTTTTTTATATTTTGTTTCGGACAACTGGCTGAGATACAGCCACATAAAGACGAAACTTATCACGGCAACCGCCAAATCGTTGACCGCCCCCAACAGAAAAATTTTCAGCCATTCACCGGCGCCAAACGTGACATCGTTTGGCACTTGAAGTAGCAGAACAACCCGCACCACAAGCCCCACCGCTAAACTTATTCCTGCTAATTTGCAGAATGTTGATCCAAAAATCCGAATGCCTTTCGTTTGCATTATAGAAAATCTTACAAGTCACAAAGTCACCGATGCCGCCAACTTCCGCACCTCTGCAAGACGTTGTGAGAATGATTTATTCTTACTTACCACCTGTATATTATATCGCGAGACAAACCCCGATACTCTATTTCATCTTTGAGTATTTCGCCCGGATGCGTTGGCTCGTATGGCGTAAGATTGTTTGCTATCATTCTGGGGTCAACCCCTTTCAGTTGTATCATAATTTTTTATTTATAATGATTTGATACCGATGTTTTTTGTCGGAAGCATGTCCTTTCTCGTACAACTCACGTAAGTATTTTTCTTCAAAAACAATTATCATATAGTCTTAATTTGCGGGACAAAGGTAATGCATTTTTTTGATATTCGCAATATTGTGAATGTTTTTTTGAAATAGTTGTCATCCAAGTGTTTGGTTTATTATTTTGAGGATGTCGTCTATTTTTTCGGGGCGAAACCAGTGGATTTCGGGATCGCGTTTGAACCATGTCATTTGTTTGCGGGAGTAGATGCGGGTGTTTTGTTTGATTTTTTCGACGGCGAAGTCGAGGGGCCATTCGCCGTTTAGGTGGCGGAAGAGTTCTTTGTAACCGACGGTGTTTAGCGAATTTAAGAGGGTTATGGAATTTAGGGAGTGGAGGCTTTGGACTTCGTTCAGAAGACCGTTTTCCATCATTTGGTCTACCCGTTGGTTGATGCGCGTGTAAAGTTCTGCGCGGTCGCGGGTTAATCCGATTTTTAGGATGTTGAACGGGCGTTTTTTGGTGCTGTTGGTGCGCCAGAAGGTGTAGGGTTTGCCGGTTTGCAGACATACTTCCAGGGCGTGGATCACTCGTTTGTGATTTTTTTGGTCTACTTTATTGTAGAATTGGGGGTCTAAAAGTTTCAATTGTTGGGCGATTGGTTCCAGACCTTCGGTTTCAAATTGCTTCCAGAGGTCTGCTCGCAACTCCGCATCAATGTCGGGAATCACGTCGATGCCTTTGCACACGGCATCAATGTACATCATGGAGCCGCCACACATCAGCACTGTGTTGTGAGTTTGGTGCAGTTGGGCAAGCAATTTCAGCGCCTCCTCCTCAAATCGTCCGGCACTGAAATAGTCGTCTAAGGAGAGTTCGCCCACAAAATAATGTTTCACGCGTACCAAATCCGCCACCGTGGGTGCTGCTGTCCCAATCACCAAATCTTTATAAATCTGACGCGAATCGGCAGAGATAATCGGGCACCCCAATTTCTCCGCCAAGCGCAGACTGAGGTCGGTTTTCCCGACCCCGGTCGGACCTAATAAAACGACTAACGTCTTTTCGTCATTCATACATTATACCCCAGGCGATGCCTGGGGCTAGGTTATGCCGCCCTTTCAGGGCAAAATACCAAGTAGGCTGAAAGCCTTATATATCCCAGCCCAATGGCAACGCCTTGGGCTATTTTTCAAACATTTTCCATATTCCGTTTAATGAATTTGCTGAGGGCTTCGCCTTTCAGCAAACCATTTGCCAATAGGGCTAAATCTACTAATTGCGTGATTGTTGACTGTGTTTCCGGCGCATTGTCTTTATCTTTTTCGATTTTTTTCACTGATGGCGCGTCCAGATTGACGGTCATGACATAAGAAACGGGCAGGTCGCCATAGAAATTCATGCCGGGTTGCATGGCCGACATTTCCATCATGCGGCGCATAAACTCGTTTTGCGTCACCGTGACGGGGTTGCCGTTTTTGCCCAGATGTTCAAAGCCAATCACGAAATCGGTTTTTTCGATTGGCGGAATCACGGCTTTGAATTTTTCAATCAGCGCGTTGCGTTCTTCTTCGGTCAATTTGACTTCTTTTGAGTCTGTTTTCTTAATCAGATTGTCCAAAATATCGGCATCTACGCGCACAAAGCGGGTTTTCTCCAATTTCGATTCCAGCGTGTTCATGAAATGGTTGTCGAGTTGACCGTCCATCAGCAGCACATCGTAGCCCTTTTCTTTGGCTTGTTGGATGTAGGCAAACTGGTTGTCTTTGTCCGTCGTATACAAATAAATCAGCGTGCCGTCTTTGTCCGTTTGATTGGTTTCGACCAGCGTTTTGTACTCGTCCAGCGTGAAAAATTTATCGTCTAACGTGTTGAACAGCACAAATTTCAGTGCGCGTTCGGCGAATTTTTCGTCGGTAATCATGCCGTATTCGATGAAAATACGCAGATTGTTCCACTTTTCCTCAAACTGCGAGCGGTTGTTCTTAAAAATATCGTCCAAACGATCCGCCACTTTTTTGGTGATGTAGGTCGAAATCTTTTTCACATTGCTGTCCGATTGCAGATAGGAACGCGACACGTTGAGCGGGATGTCCGGCGAATCAATCACACCATGCAACAGCGTCATAAATTCGGGCACGATGCCTTCCACATTGTCGCTCACAAACACTTGATTGCTATAGAGTTGGATTTTATTTTTCTGCAAATCAATGCCGTTTTTCACTTTTGGGAAATACAAAATCCCGGTCAGATTGAACGGATAATCGACGTTCAGATGTATCCAAAACAGCGGATCTTCGCTGAACGGATAAAGTTCTTTGTAAAATTTGATGTAATCTTCATCGGTCAGTTCCGCCGGTTTGCGCATCCATAACGGATTGGTATCGTTGATGATATTGTCTTCGTCCAACTCCACCGCTTTGCCGTCTTTCCATTCCGATTTTTTGCCGAACGCAATAGGCACAGGCAGGAAGCGACAGTATTTTTTCAACAATGCTTCGATGCGCGATTTTTCCAAAAACTCCTTGCTATCGTCGTCGATGTAGAGAATGATGTCGGTGCCGCGTTCCTCTTTTTTTGCTTCGGTAATCGTGTATTCGGGTGAACCGTCGCACGACCATTTCATTGCAGGAGCATCTTCTTGCCATGATTTCGTAATGATTTCCACTTTTTTCGACACCATAAACGCCGAATAAAAGCCCAAACCGAAATGCCCGATGATGGCGTTCGCATTGTCCTTGTATTTTTCTAAAAAGCCTTCCGCACTCGAAAATGCAATCTGGTTGATGTATTTGTCTATTTCTTCGGCTGTTAGCCCAACGCCACGGTCGGAAATCGTCAGCGTTTTCTTTTTGTCGTCCAATTTCACGCGAATAGTCAAGTCGCCCAAATCGCCCTTAAACTCACCGACTTGCGCCAACGTTTTCACCTTTTGAGTGGCATCTACAGCATTAGAAGCCAATTCGCGCAGGAAAATCTCGTGATCGCTGTACAAAAACTTTTTAATGACGGGGAAAATATTTTCGGTCGTTACCCCAATATGACCTTGTTTTTTTGTTTCCATAATATAATTGTGAGTTGTTAATCGTCATTGCGGGCTTGATTCGCAATCCCCTCAATCCTCATGGGATTGCGGATCAAGCCCGCAATGACAGTTCAAAAATAATGCCAAAATAAAGCGACCTGCCATTTTGACAGGTCGGAATTATCATTTTTATGAGGGGGATTCCGGATAGAAGTCCGCAACGCAATGACAGATTAGTCCAATCCCAATGTTTTTTCCAAATCGGCTTTTGCCGTTAAATAATCGGATATCGCTTGCTGGTATGCCAGTTGCGCTTGTGTAACCGCCAACGAAGCACTGTTCAATTCGATCATGATGCCCATGCCGGTTTCGTACCGTTTAGCGGAAATATCATACGATTTTTGTGCGAGCGTGGTCGCCTTTTTAGCCGCCTCCACTTGTTTTTTCGCTTTGTCCATGTTGTCGAGCGATGTGCGCGCCTGCACGGTCAGCGAATTTTCCAAATAGTCGCGTTGTATTTTCAGCTCATTCGCCTGTATTTTCAATTGTTTTAACTTGGTGTGAGTGGTAGCGTGGAAAATCGGTACGTTCAATTGCAATCCGACTATCAAGCCCTGTCCGAACCAATCCGTACTTGCAGGTCTATCTCCAAAAAGACTATTGCTTGCTTTACTTGCCTGTCCGGCATAAGTATACGTACCAAAAGCACCCAGAGTAGGCATAAACTGTGTGCGCTGTAAATCAATTGCTTTGTCGGCTTGCTGTTGTTGAATATCCAATTGTTGCAAATCGGTGTTATTAGTCAACTCAATGTCTCGTCTGCCGTTCAGTCCAAACACCTCATTTTCATAGTCTGCAAGATTACCTTTGACCGACAAAGGCACGGACATATTCACGCCCATAAGCACTTTCAGATATAACTTTGCCTGCGTAATTCCATTCTCAACCTGCAACAGGTTAGGCTGCAAGTTGGTCATTTGCACTTCTGCCGAAATATAATCGTATTCGGCAACCAATCCCACTTCAAAGCGTTGTTTGGCTTGATCATAATTTTTTTTCGCCAAATCATAGCCTTCCTGTAAGACTTTGTACGAATCTTGCGCCAGCAGAATATTATAATACGCCTTCGTTACCTCATTACGTAGCGTTATTTTTGAGGCGCGCGCCTTTTCAATCGCCATTTTCATTTCCAATTCGGATAGTTGAATAGACTTCCACAAGCCCGGGGCTACAAGAGGCAATGCCAATTGCAATCCAAGCGAAACAGTCCAATCTGTAGGCATATCTATTTTCATACCTGCCAAAGACATGGTACCCGGCACTGCATACTTGCCATATTGCCCTGTACCATCAAGTGTAGGCAATAATCCTTGCCAAGCCGATTTTTTGGAATAATCTACTCGCTCTATTTCCTGATCGGCTATTTTAATCGTCGGGTTGTCGCTCAACGCAATCGTAATTGCATCCTCTAAACTCAATGTCAGCGGAGCCGCCGACACCTGTTGCGTTGCTACGTTTTGTGCGCTCAGCGATGAAAAAACACACATCGCCGTGATTGCCATCACAGTCATCTTTTTGCCTAAAACTAATTTCATCTGTTTATATTTTTATATTTTTTTGCCCGTTAGGGCATTTATTTCAATAGAAAATGCCACCTTCTCATCAACTCCATAGCCCGTAGGGCTTTCACTACTCCTAAATTATTAATCGCGGGTGCAAAGGTAATAGAAAACTTTTGAAACACAAAAAGTTTTTTGGTTTTATTTTTGTTAAAAATATGTAAAAAGAGAGCTCGCAAAAAAATTACAAAAAAAATTCAAAAACATTTGGCAGTATCAAAAATTAGTTGTACCTTTGCACCGTCTTAGAAAAAAGGACGTTCGGGCGCTTAGCTCAGTTGGTTCAGAGCATCTGGTTTACACCCAGAGGGTCGGGGGTTCGAATCCCTCAGCGCCCACCAAAAACGAGCAGTTATGAAGAAATTTATAGCTGCTTTTATTTTTCAGGGGATTGCGGGTCAGGCCCGCAATGACGGTGCTTTTTAATGGGATTGTTAGCTCAGTTGGTTCAGAGCGCTGCCTCGACAAGGCAGAGGTCACTGGTTCGAGCCCAGTACAGTCCACAATCGTTTTTGGTACGGTTTTTGCATACAAACTGTAAAAAAGAAGAATAGTATGAGCAAAAAAGAATTTAATAATACACAAGAACAAAATGCCAATTTGGCAGATGAATTGACAAAAGAAAAGGCATTTGAGGAAATGTTTGATGATAATGTGGATGACGGTTCAGCAGAATCTATAGAACTTCACGATACAGACGATGTAGACAGTGAAACTACAGATGATGCGACAGATGAGCTTGCCGAAACAAAAGATGCTTACGTGCGCCTGATGGCAGAATATGATAATTTTCGGAAACGTACCATCAAAGAAAAAGCCGACCTAATCAAAAACGGCGGCGAGAAAACGCTGGTCGGTCTGCTGCCCATCGTCGACGATTTTGAACGCGCGTTGGAAAATGTGGATACGGCAACGGATTTGGTAGCCGTGAAAGAAGGCGTGGATTTGATTTATCAAAAATTTATCTCTTTTCTGCAACAAAACGGCGTGAAAGCGATGGAAACAGTCGGACAAGAGTTTGACCCCGAATGGCATGAAGCCGTGGCTCTGGTTCCCGAAACGGACGACGACAAAAAAGGAAAAGTCATCGACAATTTACAAACGGGATACACCCTAAACGATAAAGTCATTCGCCACGCCAAAGTGGCTGTCGCGAATGGATGAATTACAACATAAATGGCAACTATTACTAAGCGAGATTACTATGAGGTGCTGGAAGTGACCCGCACCGCCACCGGAGAGGAAATAAAACGGTCTTACCGTCGAAAAGCAATCGAATATCATCCCGACAAAAATCCGGGCGATAAATCGGCGGAGGAAAAATTCAAAGAAGCCGCCGAGGCGTATGACGTGCTCAGCGATGCAAACAAACGCAGTCGTTACGACCAGTTTGGTCACGCAGGCTTAGGCGGAGCAGCATCAGGAGGCGGATACGGCGGTTGGACCATGGAAGATATTTTCCAACAGTTCGGCGACATCTTCGCAGAAGGTTTTGGGGGTGGCCATTTCAGCAGTTTCACCGGCGGATTTGGCGGCGGACAGCAGCAACGCTATGTTAATCGCGGTTCGGACCTCCGCGTGAAAGTCAAACTGTCTCTCAAAGAAATCGCGACAGGCATTGAAAAGAAAATCAAGGTTCGCAAACAGGTGACCTGCAAACAGTGTCACGGTACGGGTGCCGAAAACGAACGCGCGTATACCACTTGCCCCACCTGCCAGGGGCGCGGACAAATTATTCAAACGGTCAACAGCCTGTTTGGACGCATGCAAACGGCAGTAGAATGTCCGCATTGCAACGGCGAAGGCAAGCGAATCACGGCTAAATGTACGCACTGTCACGGCGAAGGCATCGTGCTGGACGAAGAAATTATCACGATTAAATTGCCCGCCGGCGTGGAAGACGGCATGCAGCTCTCCGTCCGGCAAAAAGGTAACGCCGCCCGGCGCGGAGGCGTCAACGGCGATTTGCTCGTTGCCATCGAGGAGGAAGAACATCCCGAACTGATTCGCGACCAGCAAGATATTATCTACAACCTCGTGCTCACGTTTCCGCAAGCCGCCATGGGTAGCTCGGTGGAAGTGCCGACTCTCGACGGTAAAGCGAAAATCAAGATTGAGCCGGGCACACAGCCGGGGAAAGTGCTGCGACTGAAAGATAAAGGTTTACCGGGCGTGAACCGTCACGGAAAAGGCGATTTATTAGTCAACATCTCCGTTTACGTGCCCGAAAAACTCACCAAAGAGCAAGAAAAAACCATCTCTCAGTTTGAAGAGTCTCCCAATTTTCAACCCACTCCCGAAGTAAAAGAATCCATCGGCAGCAAATTTCGGAACCTTTTCAGGTAATTCTGCTTATCCGGGTCGCGGAAATTTTATTACATCAACAGCGAGCTGTCGCCATAACTCAGGAAACGAAAGTTGTGAGCGAGGGCGTAGTCATAGATTTTTCGCCAATCGTCGTCCCCAATAAAAGCGGAAATCAGCAACAGGAGCGTACTTTTTGGCTGATGGAAATTGGTGATGATGCCGTTCACAATCTTAAATTCATAGCCCGGCGCAATCAGAATGCGCGTGTGGGTCGTCAAGGTCGTCAGTTGCCGGCGCGTCATGTAATCCAAAATATTTTGCAATGCCTTGTATTCGGGGATTCCCGCTCCCCGCCTGCTCGGGGGCAAGCCCGCGGGAATGACATAAGGTGCCCATTGGGCGACGGCTAAGTCGTCAGGGGTGGCGTCCGGATTTTCTTCGAGGATTGTACCGATATAATAGAGGCTTTCGAGCGTGCGTACGGAGGTGGTGCCCACAGCAAAGACCTGTCCGGCATGCGACAATAGTTTTTCGATGGTGGATTTTTTGACGGAGATGCACTCGGTGTGCATTTCGTGGCCGGCTAAGCGGTTGGCTTTGACGGGCTTAAACGTGCCTGCGCCCACGTGCAAGGTTAATTCTTCCAATGCGATGTGTTTCTTTTTCAGGGATTCGAACACCGCATCGGTGAAATGCAAACCGGCGGTAGGAGCTGCTACGGAGCCTTTTATTTTTGAATAAATCGTTTGATAGGTTTCTTTGTCGCGCTCTTCCGTTTTGCGATTGAGGTAAGGTGGAATCGGCAGTTCGCCAAATTTCTCCAAAATAGCAGCAAAACTCCAATCGGGATTGTTCCATTCAAAACGAACGAGGTGCGTGTCGCCATAATTCGCGAGGCGTTCGACAGTTACCGTACAGGACAGGGCGTCGGTTTCGGAGGGTGAGCAGACTTCGCCTCTACACATCGTCAATTTTTCGCCTTTCCAACGTTTGGAATTGCCCACCATGCAGAGCCAGGTGCACGAACGATTTTGCACAAACGCCTGCGCATAATCCGACGGCTCTTTCGGCTCCAAACAAAAAATTTCAATCGAAGCACCCGTCGCTTTCTGAAACATCAGCCGCGCCTGAATCACCTTCGTATTATTAAACACCAGCAGCGCATTTTCAGGCAAAAAAGTGCTGATTTGACTGAATTGACTCTCAGAAATGCTCATTGGTAACCGGCAACCGGCAACCGGTAACTGATAACCGGTAACTGGTAACTGTCTACGGCGGTAAACCAACAACTTGCTTTGGTCGCGCTGGGGCAATGGAAATTTTGCAATCCGCTCGTCCGGCAAATCGTAGTTAAACTCCTCTATGTTAATATCTTGTGCCTTTATCATCTTATTTTTGAAAGCACAAAGATACAAAAAATCTTGAACTATTAAAAAGAAAGAGACCCGCTCAGGAAAAACGAAACGAAACTATGTACAAAAACCCGTGCGGGTGCTCTTTCTTGATAGTATGTATTGAGGCTGAAAGCCTTAAAGTGCTGCCAACGTTAAGTTTTTGACCCTATATTAAAAATCAAAGAGTCATTTCTACGGCAAAGACCGAAACTTATATATCACGTACACACCGAACCTGGTCCCACTGTGTTGCTACCCTAGAGTCGGGACCATACCATAATATACCAGTTGAATTGGTAACAACTGTTTCGGTGTTTGCAGTACTTCCCCACCAGTATCCATTACCATCGATATACCCCCAACCGTAGACAGCCGGACAATAATGCCCATTTCGCAATTCAGGGGCGCCCCATAGCAATTTAAGGTCCGCTGAAGAGCCAAAAGTACCTTCCCCACCAGCGAGATTTGGATACGCACTTATTAGCGATTTCCACTCGGTAGTAGTTGGAAGTCGCCATGTTCCATTCGAATCTGTCAGGGCTCCGCACGCGGTTTTCGCATTCTCGAATGTATAATAATACCCGCGACCAGAATAAGTATCACAATTATTACTGTAACAGGTAGCACTCTGCCCGGCCTCCTGTAAATTTGAGGTAGTCCAACACAAATTAGTTAAACCCGTGTTATTATAATTCGCCGTAGTGTAAGTCTCTCCCGACGGAGCCGTAAAAGGCGAACCACAAATAGGAGTAGTTATTGTTACAGCTACCGGATCAGAAGTGATGCCACCAAATGAAACCGTAATTTCTGCTTCCCCATCCGCCACAGGGGACACTACGCCCTTATCACTAACTACCGCTACATCCGTATTACTAC